>JAICNR010000164.1 GCA_025931135.1 Gemmatimonadota bacterium | reverse complement strand
TTGAAGACCCAGGCCACCCAGGCCAGCGCCAGGAGCGCGAGCGCGGCGATCAGGATCGTCACGCGCGGATAGATAACGGCGCACTTCGCCGCAGCGCAACCGTCATCCGCGGATGATGGCCTGGAAGCCGAGCATGGCGGCGATGGAGATCACGAATATGGCCGCGACGACGGACGGCCGAACGTCCTCGAACGCTTCCGGGAGGAGCTCGGAGAACGCCATCCACAGCATCGCGCCGGCCGCGAAGCCGAGGCCGACGGGCAGAAACATCGCGAACACCTCGACGAACAGGAAGGCGGGCACGGCCAAGAGCGGCTGCGGAAGGCTCGAGAACACGCTCCACGCGGCCGCGCGCGGCACGGACTCGCCGCGCGGCACGAGCACGAGGCTGATCGCGAGGCCCTCGGGGATGTTGTGGACCGCGATCGCGATCGTGATGAAGAGGCCCAGGGTCTCGCCGCCGCCGAACGCGACTCCGACGCCCACGCCTTCGCTCACCGAGTGGATCGTCATGACGCCGACGATCATGAGGGCCTTGAGGGCGTCGGCCCCGCGCAGCTTGTGGAACTCCAGGCCCGGGCGCACGGCGAGGAGCCGCTGGCTGCCCACGATGAACGCCACGCCGACCAACGCGCCGACGCCGAGACGAACCGGGTCATAGGCGAATCCCTCGCGCAGGAGCCCGATGCTGGCGCCGCTCATGAGCCCGGCCGCGACGGCATTGGAGAACCCCAGCCATCGCCGCGGCATCTGGCGCACGAAGAGGAACGGGATCGCCCCGAGCCCGGTCGCGAGCGCGGTCACGAGCGCGTACAGGAAGACGTCGAACGCGCTCACGCGATCGTCCGACGGAAGCGCGCGACCGCGAACGACAGCGCGGCCACGGCCATCGCGAGTAGGGTCGCGTACTGTGCCCACAGGCCCGCGATCCCTTCGCCCTTGAGGAAGATCGCGCGCACGATGACGAGGAAATGGCGCACCGGGTCGAGCAGCGACAGCCAGCGGAAGAACGCCGGCATCGTCTCGACCGGATACAGGAACCCGGCCAGGATGACCGCCGGCAGGATGAACAGGAACATCGTCAGGAACGCTTCCTGCTGAGTCCGCGAGACGGTCGAGATCAACAGTCCCAGGGCGAGACCCGCGAGGATGTAGAGCAGGGCCGCCACGATCAACGCCAGGACCGAGCCTCGGAATGGCACCCGGAACCAAAAGACCGCGACCCCGGTTACGAGCGCGAGATCGATCATCCCGACGACGGCCACGGGGATCGTCTTCCCGAGCATGAGCTCCGTCGGCGTGAGGGGAGTCACCATGAGCTGCTCCAGGGTACCGACCTCGCGCTCGCGCGCCACCGCCAGCGCCGTCAGGAGCAGACACATGAGCAGGAGCACCACCCCGATGACCGCCGGCACGTTGTACATCCGGCTCTGGAGAGCGGGGTTGTACCAGGCGCGCGCGCGCAGGTCGATCCCCGCAGCCGCGGAGCCACCGCTCGCCGGGATCCCGTCGGACTCCGCGCGGTCCAACGCGAACGCCTGCACGATCCGCCCGGCGTATCCGAGCGCGATCGTGGCCGTGTTCGACTGAGTCCCGTCGACGAGAATCTGGACTCGCGCCGGACGCCCCGCCGCCAGGTCCGCGGCGAATCCGGAAGGGATCTCGATCCCCACGATCGCGCTGCCGCGATCGAGCGATCGGCCAAGGTCGGCGGCGTCGGTGGAGGCTCCCTCCACGCGGAACCGGCCCGTGGTCTCGAACGCCTCGACCAGCAGGCGCGAGACCGGAGTCCGGTCCCGGTCCACGACGAACATGGCGGTGTCGCGAATGTCCGTGTTCACGGCGTACCCGAACATGACCAGCTGGATCACCGGCGCGACGAACATGACGAGCCGGGTCCGCGGGTCGCGGAAGAGCTGGCGTCGCTCCTTGCGCACCATCTCGACGACGTGACGCCGGGAGAGCCGCCTCATTCGACCTCCTTGCGGAACGCCACTACGGTCGCCGCGATGGCGAGGGCCGCGAGACCCGTCAGCGGCAGGCCCTGACGCCACAGGATCTCCAGCCCCACGCCCTTGAGGAACACGGCCTTGGTGATCGTCACGTAGTAGCGGGCCGGAAACAGATACGTCGCTAGCTGGAGCACCCGCGGCATGTTCCCGATCGCGAAGATGAACCCCGACAAAAGGAGCGCGGGCAGGTAGGTGGCGACCATTGCGAACTGGGTGGCTAGAACCTGCGACTTGAGTGCGGCGGAGAGGAACATTCCGAAGCCCAGGGCGGCGAGCAGGAACACGATCGTCATGGCGATGAGGAGCGCGAGGCTGCCCCGGAACGGAACGTCGAAGAGCGCTCTGCCGATCGCCACCGCGAGCAGCACGTCGAGCACCCCGATCGCGAGATAGGGGAGGAGCTTTCCGGCCACGATCTCGACACGGGTCACCGGAGTCGAGACGAGCTGCTCCATCGTCCCGCGCTCCCATTCGCGGGCGATCGTGAGCGCGGTCAGGAGCGCGGCGAGAATCGACAGGATGACCGCGACGAGGCCGGGCAAGACCATGTTCCGGCTCTCGAGGGATGGGTTGTACCAGACCCGACTCGCGGCCACGACCGCGGGCGTCGGCTCCCGGCCGGCGAGCACCACACGAACGGAGTAGGCGGAAGCGATCGCGCGCGCATATCCGATAGCGATCGTGGCCGTGTTCGCGTCCGATCCGTCCACGAGGAGCTGGAGCGGAGCGGGGCCGCCGCCGGCCAGGTCACGCGCGAAACCCCGCGGAATGGCCAGCACGGCGAGCGCTTCTCCCGACTGTAGCGAATGCGTGGTGTCCGGGTAGCGCTCCAGCCGGTCGACGACACGGAAGTACCCGCTGGCGACGAACGCGTCCACGAGCCGTGACGACGTTTGCGTGCGGTCCGCGTCCCAGACAGCGAGTCGGATATCGTCCACGTCGAACGTGATCGCGGTCCCGAAGAACACGAGCAGGAATGGCGGGATCAGGAACCCGAGGGCCAGGCTGCGCGGATCCCTGGAAAGCTGAACGACCTCCTTGCGCGCGACGGCGAGCGTCCGGCGGAGCGTCATCCCTCGACCACCCCCCCGCTCCGGCGGACGACCGAGACGAAGACGTCCTCGAGCGTGGGTCGCACGCGATCCACGCTGCGGAGGTCGATCCCCTCGCGTTCGAGGACTTCGGCGATCCGCACGCGGGCGGTGGGCTCGTCGGCGACCATCGCGTGGACCGACCGGCCGACCATGGTCGCGTCCTCGATCCCTTCGATCCCGGCGAGCAGAGCGGCGGCGCGTGTCGGGTCATTCGTGCGAATCTCGAGAATCGGCGAATGGAGCGACGCTTCGAGGGCCGAGGGAGCGTCCAGGGCCACGAGGCGACCACGGTTCATGAGCGCCAGGCGGTGGCAGTGCTCGGCCTCCTCCATGTAGTGGGTGGTGACGAGCACGGTCGTGCCTGCCGCGGCGAGATCCGAGATCAGATCCCAGAACGTTCGCCGGGCCACGGGATCGACGCCGGAGGTCGGCTCGTCGAGGAACAGGACCGGGGGCTCGTGGAGGACCGCCGAGCCGAGCGCGAGGCGCTGCTTGAGGCCCAGCGGGAGCGTCGCCGTCAGCTGATCGCCGCGTCCCTCGAGCCCCGCCGTCCCGAGCGCCCAGCGGATCCGATCCTCGCGGCGATCGGCGGGCAGGTCGTAGAGGCCCGCGAAGAGCTCCAGGTTCTCGCGGACCGTCAGATCGGAGTACAGCGAGAAGAGCTGGCTCATGTAGCCGATCGAGCGCTTGACCGCGTCGGGCTCGCGGCGGACGTCGTGCCCGGCGACGCGGGCCGAGCCAGAGCTCGGCTCGAGGAGGCCGATCAGCATCCGGATCGCGGTGGTCTTGCCGGCTCCGTTCGGTCCCAGGAAGCCGAAGATCTCGCCGCTACGGACCGCGAACGAGAGCCCGTCGACGGCGACGAAGTCCCCGAATCGCCGGGTGAGCTCGTCGGCGTCGATCACCGGCTCGGAGGGATGGACGCCGAGATCGGCCTCAGCCACCGGTACGCTCGATGAAGACGTCCTCCAGTGAGGGCCGCAGCGCCTCGACCGATTCGACACCGGCGCCCGCGGTCTCGAGCGCGCCGAGGAGTCGCCCGGGGAGCTCGGCCGCGGGCTCGGCCAGGGTGACGTGCACGGCCTCCCCGAACAGCGCCGCGCGGCGCGTCTCCGGGCGGGCGCGAAGGACGTCGAGCGCCCGGCGCGGCAGTCGGGCGCGGATCGCGAACGCGCGACCCTCGAGCCCGGACTGGAGCGAGCGTGGGGAGTCGAGCGCCACGATGCGGCCTTCGTCGAGGAGCGCGACGCGGTCACAGCGCTCCGCCTCGTCGAGGTAGGAAGTGGAGAGGACGATCGTGATCCCATCGCCGAGCATCTCCTGGAGGATGATCCACAGGTCGCGGCGGGAGATCGGGTCGACTCCGAACGTCGGCTCGTCGAGGAGGAGGAGCCGCGGCCGGTGCACGAGCGCGCACGACAGCGCGAGCTTCTGCTTCATGCCCCCC
>JAICNR010000214.1 GCA_025931135.1 Gemmatimonadota bacterium | reverse complement strand
CACGTGACCGCGTACCCGGGGCGGTAGTTTCCGAGCAGGCCGAGCGTCGCGCCGACGTTCTCCCCGCCCTTGATCAGGAGCCACGCGGTGGCGACGAACAGACCGCCCCCCCCCACCATCCCGAACACGATGGCCAGGATCCCCGCCCGGAGCCGCGCCACCGCAGTCTCGATGAGCCCGAGCTCCTCCGAGGTAACGGGGTGGTCCGTCATTGGGGCATCGCCTCCAGCGGATCGAGCGTGCGCGCGAGGATCTGCCGCCGGAGGAGCGATTCCTCCCATCCGATCAGACCGTTGATCGTCCGCGCGACGAGCCAGCCGAAGGCGAAGCCCCCGAGCCCGGCTCCGAGGAGACCGATCCCCGCTCCCATCCAGCTCACCTCGTATCCGGCCAGGTACTCGCCGAGCAGCGACAGGACCCGCCCCGGGTCGCCCGGCTCGTGGAGGAGCGCGATCGCGGTGGCCAGGAACAACCCCACGCCGAAGACCACGCCGACAGCCGCGCCGAGGGCGACCGGGTCGTAGCGCGCGAACGCGGCGGCCAGAACCTCCTCCAGCGTTCGGTCCCGCGCCACTCCCGGCGTGAGGCGATCCCCCGCTCCTCCACCAGCCTCGTGATACTCGTCATCCAGGTTGATCCCCCACACGTCGTGCGCCTCGCCCGCCACGTTCCGCGCGGCGAGGATTCCGGTGAGCATCGAGTGGTCCTGGTTGTTGTAGCGGTGCTGACCGTTGCGGCCGACCAGCTGGAGGTTCTCGATCCCGGAGAGCCAGCCGCGGATCGTGGCCAGCGACTCCTTGTACCCGCCGTCGTAGACGGGATACGCTTTCCGGACGCGCACCACGGTCCCGTCGCGCACGACCGTCCCGTCGCGCACGAGGCCGAGCCGCGCGGTCTCGCGCGCCCCCAGCGCAACCAGGTCGGCGTCCGGCATCGACCACAGGTCGTCGTCCTCGTGAACGAAGTACTCGAGCCCCAGCGAAGTCGTCGCGGGATCGGGGACCATGTCCGGGCTCCAGTTCTTGAAGTTCTGGATGCGACCCACCCGGACGTCCGGCGAGTGGATGTAGATCCAGTTGTCCGGGAACAACTCCTCGGCGTCGACGATCAGGACCACCGTCAGGAAGTCGCGGTACGCGAGCCGCTCCGCTGCCTGGACGACGAACTCGGGAGGAGCGGGGCGGAGCGCGCGCACGAGCTCCCGGACCGGCATCGTCGAGATGAAGTGCTCGCCCTCTACCCGCTCCGTCGATCCGTCGGGACGCTCGGTCTCCACCGCCACGACCCGCCCGCCATCGTGGAGAAGCGCTCGCGCGCGGGTCTCCATCCGGATCTCGACGCCCCGCTCCACCAGCCGTTCGGTCCACCGCTCCCAGAGCATCCCCGGCCCCAGCCGGGGGTAGTGGAAGCGGTCGATCAGCGTCGTGACGACCTGGCCGTCCGCCCGGTTGCCGATGAGGGCGTTCCGCACGGCGGCGACGAGATCCAGGTTCTTGATCCGCTGCGCCGCCCAGTCCGCGCCGATCTCGCTGCACGGGCGTCCCCACACCTTCTCGGTGTACGTCTCGAAGAAGATCTGGAACAGCCGGCGCCCGAACCGGTTCACGACCCACTCCTCGAACGTCCGCTCGTCGACGATGGGGAACGCCCGCGCGCGCACGTAGCTGACGAAGATCCGGATGGCCTCGATCGGCCCCAGGCCGATGAGCGCCTCCACCGGCTTGAGAGGGTAATGGAAGAACGTGTCGCGGTAGTGGATGCGGGAGAGCCGGGGCCGGACGAGGAAATCGTCCCCCATGATCTCCTCCCACAGCTCCTGGATCGCGGCGGCCTTCGTGAAGAACCGATGCCCACCGATGTCGAACCGGTAGCCGCGATAGACGACCGTCCGGGCGATCCCGCCCACCTGGTCGTCCTGCTCGAGGACCACGGCCCGGCGACCCAGCTCCGAGAGCTCGTGCGCTGCGGCCAACCCAGCGGGGCCTGCGCCGATGACGATCGTGCGGTCCATGCTCCGCTGCGTCCTGCGGGGTGCCGCTGTTGTTTTCCACGATGTCCCGGAGCCGCCGGTTTGCGACGGCGCCGATAATCTATACGATTGCCGCGTGGAGCGGAGCGCTGGGCCGGGCCGGAAGACACTCGCGGGGACGGTGCGGCTCTTCGCCGCCGAGTCCCTCGTCTTCCCCACGGGCATCGTCACGGCGGCGTTCCTCACCCGCTGGCTCGGCGCGGAGGGGTACGGGGAGTACAGTCTCGCGGCGCTCGTCGTCGGGTGGGTGCAATGGGGCCTGGTCTCGCTGCTTTCGCGCTCGACGATCCTGTCGATCGGGGGCACGCCCGACTGGAAGCCGCTCGCCACCCGAATCCTCCGGATCCACCTCGCGGCCGGCCT
>JAICNR010000038.1 GCA_025931135.1 Gemmatimonadota bacterium | reverse complement strand
ACGGTCGGCCTGCCGCGGGACACCAGCGGCTTCGAGAAGCGCGACTACCGGGTGAAGTTCCAGCCGGACATCGTGGGGCAGCCGGAGGTGGGGTTCGTGTCCGGGGTGGGGGCGTTCGGCGCGTCGCAACTCGCGTTCAGCGACTTGCTGGGAGACCACAATCTGTTCATCGCGGCGTCCGTGTACGGATCGATCACCGACAGTGACCTGTTGTTCACGTACGCGAACCTCAAGAAGCGAATGAACTGGGGGGCATCGGCGTTCCAGCTGCGGAGCGACTACACGCCGCTTTCCGGGAACACCTCCGACGATTTCCTGTATCGCAGCGACATCATCCGTGGAGCCCGCTTCTTCGGTTCGTATCCGATCAGCCGCTTCACCCGGTTCGAGCTGGGCGGCATCGCCGCGCACGTGGATCGCCGGCTCGCCCGCTTCGACCTGTTCGACCCGGTGCCGCAGATCGAGAGAGACCTTCCCAACGAGGCGTACGCCGCGCCCTCGCTCTCCTATGTGTACGACACAGCGTTCTACGGCTCGACGGGCCCGCTCGGCGGGAGCCGGCAGCGGCTCGAGGTGTTGCGCGCGGTCGGCGATCGTCGGTTCACGCAGTTCTACGGGGACCTGCGGAAGTACTGGCTGTTCCGACGACACTTCACGATCGCGTCCCGCGCGCTGTTCCTGGGCGAGTTCGGCCCGAACGACGAGAACCAGCGCTTCCGGACGATCGCGGGACCGACTCTGCTGCGGGGCTATGACGCGGAGGACGGGGACGATCCCCACCCCGAGCTGATCGGCAGCCAGGTCGGTCTCGTGAACCTTGAGTTCCGCTTCCCGCTCGTCGATCGACCGTTCGTGGGCATCGGCGGCCTTCCTCCTTTGCGTGGCGCGGTCTGGTTCGACGCGGGCTTCGCCAGGATTCCCGGTTTGCCGTTCCAGTTCGCGACGTCGGACGACCCGGGACCCTTCGGGTTCCGGCTAGTCGACGGTCGCGCCTCGTTCGGCGCGGGTGTGCGCATGAACTTGTTCGGCTTCGCGGTCATGCGCCTGGACTTTGCGCAGCAGACGGATCTGGCCGGTCTCCAGGAAGGCGACGTCATCTTCACCCTGGCACCCGAGTTCTGATTCGTTCAGATTGATCGGCGTCGTACGGCGTACGCGCCGGCGATCCCCATCCGCACGGCCCGGCTCCCCCCATCCGAGACGCGCCCGAAGCACCGCGGTCGATGCCGCGAACCGAGTCCGTCTGAGGTGCGCACGTAGGCCGACAGGCTGGGGTCGGGGCCGGCTCGACCCCAATATGTTGTGGTCCGTCGTTGACGGACTCGTCCGCGCGCCCGTATCTTGAACGCGAGCGCCAAACCCCCAGCCGTGACGGCCCATGCGCGATTTCGAGCTCGACGATCGATTCTGGCGCGACGCGCTCTCCGCGCTGAGAACGGGCGCCGGAGCGGAGACGCTCTCGGCGCTCTATCCCGACTATTCCGACCTGATGCGCGAGCTCGCGCTGGACGCCGCGGCCGAGCCCGTTCTGATCGGGTTCCGGCACGCTGCCGCGGACGAGAACCCTCGACTCCTGGCGCTCGTTTCGGCGGCCTTCCTCGCCCGTGCCGGCCGCCGCACGCTGCTGCTCGACCTCGATCCCGAAGTCCGCTGGCTCGAGCAGATCGTCGGTGAGGACTTCAAGGAAGGCGTCGTGGACCACCTCCGGTTCGGAGTGCCGCTGGAGGGTTGCGCGCGGCCGACCGCATTGACCGGCCTGGAGGCGATGAGCGGAGGCGCGGCGTTCCTGGCAGGCTCTCCGCTCGACGACCCGCCGGGTTTCCGCGCCGCTCTCCTTTCCCTGAGGACCGGCCGGGATGCGGTCGTGGTCGCGCTGCCACCGCCCGCCGAGAGCGCGGACGAGGCGGGCGTGCCCGCCATCTGCGACGCGGTCGTGACGATCGAGGACACGGAGGGACCCGCGGGTCCCCTGGGGACCGAGCGCGCGATCGTGCGCCTGTCTGGCGACCCCCGCGCCGCCCGGGAGCTCGCCCGGCTCTGCCAGCGATTCCTGGGGCCGCTTCCGACGCTGCTCTCGAACGGAGCCGACGCGGCCCCGAGCCGAGACGCCGCGGCCGTCTCGCCGCCGACCGCAGCCGTCTCTCAGGAACCGTTCTGGGCCACGATCGGCGCGGGAGCCGAGCGTTCGCCGGGATCCGCGACGGATTCCGAGGAGCTGGACTTCCTGAGCGCGTTCGAGGGTCGACCGGGCTCCGCCGCGGTCCCCGATCATCGCGCCCGGCTCGAAGAGGTCGTGGAGGCGTCACGCGCCCGCGCCGAGAAGCGACGACGGACATCCGAGGCTCCACGGCGCCGACCCAGGGACCGGCGGGCCCTCACGCTCGCCACCGTGCTTCTCGCCGCGATCGCCGCGCTCGCGCTCGGCTCGCGCTGGTTTGCGCCCCTGTTCTCCGGGTGGACCGGGGACGACCTGGATCGGATGTACGCAGAGGCGGGGCGGTCGCCGATCCAGGCCGGGGAGCCCGGAACCGTCATCCCACTGTCGGTCCCGGACACACCCGAGGATTCGGCCGCGGCCGACTCTCTCGAATCGGGGTCCTCGCTGGTGGACGCAGGGCCTGTGGAGGCCGCGGAGGTCGAATCGGTCCCTGGCCGGCCGGCGCCCTGGTCGGTACAGGTCGGCGCGTATCGCACGGTCGAGTCCGCCCGGTCGGTCCTCCGGTTCCTGGAGCAGCGCGGAATGACCGCCTTCCTCGCGCCCGTCGTCCTTCCCGATAGGGGCGAGTGGGTACGGGTTTACGTAGGGGCGTACGGCGACCCCGAAGAGGCGCGATCCGCCCTCGCCGAGCTCGAGTCCCGCGGGATCGTCGAGGAGGGCTCGGTGCGCGACACCCCGTTCGCCTTCCCGATGGGCGTCTATGTGAGCGCGGAGGAGGCCCAGCGACGGGTCGCGGAGCTCGGGGCGCGCGGGATCTCCGCCTATGCGCTCGGCCAGGACCCCGTCCGCGTCTGGGCCGGCGCGTTCCAGAACGAGGAAGAGTCCCGTCTCCTGGCGTCGGCTCTCGGCGCGGAGGAGACGGCGCAGCTTTCGAGGCGCGAGCGATGACGCCGCGCCGGCATCCATTCCCTCAGCGACGGAGGCATGCGGCGTGAAGCTCCAGCGTCTCGAGATGTTCGGGTTCAAGTCGTTCGCCGACCGCGTGGCAATCGACTTCAACCCCGGTATCACCGCCATCGTGGGACCCAACGGCTGCGGGAAGAGCAACATCTCCGATGCCATCCGGTGGGTGCTCGGCGAACAGCGCCCGACGCTCGTCCGCGGCAGCAAGATGGAGGAAGTGATCTTCGCGGGGAGCCGCGACCGCAAGCCGATAAACCTGGCCGAAGTCGTGCTGCGGTTCTCGAACGAGGATGGGACTCTGCCGCTGGAGTACTCGGAGGTCGCGATCGCCCGTCGCGTTTTTCGCGAGGGCGTCAGCGAGTACATTCTCAACAAGCATGTATGTCGATTGAAGGACATTCAGGACCTCTTCATGGGTACCGGGGTCGGGACCCATACCTATTCGCTGATCCAGCAGGGAATGGTCGACAGCATCCTGTCCGACAAGGCCGAGGAGCGGCGGGTGATGTTCGAGGAGGCGGCCGGTGTCACGCGCTACAAGAGCCGGCGGAAGGCGACCGAGCGGAAGCTCGAGGCCACGACGGCGGATCTCCTGAGGGTCGAGGATATCGTCGGCGAGGTGGAAAAGAACGTCGTCTCGCTGAAGCGTCAGGTGGGGAAGGCAAGGCGTTGGCGGGAGTACGCCGACGAGGAGGCGCGGCTCGACGTCCACGTGACCGGTGCCGAGCTGGTGGCGATCGGCGGACGAGAAGGTCCTGTCACGACGGAGCTGGCGGAGCTCCAGCGGGTGGAAGCCGAGCAGGCGGCGCGGCTGGGCGACCGGGAGGCTGCCCTGGAGACCCTCGAGCTCGAGATCGTCGAAGCGCGGCGACGCGAGGAGGCGGTGCGAGAGCAGGTCGATGCTCTCAAGCGTCGGATCTCCCGCCGAGAGGATTCGCAGCTCGTGACGGGCGAGACACTGCGCCACAACGCGGAGCGTCTGGAGGCTCTCGGAGTCGAGGACGCGCGCGCAGCCTCGCGCGCCGACGACCTGGAGGAGCGGCGAGCGAACCTGGAGGTCGACCGACACGCGGCCCAGGAGCGCGTCGACGGCGTCCTGGGGCGGCTTCGATCGGAAGCCGAAGGGTCCGACGAGGCCCACCAGGCCGAGCTCCGCGCCGAACGGGGCGGGCTCGCGGGGGAGATCGACCGATTGCTGGATCAGCTGGGCGAAGCGCGGCAGGCTGCCGCGCGGCAAGGAAGCGCCGCGGAGGGAGCGGCCGAGCGGATCGCCGTTCTGGAGGCCGAGCTCGAAGCGCGCCGAACCGAGGCCGCGGGAGCGGAGGGCGCCCGCAACACCGCCCGCAGCGGGATGGACGCGGCGGAGGAGCAGCGCCGGGAACAGGGCGTGCGGATCGAGTCGCTGGCGGCGGTGGTGAGGACGGGGGCCGAGGAGCTGGAGGCCGCCCGCGGGGCGCTGGCCGCCGCGCGGGCCGGCGAGCACTCCGCCGCCGGCCGTTTCGAGACCCTGGAGGCGATGGAAGCGCGCTTCGAGGGGTACGGCCGGGGCGCGCGCGCGCTCCTGGCCGAGGGCGGCGGGCGACACGGGTTGGCGGGAGCGCTGCCCCAGTCCGTCGAGTCGACCGATCCCGCGTTCGAGGTCGCGCTCGACCGTTACCTGGAGAGCCTCGGTCACGCGATCGTCGCCGCCGACCGGGCCGCCGCGGGCCGCGGCGCGGACCGGCTCGCCGCCGGTCACCTCGGCCGGGCGGACTTCGTCGTCCCGGCCCTCGTCGCCGTCGGTCCGCCGCCCGAGATCCCGGACGCCGCCGCGGCCCACGTCGTCGCGCGTGGCGATCGGGCGCTCCGTTGGACGGGCGAGCCCGCGCTCGGCGCCGCGCTCGAGCCCTTATTCGCCCGGCTGCTGGTGGTCGCGGACCGCGACCGCGCGCTCGCCTGCCGCGCGGCGCTCGACTCCTGGCCGGAGGCCGCGCGTCATTACGTGATCGCCGGGATGGACGGGACACTGATCGAGCCGACCGGTCGCTGGCGGACGGCCGGCGAAGAGGGAGACGGCGGGCTCGTCGCGCGCCGGCGGCTCCTGCTCGAGGCCCGCGCGGAGCTCGAGAACCGGCGGGCCGTAGCGGCCGACGCCGTACGCAAGGTTTCCGCGCTCGAAGACGCGCTCGCGCGTTCCGAGCGCGAGCTCTCGGACGCGCAGGCGGCGCTCCTGGCCGCGGAGGACCGCTACCGTGAATCGCGTGAGGCGGCCGTGGTCGCGGAGCAGGAGGAGCGACAGGCGGCGCGCCGGGTGGCGGAGCTCGAACGGCAGACCGCCGAGCAGAACGAAATGCGCGAGCGGGCGAGCGCCGCAGTGGGGGCTATCGCCGACACGATCGAGGAGCTGGAGGCCGATCTCGGGCGCGCCCGCGCGCGCCTCGACGACGTCCGCGCGGCTCTCCAGCGTCACGACGAAGTTCGCGCCGAGCGGCTGTCGGCCAGACACGCGGTCGAACTCGAGCGGGCGGAGGCCGAGGCCGCCCTTCGCGCCATCGAGCGCGAGCTCGAGCACCTCGCGTCCGAGGAGGACCGCCTGGCGGTGGCCCGGGCCGAGCGCGCCGCCGAGCGCAGGCGACTGGACGAGTCCAGTGCCGCGCTGGGGGAGGAGCGCGAAGCGACGCTCACGGAGATCGAGTCGCTGTACGCGGAGCTGGACGGGATCGAGAAGTCGCGCGTCGAGAGCGGCGAGGCCTTGCGTGACGCGGAGACACGGCGCAGCGCGTTCGAGACGGAGGTCCGGGAGCTTCGCCGGGCGCACGACGGCGCGATCGAGCGCCGACACGAGCTCGAGCTCGCCCGGCAGGACCTGCAGTTCCGGCGCCAAGTGCTCCTCGACCACGTAGCGGAGAGCTACGGGAAGTCCCTCGAGGAGCTGGGTCCCTTGCACCCCCTGACGGAAACGGAGGCTGTCCTGCCGCTCGACGATCTGCGCGGCCGGCTCGATGAAGTGCGCCGCAAGCGGGCGAACCTGGGGCCCGTGAACATGCTCGCCGTCGAGGAATACGAGCGGGAGGCGGAGCGTTTCGAGTTCCTGGCGCGCCAGCGCGACGACCTCGTGAAGGCCAAGCGCCAGCTCGAGGAGGCCATCCGAACGATCAACGCTACCGCGCGGCAACTGTTCGTCGAGACGTTCGAGGCGGTGCGCCAGAACCTCGACATCACGTTCAAGACGCTGTTCGAGGGTGGTCACGCCGAGATCCGCCTCGAGAATCCCGACGACCCGCTCGAGTCGCCGATCGAGATCGTCGCCAGCCCGCGCGGGAAGCGGGTCCAGCACATCAGCCTACTGTCGGGCGGCGAGCGGGCCCTGACCGCGCTGTCGCTTCTGTTCGCGATCTATCTCGTCAAGCCGTCCCCGTTCTGCATCCTGGACGAGGTGGACGCGCCGCTCGACGACGCGAACGTGAGCCGGTTCCTCAAGATGATCCGGCACTTCAGCGCCGAGACGCAATTCGTCGTCATCACCCACAACAAGCGCACGATGGCGGAGGCGGATTACCTCTACGGGATCACGATGGAGGAACCCGGAGTGAGCACGCTGGTGTCGGTCTCACTGGATTCGCCGGTCGAGCGGGAAAGACAGCCGGAGGGCGGGAGGCGGCCCGAGGAGGAGGCGGAAGTGGCCCTGGCTACCAGCGCCTAGAGGGACGCTATTCCCGGGGACCTCCGCGCTGCGACATCTCGAGCGCGACGTCCCCGATGAGCGGCAGCAGGAACCAGCGACCGCGGAGCGCCTGCCATACGAGCATCAAGAGCAGGAGCACCGCTCCCACGAACAGCACGAACACCATGCCCAGGCCCAGCAGCGGCACGGCGTCGAGAGCCGCCACGGCCAGCGCCACGAAGGCGCTGAAAAGGAGAGACTGCCAGCCATGGAAGCGGATGTACGGATTGTCACGGAACAGGAGGATGCACGCGATGCCCGTGACGGGGCCCAGCACGTAGGCGATCGCGGCGATCGACCGGGCTTCCTGTTCCGCACGTTCAGAGGGCATGCCGGGAGGGGAGTCGCGGTTGACCGTTGACGGAGGTGCCGCGAGATTCGCCGGCGGTGAGTGCGCCGAGAGTAGACGAGACCCCCGCGTCGTGTCAACCCGTGATTGAAGCCCGCCAGCCGATCCTGGCCGAGCTTGAAGCCGCGATCGGCCTCGAGGAGGGGGAATCCCTCGATCGGGCGTTCGTGTTCGACCCCCTCGAGCGGAAGGACGTTTCATTCACCCTGGCCCTCGTCACGAAGCGATTGGCGGACGGCCGGTTGGAGATGGTGGCGTTCGGCGGCAGGAGCGATCAGGCCCCGTCCCACGATTTCGTCCGGCGCGCGCGCTTCCCGGAAGCCGTCCTGCCTGAGATCCTGGCCGAGTTCATCGACCGCTGCGGAGTCGATGGCGCGCTGCATCGCGAAATCCCGCTCGGCGAATGGCGTGGGGACGCGCCGAACCCTCTCGAACGCCTGGCCGAGCTCCTGGCTCCGGCCCGGGACGGGTCGTGACCCTCGAAGGCGTCGAGCGTTTCCAGGAATACCTCCGCGCATACAACCATCCAGTCACTCCGCAGCGTTTACGGGTCGCCGAAGAGCTGTTCGGCACGCACCTGCACGTTTCCGCGGAAGAGCTGGGAGAGAAGCTCAGAGCGCGGGGTGAGCCGATCGGCAAGGCGACGATCTACCGCACGCTGGACCTGCTGCTGAAGGCAGGTCTTATCCGAGAGCACGACTTCGGTGACGGCTTCCGCCGGTACGAAGCGCGGCCGTCGCGGCCACGTCACGAGCACCTGGTCTGCACCCGGTGCGGCAAGGTGATCGAGTTCGAGTCCGACGCGGTCGAGCGCCTGGAGCAGGAGATCGCGGCGCTCCACCGCTTCCATCCCACGCGACACCGGCTGGAGATCTACGGATTGTGCGAAGAATGCCACGACTGACCGCGGTTCCCAGCGCAGCGCTCCTCGCGTTCCTGATCTCTCCGACCGTCGTGCACGCGCAGCGCGGGCTGGATTCCTCGGTGGCATCGCTGGCGGCGCACGACGTGAACGATGTCTTTTTGCGCGTAACGAACCGGGGGGCCTACGGATTGCGTCTGGCGGAAACGAATCCTCCGGGGACCTTCCCGATCGGGTCGCCGAACGTGTATCTGTTCGGCGCCGGGCTATGGATCGGCGGCATCGGCGACGTGGACGCCAACGGCGTCCCCGATACGATCACGACCATTGGATACAACCCCGAGTCCAACAGCGAGAACGAGTGGATAGAAGGCGTGGTGGGCCAGAGCCCGAACGACCCTCGCTTCCGCGTTCTCGACTCGACCGAGCCGAGTGACCAGGAGCTGTTCCCCGATGCCACGGTCGCGCCGCAGGAGCTGTTCACCGTGTTCGACGATCGTTTCAGTGTGGGCACGATCTCGCGGCCGTCGATCCCGCTGGGGGTCGAGGTGCGTCAGCGCTCGTTCGCGTTTACGGAGCCGGCGCTCGACACCGCCATCGTGTTCCAGTGGGACGTGCTGAACATCTCCGGCGCGATCCGGCCCACCGGGTACACGATCCGGGACATGTGGACGGGGATCGTGCTGGATCCCGATATCGGCGAGCCGAACGACGATACGGCTGCTCCGCTCGAGGTCGACGGCGAGCCGATCCTGCTCGTCTGGGACAGCGACTTCACGGAGAGCGGATTCGTCGGCCGGCCCGGCTTCATGGCCCTCGTCCCGCTCGACAATCCGGGCAGCGACGTGAACATGACCGCCATGACCGGGACGAGTCGGCCGGGAGTGCAACCGGTCCCGCAGCTCGACCAGACGCAGTACGAGGCGCTCTCGGGCCTCCGCGTCCCGACGTTCGCCTCACCGTTCTTCGACCTGCGCGCGCTGATCGGGATGGGTCCCGTCGACCTGGCCGAGGACCAGGTCGTTCGCGCCGCGATGGCGTGGGTGTGGGCGGAGGCAGTCGGAGAAGTCCCGCCCACGCTCGTCCCGTCGAGTCCCGAGCTCACCGAAGAAGCGCCGTTCCTCGCCGATCTCGTGGCCGCGGTGCGCGCGATCCGCCAGGCGTATGATCAGAGACTCGCCGGGCTTCCGGCTCTGCTCGACTTCCCGGCCGGTCCCGAGCCGCCCGGACCGGGGGATCGCAGCGTGGTTCTCCAGAACTACCCGAACCCCTTCCGCGAAGAGACGACGGTGCAGTATTCGATCGCGGAGGAGGGCGACGTGAGCCTGGACGTGTACGACGTGCTAGGACAGCTGGTGATCACGCTGGCGGTCGGAAATCGCGAGCCGGCTACCTACACGGTGGCGTGGAACGGGCGTTCGGCGAACGGTCGCGAGATCCCGTCCGGGATCTACGTGATCCGGTTGACGACGCCGCAGGGAACGTCAGCGGTCCGGGCGCTGAAAATCCGATGACGCTTGCTGCGATCCTCGTTGGACGGCAGATTCCCCGCCCGATGCCCACCCGCCTCGCCGTCTCCGCGCTCCTGACGATCTGCCTTACCGCTCTTCCCGGCGGGACCGCGCGCGCGCAGTCGAGCGGGGACTCCGACGGAGGTCTGGTGGGGCTCGTGCTCCCGGTCGGCGCGCGCGCGATCGGCCAGGGCCGGGCGGTCGTCGCCACGCGCGCCGAGCTCCAGGCCATGCCCTACAATCCCGCCACCGTCGACGGGCTGGAGCGCGGGGCGCTGACGTTCAGCCGTCTCCAGGGCACGGACGACGCAGGATTCGACGGCAACTATGTCGCGGGGGCGGTCGTGTCGCGGTGGGGGACGTTCGCCGCCCAGCTGGTTCTCCAGGACTACGGGGAGATCCCGCTCACAGACTCGTCGCCCGACGTGATCGGGAGCGCCGAGATCGCCGACTGGTCCGCCGGGGTCACGTGGGCGCATCACTGGCGGGACCGCCTGTCGTACGGAGCCACGGCGAAGTTCTTCAGCTCGGACCTCGGGGTGACGACCGGCGACGGAATGGCATTCGACGTGGGACTCGTCTATCTGCCCCGGCCCGGCTCGGTGCCGATGTCGTTCGGCGTCTCGCTGCGAAACCTCGGCGGTGACCTCACCTACGACCCAGTGGAGGGATCGACGCAGGAAGCGGAGAGCGACAATCTGCCGAGTCGGGTGCGCCTCGGGGTGTCTGCCACTCCCGAGCGGTTCTTCGGCCTGCCGGCGGAGTACCGGATCGCGCTGGCGTTCGACATCGAGAGCGACCTCAGGGAACTCTCGAACTCGAGCCAGCACGGCGGGATCGCGCTGACGGTCCACGATCTGGTCGTCCTGCGCGGCGGCTTCCTGCTCCTCGACAACCCGTACGTCGATTCCGGGGACGGCGACCGATCGGTCGGCGGCTCCTTCGGCATCGGGATCCATTACGAGCGGTTCGAAGCCGACCTCGCGCGCGAGGTGTCGGTGTCGGAGTTAGGCGACGAAACGCACTTCTCCGCCGGCTTCACGTTTTAAGGTCGCTGAAAACGGGCCATCTTCGGCGTTGCGCTCCTCGTGTCTTCCTGCGGCGTACAAGTCATACGCCTCGGAAGCCTCTCGTCGCGCGCCTTGAATCTGGCCCGTTTTGAGCGACCTTTGTTCTGCGGGTCAGGGGCGCACTAGGGTCAGGGGTCTGAGGAAGTCGGGCTCAGCGTACAGCGGAGAGCGAATGATCGGGAATCTGGGACGCATCGTTGCGCCGGTGGGTCTCTTCGCGCTGATCGCGTGCGGAGGAGCGTCGGAGGAGGTCTTGATCCTCCATACGGCGGACGCGTACGGGTATTTCGACGACTGCGGATGCCGGGCGGATTCGACGGGCGGGCTCGCGAAGCGGGCGTGGGTGGTGGACTCGCTGCGGAGAGAGTCGGATCGTCCGATCCTGCTCGTCGATGCGGGCGACTTCACGGGCGGCGAGAGCGCCTATGGCGCGGCGCTGGGGCGCGTCATGGTGGATGCCATGGAGCTCATGGAGTACGACGCGTTCACGCTCGGGGAGTGGGACTTCAACCAGGGTCCCGCCTACGTCCGGGAGATCGTCGACGGCAACCCGGTCGCGTGGGTCCACACGAACTACGACGTCGTCGGCCTCGAGGACTTGGGAAGCGAAACCCTGGTCGTCGAGAAGGGGGGTCGCCGGATCGGGCTCCTCGGCCTGTTCAACCCCACGATCCTCCTGAATCCCGCCATGCGGGACAGCGTGGTCGTCGAGGAGGACATCGTCGCCAGCGCCAGCCGCGGTGTGGCCGATCTCCGAGAGCAGGGCGTCGACGCGATCGTCGTGCTCAGCCACCTGTCGTACAAGGGCGATCGGGCGCTGGCGCAGCTCGTGCCGGGGATCGACGTGATCGTCTCGGGCCACGGCGGGAAGACCCTCCAGACGCCCGAGCAGGCGAACCCCGGGACGTGGATCGTCGCGAGCGGCGACCTAGGAAGGTTCCTGGGAACCGCACGCGTCGAGTTCGACGAGGGAGAAGACGGCGAGGCGGTCGTCGCCTCGGTCGAGGGCGGCCTCATCGGGATGGATCCGTCGATCCCCAACGACCCGCGGCTCGATCCCCTGTTCGCCGCGTACGAAGAGGAGCAGAAGGCGCTCATGCAGCGCGAGCTCGAATCCATGCAGGCGCCCGGCGCCGTTCTGCCCGAGGAGTCGGGCGAGGACGGCACGATCCGGTTGAACAGTCCCCAGAGCTGAGGAGGAGATCGGTGGCTTTCGTCGCCAGGGAGATGTTCCTGACACACGGGGTGGGTCGTCATCGCGAGAAGCTGGCTTCCTTCGAGCTCGCTCTCAGGGACGCGAACATCGCGGAGTACAACATCGTGCGGGTCTCGAGCATCTTCCCGCCTCGCTGCAAGATGGTCTCGCGCAACGAGGGAGTGAAGAAGCTCCATCCGGGGCAGGTGCTGTTCACAGTCGTCGCGGAGACCGCCACGAACGAGCCGCATCGACTGATCGCCTCCTCGATCGGAGTGGCGATCCCGCGCGATCCCGATCACTACGGGTACCTGTCCGAGCACCACGGCTACGGCCAGACCGACAAGATCGCCGGCGACTACGCCGAGGACCTGGCGGCCCAGATGCTGGCCACGGCGATGGGCGTGGATTTCGATCCCGAGGCCGCGTGGGACGCGCGCAAGGAGCAGTGGAAGATCTCGGACGAGATCGTGACGACGCGAAACATCGTGCAGTCGGCGGTGGGGGATAAGAATGGGCTGTGGACGACCGTCGTTGCGGCCGCTGTTCTCATCGACCCCGACTGAGGTCGATGGTCGGGCGATGAAAACGGGCCATCTGCTGCGTTGCGCTCCTCGTGTCCTCCTGCGGCGTACAGACTGTACGCCTCGGAGTCCACTCGTCGCGCGCCTTGCATCTCGGCCGTTTTGATCGCCCTCTCTGTAACGCCACCCAAAGATTCAAAGACGCATGCCTGAAGCTACGAACTTTCTCGGATTGTCCGACGCCGATGCGCGGTATGAGAGCGCGCGGGGGGTGGTGGTGCCGGTGCCTTGGGAGGCGACGGTGTCGTACGGAAAGGGGACGGGAAAGGGGCCGGCCGCGATCGTCGAGGCGTCACGGTACGTGGAGCTCTACGACGAAGTGCTGCGCGAGGAGCCGTACCGGAAGGGCGGGATCCATACCACTGCGCCCGTGGACGTTTCGGATGGCGATCCGGTTGCGTTCCTGGGCGCGCTCGAGGGCGAGGCGGCGCGTCTCTTCGCCGACGGCAAGTTCCCGGTCTTCCTGGGGGGCGAACACTCGCTGACGACCGCTCCCGTGCGCGCGGCGCGCGCCGCGTTCGAGGATCTCTCTGTCCTCCAGCTCGACGCTCACGCCGATCTGCGCGAGAGCTACGAGGGCACCCCCTGGTCCCACGCCAGCGTGATGCGCCGGGTGCACGAGCTCGGCGTACCCGCGGTCCCGATCGGGATTCGCGCGATCTCGGTCGAAGAGGCGGAGTTCATCCACGACGAGGACCTGCCGGTCTTCTGGTCGCATCGGATCGCGCATGGCGTGGAATGGATCGACACCGTGCTGAACACGCTCTCCGACACAGTCTATCTCACGTTCGACGTCGACTTCCTCGATCCTTCGCTGGTCCCTGCCACCGGAACGCCCGAGCCTGGCGGCGGGTTCTGGCACGAGACGATGCGGTTCCTCGGCTACGTGTTCCAGGAGAAGAATGTGATCGGGATGGACGTCGTGGAGCTGGCGCCGATCGAGGGCTTCCATGCCCCGGACTTCGTCATCGCCCGCCTCGTCCACCGCTGCCTCGGGTACAAGTTCCACGACTGGACCTGAGCGCGCAGGAGATTCGCTCTTCACCGGGATTCCGCGTCGATTTTCCGGTGGAAGGCCCGCCTCGGATGGACTACGCTAAAGGCATGGACACGCACACCCTTCCACCCGTCGACGAGATGTGGGACGCGTTCGAGCGGCGCGACCCGGAGTACGACGGGATCTTCTTCACCGCCGTGACCACGACCGGGATCTTCTGTCGCCCGACCTGCACGGCGAAGAAGCCCGCCCGCACGAACGTCGAGTTCTACCCCGGAGCGCGGGACGCGCTCACGGCCGGGTACCGGCCCTGCAAGCGGTGCCGCCCGATGGAGGACGGCGCTGCGCCGGAGTGGATCGCAGGCCTCCTCGAGGCGGTCGAGGCGGACCCGTCGCGCCGCTGGAAGGACGCGGATCTCCGCGAGCGGGGGCTCGAGCCCGAGCGGGTGCGGCGCTGGTTCCAGCGCCACCACGGGATGACGTTCCACGCGTACCACCGGGCGCTCCGGCTCGGGTGCGCGGTCGCCCGGATCCGGGAGGGGGCGAGCCCCACCGGAGCCGCGTACGAGAGCGGCTACGAGTCGTTGAGCGGATTCCACGAGGCGTTCCGTAAGGAGATCGGAACCACGCCAGGGAAGGCGCCGGCCGAGGAGCCGATCCTCCTGCATCGGCTGGCGACCCCGCTGGGTCCCATGATCGCGGGCGCGACCGGTGGCGCGATCCTGCTCCTGGAGTTCGCCGACCGCCGGAGCCTCGAAACCGAGATCGATCAGATCCGCGCGCGGACCGGGCGGGTCGCCGTGCCGGGCATGAACCCGCCGATCCGGACGATCATGGAGGAGCTCGAGGCATACTTCGCCGGTCGGCTGCGCGACTTCACCGTCCCGCTCGAAACGCCCGGAAGCGACTTCCAACGGGCGGTGTGGGAGGGGCTCCGCGCGATCCCGTACGGCGAGACTCGCAGCTATGGCGACCAGACCCGGCGGCTGGGCTTCCCACCCGAATCGGTGCGCGCCGTCGCGCGCGCGAATGGCGAGAACCGGATCGCGATCGTGATCCCCTGCCATCGTGTGATCGGCGCGGACGGACGGCTGACGGGATACGGAGGTGGGCTCTGGCGGAAGCGGCGTCTTCTCGATCTGGAGCGCGAGGTCGCGCAGGGGAGCGCGCTGGGTCCCCTCTTTGCCGCCCCCGGCCGGGAGCGACAGCCCGCGGCAAAGGCCTAGCCGGTCTCGGCCACCGTCGCGGTGGTATCCGGCGGCGAGAGGGTGTCCTGAACCGAGGGGTCCTCGGGAATCAGGTTTCCGAACCCGTCGACGTTGTGCCAGATGCTCTCCTCGACGCATTTCTTCAGCACGCCGTCCTGCGCACGGACAGCCCCCACGCTGAACCGTTGGCCCTGGTAGTAGCACCCGTCGAACGAGTCGGAGATCACTCGCGTGCGGGCCGGAGGTGTCGTGTCGGCCGGCGCGGGCTGGGCGACCTGATCGGTGGGCGGCGGCTCGCAGCCGAACGTGAAGGTGGCCGCAGCGACGAGAGCGAGAACGGATTGGCGCACGGATCAACCTCCTGGACGAAAGAGAAGGAGGTCACGCTAGCACGGCGTCCGCGAGGGGGTCAAGCGGGCTTGCTTGACAGCCTGATGCGCATCTGCTAGAATTCTAGCAGTCACGCGCCGTTCCCCGGCGATTCCGACCCCGATCCGTCACGGAGGATGCATGAGCGAGAAGGCACCCATCGGCCTCAGCCCGCGCGAGCGCCAGATCATGGACGTCGTCTACGAGCGCGGGAAGGCCACGGTCCAGGAAGTTCAGGACGCGATGCCGGATCCCCCCAGCTACAGCGCGGTCCGCGCCACCATGCGGGTGCTCGAGGACAAGGGCCGGCTGCACCACAAGGAAGAGGGTCGCAAGTACGTCTATTATCCGGCGGTCGCTCCCGAGCGCGCCAGGCGGAACGCGCTCCAGCATATCGTGAAGACGTTCTTCGGCGGGTCGGCCGAGCAGGCGGCGGTCGCGCTCCTCCGGATGTCCGATACCGGTCTCGCGCAGCCCGAGCTCGACCGGCTCGCGGCGCGGATCGAAGAGGCCCGAAAGGAAGGCAGGTAGCCATGGAGTCCGTTCTCATCGGCGCCATCGTCAAGGCCACGCTCCTGCTGTTGGCGGCCTTCGGCCTCACGGCGCTCATGCGGGGAACCTCGGCCGCCGCGCGTCACGCGGTCTGGAGCGCCGCGCTGGTCGGCGTCATCGTCGTT
>JAICNR010000183.1 GCA_025931135.1 Gemmatimonadota bacterium | reverse complement strand
TGCTGGCGCTGGAGGGCCTGGGGTTCTTCGAGCCCGGCATCGTTCCCACAACCCGTGTCGCGGATCAGGAGACAGGCGACATCGACCTCACGTTCGAGGTCGAAGAGCGCCGCACCGGTTCGCTGACTCTGGGCGCGGCCGTAGGTGGTGGCACGGGTCTGTCGGGCTTTCTCGGTTACGAGCAGCCGAATCTGTTCGGACAGGCGAAGTCGGGGAGGGTGCGCTGGGAGTTCGGCTCACGCAACAACAACCTGGAGTTCGGCTACACCGAGCCGGTATTCATGGGAACGAAGACATCGCTGTCGACCTCGTTCTTCAACATCAACCAGCGCTACAGCGGGACCCAGTTCCGTCAGGAGGCACTCGGTGGCAACGTGCGCCTTGGGACCCCGCTGCCTTGGGACGAGGCCTCGCGGCTGTTCTATGGCTATACGTGGCAGCGCATCGATCTGGAGGCGACGGACGGAGACGACGAGCGCTTCGAGGATGAGTATCCGCGCACGGAGTCCAGCACATCGCTGAGCCTTGTCCGTGACACGCGTCTGCCGCGCCTGCACCCGATCCAGGGGGCGCGCCATAGCGTCACCGCGGACCTGGCTGGTGGCTTACTGGGCGGATCGGTGGATTTCCGCAAGTACGAGTTCGAAAGCTCGTGGTTCGCGCCTACTTTCAACGATCGAACGGTGCTGAACCTGGTGCTCAAGACAGGAGGGATCGTCGATACGGGATTCGTGCCGCTGACCGAGCAGTACATCCTGGGCGGAGTCCAGTACCCGTCCCAGGGCCTTCGAGGCTACCCCGAGAATCGGGTGGGCGTGCACACGTCAGGCGATATCTTCAGTGACGAGGAAGGGGAGACCGACGACCGAGGCAACGCCTTCCTACTGCTGACGGCGGAGCATTTCATCAAGATCACGGACACGGTCTACACCTCGGTCTTCTACGACGCGGGCAACGTGTGGGACCGGTTCGGGGACGTGACGTTCGCGGACCTCAAGCGTGGGGCGGGGGTGGGGATTCAGATCGATCTGCCCGGTTTCGGGCCGATGGGGCTCGATTACGCCTACGGCTTCGAGCGGCGGGCCGCCAACGGTGTCCCGGATCCGGGATGGCAGCTCCATTTCCGGTTCGGCAATCTGGCCCGATGAACAGTAGCGTCGCCCACCCGGGCGGCCGCTCACCGAAAGGATGCGACGGAGGCTCGATGAGAATCAGAAAGGCATTACTCAGCGCCCTGATCACCTGGCTGGCAGTGCCGGCGGTCGCGGGCGCCCAGGGCCAGACCGACTTGAAGATCGGATACATAGACTCGGAAGAGATCATCCAGGCCGCTCCCGGATACGCAGAAGCGAACGACGCCTTCAACCGCACGGCGACCGCCTGGCGGGACAGCCTGGACACGAAGCGGACCCAGCTGCAGACCCTGTTCGACGACTATAAGGCACAGGAAGTCATCCTGTCGCCGGAGAAGAAGACCGAGAAGCAGCAGGAGATGCTGGCGCTGGAGCAGGACATCCAGCAGTACTTCCAGGCAAAGTTCGGTCAGGAGGGCGAGGCCGCCGCTAGGCAGGCTGAGCTCATGCGCCCGATCATCGAACGGGTGAATGAGGTGATCGAGCAGACCCGACGCGAAGGCAGCTACGCGCTGATCTTCGATTTGAACGACGGGGCACTGGTGGCCGGTGATCCGGCCCTCAACATCACCCAGCAAGTGATCGACCGGTTGAGGGCTCAGCCCGCGCCGTCCCGCTGAGCGGACGTCAGACAGGACCGGGGGGGGGTCCGTCGTGCCGACGCTGACGCTGAGAGAGCTGGCAGATGCGATCGAAGCCCGGTTCGAGGGTGACCCCGACGTCGCGCTGAGCGGTGTCGCGCCGCTGGAGCGCGCGGGGCCTGCGGACCTGTCCTTCCTCGCCAACCCCCGCTACGAGGAGTCCGCGCGAGAGTCCGCCGCCGGTGCCGTCATCGTGGGGGAGTCGTTTCTCGGGAACGGGCGCAACCTGCTGCGCGTCTCCAATCCCTATCTGGCCTATGCGCGGGCGGTGGAGCTGCTCTTACCGGGACCTGTGTTCCGCGCAGGCGTGGATCCCACCGCGATAATCGACCCCCGGGCAGAGGTCTCGAGCGAGTCCTCGGTGGGGCCGTTCACGGCGATCGGCCCGGGGGCGCGGGTCGGGAGCGGAGCGGAGATCGGGCCCAGCTGTGTGATCGAGGCCGGAGTCGAGATCGGTTCCGGATGTCGGATCTTCCCGCGCGTCACGCTGCATTCGGGAACTCGACTCGGAGCTCGTTGCATCGTTCAAAGCGGATCCGTGTTGGGTTCCGATGGCTTCGGTTACGCGACAGATGAGCGCGGCCGTCATCATAAGGTGCCGCAGCGCGGCGGCCTGTCGATCGGGGATGACGTGGAGATCGGAGCGAACGTGACGATCGATCGCGGCACCGCCGCCGATACCGTCATCGGCGCAGGGACGAAAATTGACAACCTGGTACACATTGCACATAATGTCACGATTGGCCAAAACGCGTTCATCGTGGCGCAGGTCGGGATCGCCGGGAGCACGTCCATCGGCGATTACGCGGTGATTGCGGGACAGGCTGGAATCGTCGGGCATGTCCGGATCGGCGATCGCGCGCGGCTGGGCGCTCAGGCGGGTGTGATCGGCGACGTTCCGGCCGACGCGGAGTACTCGGGCTACCCCGCTCGTTCCCATCGCGAGCAGATGCGAGCCTACGCCCTCTTCGCCCGGCTTCCCGAGCTCTTCGACCGACTCAAGGCCGTGGAATCCAGACTGAAGCGCAAATGACCTCCGAACGCCAGAGGACGATCGCTCGCCCCGTGACTTACTCAGGTGTGGGCCTCCACAGCGGCAATCAGTGCCACATGACGTTCGTGCCCGCGGCCGCGGATAGCGGCATCAGCTTCGTTCGCACGGATCTGGAAGGTCAACCGCACATCGCGGTCGACCCCGACCACGTGGTCGGGGTGGAGCGAGGAACGACGATCGGGGTCAACGGCGCGGAGGTTCAGACGATCGAGCACGTCCTGGCGGCGATCGCGGTGCGCGGCATCGACAACCTGGTGATCGAGCTCGATTCGGGTGAGCCGCCCGTGGCCGATGGATCGAGCCTGCCGTTCTGGAAGGCGCTCGAAGAGGCCGGGATGACGGAGCTCGACGCCCCACGACGTACGTACCGGGTCGAGGAGCCGATTTTCTTCGAGGAGGGCGACGTCGAGATCACGCTTCTTCCGTCCGACAGACTGCAGGTCTCGTTCTCAATCGATTTCGATCATCCGCTCGTGCGCCATCAGTTCGCGTCGTTCGAGATCACCCCCGAGACGTTCGAGCGCGAGATCGCTCCCGCCCGGACGTTCGGGTTTCTCCACGAGATCGAGCAGCTCAAGGCGGCCGGTCTGATCCGCGGGGGTAACCTGCGCAATGCGATCGTGATCGGAGACGACAAGATCCTGAACGAAGACCACCTGCGGTTTCCCACCGAGCTCGTGCGCCACAAGATCCTGGACCTGCTCGGTGACCTCAAGGTGTTGAACGTCGATCTCAAGGCGCACATCATCGCCCATCGCTCCGGTCATCGGACGCATCTCCAGCTCGTCCGGATTCTGAAGCGGAAGATCGAGGGGCTGGACGGAGGTAACGGCGCCACTCCACCGCGACTCTCGGTGCGGGCCGCGGAACCCACAGTGGTGATGGACGTCTCGCGCATCATGGAAGTGCTCCCCCACCGGTACCCGTTCCTGCTGGTCGACCGAGTCGTTCAGCTGGAGGAAGGTCGCCGGATCGTCGGCATCAAGAACGTCACGATATCCGAGCC
>JAICNR010000106.1 GCA_025931135.1 Gemmatimonadota bacterium | reverse complement strand
AGTTCAGCCCGCCCACATACTCCGAGCTGTCGTCGAAGCCGGCGTCCGGGTCCCAGTAGATCTGCGAGGTGACTGCGTAGAGCTACAGCTTCTTGGGGATGGGGAAGAACGCCGCCTGGACATAGAATCCGTGGTCGTAGAGATCCTGGACCGGCAGCGGCCCATCCGCCTGGAAGTCGTCGAGCCATCGCATGTAGTACTCGGCCTGAAGGAAGACCCCCTTGTATTTTATCCCCGCGTCGAATGCGAGGTTCTTGTAGCCCGCTTCTTGGATGGTGACGCCAGGCGCCAGCGAGCCGGTTTCGAACAAGTTCACCCCGTCCGCCAGCTTCAGGATCGTGTTCTCGGTACCCTCGGTGTTGGGGTCGAACTGGCGGCTTTCCGTGCTCGTGGTCGTGGAGAACCCGATCCGGGTAGCGAGGTCCTCGTGATACTCCCAATCCCCGTACGCGCCCCTCGGACCGAACTCCTGGGTGGTAGGCATCCACCACATCGAAACACCCCCCGTGTCCAGCTTGTCATCGAGCTGAGTGGCGGTGATTCCTAGGGCGCTGGAGTTGTTCCCGATCTGGGCCGCGTACCAGAGACCCGGGGTCAGCTCGCCGTTCGCCCACACCCCGTAGGTGAAGTACGGCCGGAAGAACTCGTCCGCCAGCACGCGATCGTGGCCCAGCCAGTACGGATGGGAGCCCTGCAACGACCGGGACCCCGGGTTCCCGTTGATCCCGGCGTACAGAGCGAAGGCGCGGTGAAAGTGATAGCCGAAGTCGGCGAAGATGGCGTCCTGATCGGTCGAGCTGACGGTCCACAGGAAGAAGATGTAGCGGAGTTTCTCGGACGCGAGCCATCCGTTCAGGAAGATGATGACCCGGTGGCCGAAGATGTCGTTCCGCAGGTCCATCGTGCGCTCGTTGCCGAAATGATCGGTGAACACCTCGTCGTCGTCATTCTGGTTCAGATACCGAACCAGCCCGTACGCGCTGAGGTTGACCTCGCCGAAGCGGGTTCTCCCGACCAGCCATCCTTCCCCCGGGGTATAGGTTCCCCAGGTCTGCCACTCCTCCTCTTCTTCCTGTTCTTCCACCGGCTCCTGTTCCGGCCCGGCGGGGGCGGCTTGGGACGTCACGCCGAACTCCCCACCACAGCCGTCGTCGACCCAGATCCCCGCGTCATCGTACCCCCACGACTTCCCGAGCAGGCACGCGACAGCTCCCGTCGATTCCAGGAGCACCACGCCTCCCGCCGTATCGGCCGGGCACTCCTCCCGCTCGCCGTCCTGCGATACGCAGACCACGGTCTCCAGTTCGTCCTGCGCGTAACCCGGCACGCTCAGGCAGGCCATCGCCATGAGCGTCAGGCCGAGAACCTCGAGACCCTTCCTTCCGGAGGCCCCTCGGCTCGATCGATCCGTCGCGTTGCGGATCCAGCGCCTCATCCAGGACAAATCCTCCTTCAGATATTCGGTTTGCGGCGGCGCCGGACTCCCTCCGGCCGGGTCACGAGGAAGGCACTCCCCGTGCCATCCCGTTCGTCCCGTCGGACTGGGCACAGAAGCGCATATCCGTCAACAAGTTAAGAGGTTACTGGAACCACGGTGATCCGGGTTTCACCGCACCCGTTCATCCGACTATTCGGGGAGGCACGAAATGTCGGAGGCTCCAGGATAGCGGACCTGTCTCTCCGGATCCGGATTGCTCTCCCATTCGAAGGGCTTCTATACTGGCGTCCCATTGCCGGGCGAGGCGAGGACGATCCACCCCGCTGGCATCGAACGATGCGGCCTTCCTGATGCGAGAACCGGTGAGCCCAAAATCGAGCGGAGACCTCGACCCCATCCTGCGTGCCTGCGCCGGGGCGCTCCTCGGCGCGCTCCCCCTCCTCTACACGATGGAGATGTGGTGGTACGCGCGGGTGATCTCGGAGCCGGTCCTCCTGGCGATGATGGCGATCGCCGGAGTCGTTGCGGTGCTGTCGATCCTATTCGGGGGCTTCCGGCGCGGTCGCGTCACCCACCTGGGGATAGACACGCTCGTCGTGTTCGGGATCGGGATCGGGATCGCGACGGTCACTCTCCTCGTCGTGGGACGGATCCAGCCCGGCCAGGTTCCGCTGAGCGCGGCGGCGCGGATGATCGCGCTCGAGGCCGTGCCCTGCGCGATCGGGGCGGCGCTGGCGATGACGCAGTTCCGACCCCGCGACGGGAACACGCAGAACGTCGACCGCCGGATCGACCGGCTCTCCCAGGACCGCCAGAAGGTCCTGGCGACGCTCGTCGGCGCGGTGTTCTTCGCCTTCAACGTGGCTCCCACGGACGAGCCCTGGCTGATGGCGATGGAGGCCGAGCGCGCGCACTTCCCGTTGATCGTCCTGTTCTCGCTCCTCGTTTCCTACGTGATCGTGTTCGAGGCCGACTTCGCCGAGCGACCACGTGGCTATACGACCGGCGTCCTGGGGAATCCCTACGCCGAGACGACCGTGAGCTACATGCTCTCCTTGGGAGTGTCCTATGCGTTCCTCGTCGGGTTCGGGCACGTGACCCCCGAAACACCGATCTACGCGCAGATTTGCGGCACCGTCATGCTGGGGTACGTCACGACGATCGGCGGTTCGGCGGGCCGGATCCTGGTGGCGGGATGACACGGAGAGTCGGCGCATGAGTCCCGCCGCGGCGAAGACCGAGCGCCCGTCGCACCTCAGCCGGAACGTCGCGATTGCGAGCGCTGCCGTCATCGCCGTGCTCGTGGGGTACCTGACGATCGAGGCGTTCCGGGGCGGCTCCCCGGCGTTGCTCACCTACGAGATCGCGGCCAGCGAGGGCTGGACGCAGGACTCGTTCGCCTACGTTCCCGTCGACGTCGTCAACGCGGGCGGCAACACGGCCGCCGACATCGAGGTCGAGACGGCGTTCGAAGTCCCGGATGGCGACCCGATCGTCAAGCGGACGCGGATCGACTTCCTGGCCGGTGGCGAGCGACGTCGGTTCTACGCGATCGGCCCCCCGGGTGCGCAACTCACCGTGCGGGTGATCGGATTCCAGGAGCCTTGAAGGAGTTCCATCCGTCGCGACTTGCGCGGCCCTCGTTCTTCTACGATATACGTATCACTACCGAAAGAGTCGGGCTCGCGGAACGGCGGGGTCACGCCGGGCCGCGGGCGTACGCCTTCCCCACACTCAGGAGGACACATGCAGAAATTCCACACCGCCGTGCTGGTCCTGGCGGCCCTCGCGACCCTGATCGCTCCGAGCGCAGCGCTGGCTCAGGCGGAGGAGCCGGATCCCCCCGTCCTGCGGCTCTCCTTCTTCATGTGCGACCTCGGCGGCGGAAGCGGAGACGCAATCGAGGAAGAGATCGAAACCCGCGACATGCCGATCTGGAACGCGCTCGTCAGCGAAGGAATGGTCGATTCGTACGGCTACTTCTTCCACTGGTGGGCGGACGAGTGGAACGTCGGGATCTACACGATCGCCCCGACGATCCAGGCGATCCTCGACGCCAACGAGGAAGCCGGCAACCGCATGGATGCGCAGTACGGAGAGAATGCACCGTCCGCTTTCGCCGACGCGTGCCCGCATCATCGGGACGGGTTCTACACGATGGGTCCGAACACGGACGAGGACGCAGCGGCCGCAGCCGGGGGCCGCTGAGCGAAAGAGGATGAGGGACCGGGGGCGGCGCCGTCCGGCGTCGCCCTCTACCTCGCGAAATACGGCCCGATCACCTCGTTGAAGACACCGACCGGCTGCGCGCCGATGAGCTCCTGGCCGTTGACCAGGAAGTACGGCGTCCCGTTCACGCCGATCCGCACAGCCTCGGCCTGGTCGGCCGCGACCTCGCTGGCGGTCTCGCGTCCCGACAGGCACTGCGCGTAGCTCGCCGCGTCGAGGCCCACGTCGCCGGCCGCGTCCGCGACGATGCCCTCCCCCAGCCGCTCCTGGTTCGCGAACACGTAGTCCGCGTACTCCCAGAACTTCCCTTGCCGTGCGGCGCACTCGCCGCCGATCGCGGCCTCCTCCGCATACTGGTGGCCGCCGGGGAAGAACCGGTTCACGAAGATCCATCGGACATCGTCCCCGTACAGCCGCTGGAGCGCCGGGAAGATCTGCTCGTGGAACGTCTTGCAATGCGGGCACTGGAAGTCGCTGAACTCGACGATCGTGACGACCGCGTCGGCATCCCCGCGACGGGGATCGTTCGAGACGTCGACGCCGCTGGGAGCGTCGGGACCGGCGGAAGCGAGACTCTCGGGCGGCACGTTTTCGATCGACGCGGCGGCCTCGACGGTCGGTCCCGCTTCGCCGCCGAGCTGCTGGGGCCCCCCGATGTCGGAAGTGGCCGGCGCCTCTCCCGCCTCACCTTCGGTGGACGGACGCGCGATCAGCCACACGACGAGCGCGACCGCGAGGAGGCCGCCGAGCACCACCACCCAACGGCTCCACGGCAAGGACTGTGGCGTGGTCGGACGCTTTCCCTTCGTCATCGGACGAACCCCTTTCTATTCGATGGGAGGATCAGAAGGCTCCGACGGAGACGCCGAGCTCCGACGCGTAGGCGTCGATCCGATCGAACACCGGGCCGGGCTCGGTCATCGCCATCAGCTCGGAACGGACCGCGCTCGCCAGCGGCAAGTCCCGCAGGTAACCCTTGTAGTGCTTGCGGAACTCGATCACGCCACGCGGCAGCCCCTTGTATTCGATCGAGAGCTCGAGGTGCGTCAGACACGAGGCCAGCTTCTCCTCCGGACCGATCTCCGGGACCTGGCCCGTCTCCCGATACGCCTTCGCCTGCTGGAAGATCCACGGATTCGCCACCGCCCCGCGTCCGATCATCACACCGTCGACGCCGAACTCCTCGAACATGCGGATCGCGCTCTCGGCGTCCTTCACGTCGCCGTTCCCGAACACCGGGATCGAGACCGCCTCCTTCGCGCGCCGAATCCACTGCCAGTCGGCCTCGCCTTTCCGCTGCTGCGCCCGGGTCCGCCCGTGCACCGTGAGGGCCCTCGCCCCGAGCCGCTCGAAGAGGCGCGCGTTCTCGACGATCCGGATCGAGTCGTGGTCCCAACCAAGCCTCGTTTTGACCGTGACCGGCAGGTCGACCGCGTGCACGACGCGCTCGACGATCGCCGCCATCCGTTCCGGATCCCGGAGGAGCCCGGCCCCCGCGCCACTGCAGGTCGCGACGCTCTTCGTGGGGCAGCCGACGTTGATGTCGATCAGCTCCGGACCCGCCTGCTCCGCGATCCGCGCGGCCTCGACCATGACGTCCGGCTGCGCTCCGTAGATCTGGATGCCGACCGGACGCTCCCCGTCCGCCAGCCGGAGCTTCTCGAGGCACACCCGCACGTCCCGGATCAGACCTTCGGACGACACGAACTCCGTATACACGACGTCCGCCCCCAGCCGGCGGCACATGAGCCGGAAGGGCTGGTCCGAAACGTCCTCCATCGGCGCCAAGAGGAGCGGCCGATCGAGCGCGAGTTCTCCGATCGTCGTCATAAGAGAGAGGGAATCTGTCCCCGCCTCGCGCGGGCCGTCAAACTCCCGCTCGCGATGGCCAACGCTCCGCGCCCCCGCGGAAGCGCGCCGCCTCCGCGGCCTGCCGGCCGGGGCTCCAGCCGAGGGCGGGCGCAGCCGCCTCGAGAACCCGGTCCAGGGTCGCGTCCAGGAGCGGCACTCCCCCCGGCAGCGGCAGCAACCGGCGGTCGACCAGATCGTCCAGCGTCTCGACCATCTCCCGCGCGGCCCGGTCCACCTCGGCGGCGCTCCACGGGAAGTCGGGACCCAGGGGCGCGGCGTCCTCGGGATGCTCCCGCCAGCCTGCGAAGACGTCGTCGGCGTCGGGACCGAACAAACCGCGCACCCGCTCCACCGCCCCGGGGTCGGTCCCGCGGGCGGGGCCCTCGCCGCCGAGCTCCGCGGGGACGAGAGGCCGGATCGCGGTGACACATGTCTTCGCGGCGAGGCCCGTCTCCTCCAGTAGCCGATCGACCGCCTCTTCCGCCATCGCCCTGTATGTCGTGAGCTTCCCGCCCGCCACCGTCAGAAAGCGCGGAGCGGTGGTCTCGGTGATCTCGTCGCGCGAGATCGCGCTCGCCTCCCGCCGGGTGCGCGCCCGGACGAGCGGACGCCACCCAGCCCAGGTTCCAACCACGTCCGCGGTGGAGATCGGCATCGCCAGCGCTTCGGCGGTCGACTCGACGAGGTAGCGGACGTCCTCCGCCGGGGATGTCAGATCGTCGACGTCCCCTCCGTCGAGCGTGTCCGTCGTCCCGAGGTACGTCCACTCGCCCTCCGGTACGGCGAAGTAGAGCCGCCCGTCCCCCGCGAACAGAGCCGTCGGATCCCGCAGGGGAAGTCGGTCCCGGCGGACGACGCAGTGGATCCCCTTCGTCGGCGTCAGGAGCGGCTCACGCCATGGCGCAGCCCGTCGGCGCAGGCGGTCCGCCCAGGGACCGGCGGCGTTCACGAACGCGCGGGCTTCGAGGGAGAACCGCTCGCCGGAGCGCCGGTCCAGGACCTCCGCGGCCCAGCCGCCGTTCCACCGCTCGACGTCCTCCACCGCGCAGTAGCTGGCCGCAGTCGCACCGGCCCGGCGCGCGTCCCCGATAGTCTCGATCACGAGCCGCGCGTCCCGGACCCGCGCGTCCCAGTACACGCCCGCGCCGCGCAGTCCTCGAGGCGACAGACAGGGCTCCCGTTCCAGGGCCGCGCCTGCGTCCATGAGCTGGTGTCGGCCGAGGCGCGTCCGGCCCGCGAGCGCGTCGTACAGCCAGAGGCCGGCGCGCAGCTCCCACGACGGCCGCGATCGACCGGAGTAGACGGGCAGGACGAAGGGCGACGCCAGCGTCAGGTGAGGCGCGATCGAGAGGAGCACCGCGCGCTCGGCCAGCGCGGTTCGTACCAGTCCGAAGTCGAACAGCTCCAGGTAGCGGAGGCCGCCGTGCGCAAACTTCGTCGTCCGCGAGGACGTGCCGGCCCCCCAGTCCCCGGCGTCGACGAGCGCCACGCGGAGACCGCGCAGCGCGGCGTCCCGCGCCACTCCCGCTCCGGTCACGCCCCCGCCGACAACCAGGACGTCGAACGCTTCGGCGCGGAGCCGCTCGATCGCGGCCGCGCGGTCCCAGCTTCGCGTACGGGGCACCCGTGTCATGGGCGGGAGTCTCCTTCCGTGCATGACGTCCGTCAACGGCGTATCTTCTTTCCGTACGGTCTCACGTCCGCGCGGCACCCGCCGCGCGTTTTCGTTTTCGTGGAGGGTAGATGCTCGAGGAGCTGCGCGCGCGGCTGCAGAAGCAGATCGAGGAGTTCGACCACGAGCTGAGGGTAGAGCTGCCGAAGCGGATTGCGACCGCGGTCGCGATGGGCGACCTGCGTGAGAACGCGGAGTACAGCTCCGCGCTGGAGCGGCAGGAGTTCGTGCGTGCGCGGCTGTCGCAACTGACTCGTCGCCAGAGCGAGCTCTCCTCTATCGACCTGCGCGACGTGCCCCGCGACACGATCGGGTTCGGCTCCCGCGTGGCTCTCGCCGGAGACGACGGTGAGCAGATGTCGCTCCGGATCGTGTTCCCCGAGTTCGTCGAGCTGGACGACGAGATGATTTCGATCGCGTCCCCGATGGGGCGCGCCCTGATCGGAGCGCGACCCGGCCAGCGCGTGTCTCTCCGCACACCCGAGGGCGAGCGCGCCTACGTGGTCCTCGAGATCACGACCCTGCACGGCGAGACCCTGACCGGGGACGGGGCCTGATGGCGGAGCTCACCTGCATTCGCTGTGGTCAGACACGCGAGGGCCTCGCCCGCCCGCCGTACAACGACGACCTCGGCCGCGAGATCCTCGAGAAGGTGTGCGCCTCCTGTTGGGAGGAGTGCAAGCGGATGCAGGTCATGGTGATCAACGAGAACCGGCTCGATTTGTCGGATCTGCGCGCTCAGGAGATCCTCGAGCGATCAATCCGGGACTTCCTCGGGATCGGCGCCGACTGAGTCAACCGGTCGCCGAGGCGGCCGCCTCGATCCGCCGGGCAAACCTGTCGATCGACCCCCTGCCGAACCGGTAGGCCGCCACAAGCCGCTCCTCGCGCCACCCGAGCGCGGTGCCGGAACCCTCGAGGAACGGCTCCTCCACCGTCCAGCGTCCGGCGAATTCGGGCGCGCCCACGACCATGACCGGCACGTCGAACAGGTGCGTGTCGTATCCCGACGCGCGCGCGTAAGCCTGCGGCTCTCCGATCATGTTCTCGCCCGCGCGTTTCCCCTGGTGTTGTGCGTGAAGCCAGTGCTCGACGCGGTGACGCGCGCCGAAGATCGGATCCTCGAAGGCGGCGACGTCGCCGGCGGCCCAGATGCCCGGCGCGCGGGCTTCGAGGCGCGCGGTCGTGAGGATCCCTCCCCCGGCGTCGAGAAGACCGGACTCCGCCAGGAAGTCTGTGTTCGGCCGCACACCGACCCCGGCCACGACGAGCGGAGCGACGAGCGCGTCGCCTTCCACCGTCTCGACGGTCAGGTCTCGGCCGTGAGGCTGGATCGCGACGACCGTGCGCCCGAGCCGCAGCTCGATTCCCCCGCGCGTCAGGATCCGGCCGGCGACCCGGCCGACCGGCTCCGGGGCGAGGTGCCCCCAGAGCCAGGGCT
>JAICNR010000153.1 GCA_025931135.1 Gemmatimonadota bacterium | reverse complement strand
GCGCTGGCGCCCGGCGCGACGCCCCGCGAGCAGGCGTACGTCGAGGCCGTCGCGGCGCTTTGGCGCGAGCATGCTTCGGTCGGTTACCTGGACCGCATGCGCGCGCACGAGGAAGGGCTCCAGGCGGTGGTCGCGGCGAATCCCGACGACACCGAAGCGGCGATCTTCTACGCGCGGATGATGGTCGCCAACGCGGACCCCGCCGATCTGACGTTCGAGCGGCAGCGGCAGGCCGCGGAGATCCTCCTGCCTCTCTTCGAGGCGCAGCCGCAGCACCCTGGGCTCGCGCACTACATCATCCACGCCTTCGACGCGCCGCCGATCGCGGGCGAGGGGCTCGAGGCGGCGCGGCGCTACGCCGAGATCGCGCCGGCCGCGCCACACGCGCTGCACATGCCGTCCCACATCTTCACCCGGCTCGGCTACTGGGACGAGTCGATCGAGACGAACAGTCGATCGGTCGACGCGTCCCCCGAGGGGAGCTCCCAGGCCGTCCACGCGCTCGATTACATGGTCTATGCGTACCTGCAGCAGGGGCGGGACGCGGCAGCGAACGAAGCGCTGGCGCAGATCCGGAGCACCGACGACCCCTACTACGGCGGGATCCTCGGGTACAACGCGGTCGCGATGCCGGCCCGCTACGCGCTCGAGCGCGGCGACTGGGAAGCGGCGACGACGATCCCCGCGCCTGAGGGCGCTCTCGCGTATGTCGAGGCGATCCCGCGCTTCGCGCGCGCGGTCGGCGCGGCGCGTGGCGGACATCCCGAAATGGCGCGCGGGGACATCGATCGGCTGAAGGTCCTGGAGGACGATCTCGCGCGGTCGGGCGAGGAGGCCTGGGCGGTGCGGGTCGGCGCGCAGCGGCTGGCGGCCGAGGCGTGGGTCCTCTGGGCGGAGGGCGACCGGGAGGGCGCACTCGACCTTGCGCGCCGCGCGGCGGATCTCGAGGAGACGGTCGAGAAGCATCCGATCACTCCGGGCCCGCTCCTCCCCGCCCGCGAGCTCCAGGCCGACATGCTGCTCGAGTCCGGGGACGCCGCCGGCGCCCGGGCCGCGTACGAGGCGACGCTCGTCCGCGAGCCGCGGAGGGCACGCGCGCTCTACGGCGCGGCCGTGGCCGCCCAGCGCGCGGGCGACGAGGCCGGAGCGCGTCTCCACGCGCAGGAGCTCCTCGAGCTCATGGACCGGGCGGACCCGACCCGGCCCGAGCCCGCGTGGGCGCGGGATCTCGTGTCGGAACCGATTTGCGGAGCGGGCTGCCGACCGGGCGGTTGAGTCGTCTGACATCGGTGGTACGACCGAGCACAGTCGCCAGAGGGCGGCGGTAGGGAGAGCACTGTCGCCAGATCAAGACCTTCCCAATCCATTAGAACACGCCCGCGAGACAACCCCCACCAGGAATGCCCACGCTCACTCTCCGGACGGCTCCTCGAGCGGCCCCAGCGGGCTCGGCTCGCAGCCGGTCGGCTCCATGGTGAATGCCGCCGTCGCAAGGCGGAGCTCTCTCATGACGATGCCCTCCCCTTTCTCTTGCTCGTCGCCTTCCCCCGCGCCTCCTCGTACAGCTCGATCATCCTGTCGGGGTGCGTGCTGGCGATGATCTCGCCGATCGCCTCGAGCGGGAGGTCATCGGCCTTCCGGAAGTGAAGGCACGATTTCCCCATGTCCATGGTCTTCCCGCTCTCCCGGAACGCGGCCTCGAGGCGCTTCCGCTGCTTCGGGTCCGCGTAGGCCCCCATGAGGTAGAGCGTGTTGAAGTTCTTCTGCGCGGCGAGGCCGGCGTATCCGAGCGGCTTCTTGTTGTATGTGTCGTCGTAACGCTCGAGCGGGATCTCGTAGCAGATCACTCCGAATCCCATTGTCTCGCGGTATCCCTTCGGCAGGTTCTTCCGGACGACGCTTCGCACCTTCGCGATCTCCTTCCGCCGGTCGGCGGGAAGATCGTCGAGATACTCTTTCACCGTGTTCGCCTTGCTCTGCACCATGGCGGCTCCTTCGGCTAGTGGCGGAAGGCTCGGGGACCTACCCTACGCGGCTCCGGCCGGCGAGCCAACCATCTGGCTCTTCCCGGGATCCAATGCTAACACTCTAGCACTTCGACGCCGGAACCCCGCCACGACAGAGGTGCCATGCGCGCGCTCGCTCTCTCCCTGATCCTGATCGCTCTGGGTGACCGCGAAGCCCGTCCCCAGGGAACGGAAACGGCCCGCTACCGGATCGAGATAACCGAGCCCGGGGCGGACCTCCAGGTGGACGCGACGATCCCCTACGTCGGCGGGCGGGTGTTCGTCGACTCGATCCAGGCGAACCATCTGCCGCGGGGCTGGGCAACCTTCGTCCGCGACCTCCGGGCCCGCGACGCGGGCGGTCGCGAGGTCGCTCTCACGCCGGTCGACTCGACCGCGACCTGGTCCCTGCCCGACGGCGTGACGGGCCCGATCACGCTCGAGTACGAGCTCGACCTCGCGTTCGCGCGCGAGCCGTACCCGCCCGGCAACGAGCAGGCGGGGCAGCTCTTCGACGATGCGCTGTACATGGTGACGAAGCCACTCTTCGTCGTCAGCGAGGCGGTGGACGAGACCGAGGTCGAGTTCTCGCTCCCGGAAGGATGGGAGGCGGCGGCCCCCTGGCCGCGGAGCGGGCAGACGAGCTTCGCGGTCCCCGATCGAAATCAGCTCCTCCGCAACAGCCTGATCCTAGGCCGCTTCGGCACCGTTCGCCTCGAGCAGGGAGGGATCGATCTGACGCTCGCGCTTCCGGGCGACATGGCGAATGCCGAGCCGATCGTCTCCGCGGCCCTCGCCGGACCGCTCCGCCGCTACCTCGAGGTCTTCCCCGGCGGTCCGCCGGGCGCGTACCTGATGACGTTCTTCTACGCGGCGGCCGAGGACGGCGAGTCGTTCCTCGACAGTTCGGCGTTCACCACGACCCAGCCCGTCGTCGCCGACGGCGCGATCCTGTGGGCGAACTTCCTCGCCCACGAGCTCCTTCACTACTGGATCGGCCAGCGGATCCGCGGCGCCGACTATCCGACGAGCCAGTGGCTCGGCGAGGGGTTCACCGAGTACCTCGCGAACCTTACGCTCGTCCGTGAGGGGATCGTCGACGAGCCGACGTTCCGGCGGAAGGCGGAGAAGCACGTCGGCAACTATCTCTACTACCAGTGGTCCTCCGCGTTCGAGCTCCCGATCCTCGAGGCCGGCCGGCAGAAGGGATACAACCGGTTCGGCGTCTACGACGGCGGCTGGACGGTCGCGCTGTGCCTGGACGCGCGGCTGCGCGAGCGGTCCGGCGGGACGCGGACATTCGAGGACCTCGTGAGCACGATATGGGAGCGTCATGGGAGGACGCAGATCCCGTACCGGCACGAGGACATCGTTGCGATCGCGAGCGAAGTGGCGGACGAGGACCTGACCGCCTTCTTCGCCGATCACGTCGCCGCGCGCGAGGACCTCCCGGTCGAGGCGTGCCTCCGGACGCTGGGCTACACCCTCTACGCGAAGCCGTACGCGGGCGAGGCGTACCTCGCGCCGTCGGACTCCACCACGCACGTCGCGTGGATCGGATCCAGGTGACGCATCCGGAGGTTCGTTAACCGATCCGGGCGCTTCTCCGTTTTCCGGCTGAAACCGGGAGCGCCCCGGATCCATTCCGGAAGATTCCGCCAGGAGGACACATGCGACCACCGCATTTGCTGGCTGTGACGCTCGCTTGCCTGCTCCTCCCCGCTGTTGCGCGTTCCCAGACCCCCGAGCCCGCGTGGGCGGACGATGTCGCGCGCTTCGCGGAACGCGTCGTCGACCTCGGGATCGCGCCCGGCCTCGGGATCGCGGTGTCGCAGGGAGATCGCGTCCTCTGGTCCGGCGGGTTCGGTGTCGCGGACGCGGCGACCGGCCGCACGGTCGACGAGCGGACCGCCTTCTACATCGCCTCCAGCACCAAGGCGCTGACCGCGACTGCGGTGATCCTCGAGGCCGCGCGCGGCGAAATCGACCTCGCGGCGCCGATCGAGCGCTATATCCCGGGCCTCCGGCTCCGGCCACCGCTCGCGGAAACCGTGACCATCGCGGATCTCCTCTCGATGACCGACGGCATCGAAGACGGCGGACCGGTCGTGATCCGGACTGCGTACTCGGGCGAGTTCACGCCGGAGCTCCTCGTCGAGCTCCTCTCCGACTACGGCCCTGCGGAGAACGGCACCGACTTCGAGTATGACAACCTGCCCTTCAATATCCTCGGCCTCGCGCTCGATCCCGACGCTCCCCACGGCTGGAAGGCGGTCGTCGCCCGCGAGGTGCTGGAGCCTCTCGGCATGGAGGAGACGAGCGCGACGCTCTCGACGATGGACACGACGGCGGTCGCGATGCCGCACGCGATCGTGCCGGGCGCGGGTTGGCGGCGGATCGCGCTGGGGAAGGCGGACGCGAATCTCCACGCCGCGGGCGGCCACTTCGCCACACCGCGGGACCTCGCGCGCTTCGTCGCCGCACACGCCAGCGGCGGCATGCTGGAGGGGCGCCGGGTCTTCCCGGAAGCCGCGATCGCGTCCACGCACGAGACCCATGCCACGCAGGATCGCGAGTTCGGCCCGTTCCGGCGCTTCGGTTGGGGGTACGGCTGGGACCTCGGCTTGTGGGAAGGCCGCACGATTGTCCACCGCTTCGGCTCGTTCGCGGGCTATCGCTCGCACATGTCGTTCGAGCCCCGGACCGGGATCGGGGTCGTCGTGCTCGTGAACGGCGGCGGACCGGCGTCGCCCGCCTCGGATCTCGTCGCGACGTACGTCTACGACCGGCTCCTCCGTAGCGACGACACAGTAGGCGGGATCGAGTTCGAGGCCGAGTACGAGCGGCGGCTGGCCGAGCTCGAGTTGCGCCGCGCAACGGCCGAGCGCGAGACGGCGGCCGCGCTCGAGACGCGCCGGTCCCGTCAGGCGCCGCTGTCTCACCCGCTCGAGGGCTTCGCCGGGACCTACGTGAGTCCCCGGCTCGGCACGATGACGTGGCGGATCCTGGACGATGGTCTCGAGGTCGAGATGGGCGTCGCGCGGAGCCGGGCGGAGGTGTTCGACGCCGCGAAAGACGAGCTGCGGGTGGAGCTGACGGGAGGGGGGAGCGTGGCGGCGTTCGAGTTCCCGGCCGTCGGCAGCCGGGCCGCCGCCCTCGTCATCGAGGGAGAGCGGTTCGAGCGGGTCGGGAGCTGACCCTAGCCGGTGCGCGCGATCAAGGCGTAACCGGAGCGAGCGGCCTTCCGGTGGGACGGTGGAGGCCGGCGAGCTCCCGACCGAACTCCTCGACCGCGGCCCAGTCCGTGTACTCGTGGTCGCGTGAGGTGTCGGTGGAACGGCCGGCCTTCTTCTGGATCCGCTTGATGACGTAGCGGGTGATCGGATCGTAGCGGGTATAGGGAACCGCTCCCGCGAAGCTCGCCACCCGTTCGGGTCGACATCCCGTATCCCGGCAGAACGCCTCGATCTGCTCGGCGAAATCCTTCTCCGCCTCGGGGGTCTTCGAGATCGCTGCGCCGCTCACGGAGAAGAACGCGGTGCGCCGATTCGCCAGGATGTCCCGGTGGGCGCGGACGAACTCCTCGAGCGCGCCGGAGTGCCGGCCGAACTTG
>JAICNR010000179.1 GCA_025931135.1 Gemmatimonadota bacterium | reverse complement strand
CTGAGCGGCGACATAGACTGGGACGTCGAGGGGTTCGCGATCGACTCGGCGAAGAGCCGCGCCGCCTTCGTCGTGAATGAGGACGGGATCAGCCGGCTTTACCTCCTCGATCCCGCGACGGGCGATCGAGCGCCGGTCCCGTCGATTCCCACCGGCCTGATCGGGGGGATGGAGTTCAGCCCCGACGGACGGCGCCTGGGAATGACCCTGAACACCGCGACGACGCCGAGCGACGTGTTCGTGCTGGACCTCGGGATCGCTCCGACCGCGGCGGGCGAGCTGACGCGCTGGACGTTCAGCGAGGTCGGTGGACTGGACACCTCCACGTTCGTGTCGCCCGAGCTCATCCACTACCCCACGTTCGACTCGGTCGGGGGAGCGCCGCGCGAGATTCCGGCCTTCGTCTATCTGCCCGAAGGTCCGGGCCCGCACCCGGTCGTCGTCAGCATCCACGGCGGTCCGGAGGCCCAGTACCGCCCCGGGTTCTCGAGCACGCTCCAGCTCTGGGTCGCGAAGCTGGGCGTGGCGGTGATCGCGCCGAACGTGCGCGGCTCGTCAGGTTACGGCAGGGAGTACCTCCAGCTCGACGACGGGCGGTTGCGCGAGGACAGCGTACGCGACATCGGCGCGCTGCTGGACTGGATCGTGACGCGGCCCGACCTCGACGCGAGCCGGGTCGCGGTCTACGGCGGCAGCTACGGCGGGTACATGGTGCTCGCGAGCCTGGTCCACTACGGCGAACGGATCCGCGCGGGCGTCGATTACGTGGGGATCAGCGACTTCGTCACGTTCCTCGAGAACACGGAGGAATACCGCCGGGACCTCCGGCGTCAGGAGTACGGCGACGAGCGCGACCCGGAGATGCGCGCCTTCTTCGAGTCGATCAGCCCCGTGAGGCGCGCGGACGAGATCGAATCGGCCCTCTTCGTCGTGGCGGGGGCAAACGATCCGCGGGTTCCGATGTCGGAGTCCGAGCAGATCGCCCGCGAGGTGCGTGCGAACGGACAGCGGGTGTGGACGATGACGGCCGCGAACGAGGGGCATGGGTTCGCGAAGAAGCCGAATGCGGATCTGCTGCAGGAGCTGGTGTTCCTGTTCTTCGATCGCCACCTCGTGAGGAGTGGCGAGCCACTACCGGCGAGCCGCTAGCCCGAGCGGCGCGGGCGGAGCGCCAGCCCCAGAGCGAGGAGGGCGAGCAGGAGCGCCGCGCCGGCCGCCCATGTCGACCAGCCTGCCGCGGTGAACTCGCCGGTTCCTTCGGCTATCCGCGTGATCGAGGCCGGCGTGTCGGATCCCTCCGGTCCGGACCACTCCACGACCTCGCCGCCCGCGTACGTCTGGACGACCGGCCATGTCAACGTCGTTTCCTCGCGAGGGTTTACCGCCACGAACGGAAGCTCGACGAAGCGCTGGGGCGGCAGCGTTCCGGTCCAGGTGGCGCCGACGATCCTTCCAGCCTCATCCATCCGGGTCTCGAGCTGCCAGCCGGAGACGTCCGCGAACGAGACCACCGTGATCGCCTCGGGAAAGCGGATCTCGATCCGCGTGGTCGGGAGATCCCGCTCCGTCGGCACCCGAAGGACGTACTTCTGGTACGCGCCCGGCGGCGCAAGATCCGGGTAGACGACTGCGTGCGCGAGGAGCGCGGTCGGGGTGAGGAGCGCCAGCAGAGCGGCGCGAACAGGACGCACGCGGATCACGAGGGGGGCGGGGGAACGTACGCCAGGACTCCCGCGACGAGGCTGACCGCGAGCATGAGCGCGAGCTCGCGCCGGGTCGAAGCCCGGAGCGCGCCGGGGCCTTCTCCGGCCGCGAGCCGCGGCATCAGCCGAGTGCGGTTCCAGGCGCCGAAGGCGACGAGACCGGCGAGCCCCGCGGCCTTCGCGAGCACGAGTCGACCATAGGCGGAGCTGAAGACGGCATCCAGTCCGGGAAGGAAGATCGCGCTCTGGCCGAGGCCGGTCAGGCCGACGACCGCGACGGCCCCGAGCGCCAGGCCCGAAATGCGGGCCGCCGACGCTCGGAAGGCGTCGTCTCCGAGCGCCCCCGCAGCGAGCCAGGCGACGCCGCCCATCCAGACCGCGAGCGCGAGCAGATGGAGCGACTTGAGGGGAATGGACCAGCGGGGGTCGATGCCGGCGGAATGCCCGGTGGCGCCACTGACGAGCACCGCGGCCAGCGCGAACGTGAGCGCGGGCCACGGCCGCCTGGCGAGCCCTGCCGCCCACAGCGCGAGCAAGGCGAGGCTCACGCGGATCGCTTCCACCCGTCCGGGCCCGGTCCGGAAAGCCGCGGCGAGGTCGGGCGTGGCCCCCGCCGGCGTGACGTGCCAGAGCCAGGCGGCGAGGTGAAGGCCGAGAAGCCCGCTGGCCGCGATCGCCATGACGACCGCGACGCGCAGAGCTCCCGGGACAGGATCCGGCAGCGACACGACCTGGATCAGCCAGCCGGCGAAGACGAGAAGCGAGAAGAGCGCGAGGCCGCGGAGGACGGCGGACACGCCGGCGGAGGCGTTCGGCCCGGAGTGCCGGTGGTCTTCCGCTTGACCGCCGGCGGGCGCAGGGGCAGGGGCGAGTCGAGGGGAGGCCGCGGAGTCTATCGCCCCGGGTCCCAGGACCGTGAAGCGGAAGCTCCCCTCCACCGGATGGCCGTCGGCCGACACGGTGCGCCAGTCGACGCGGTACTCCGCGATGGGCAGGGGGGGGATCTCGCCGACCAAAACCCGGACGTCCGTCGAGTCCGCGCGCATCGGCACCACCATCTCACCGGTGACGGAGACCATCTCCACTCGACTGAGCGGAGCCTCGACCGGCTCACTGAAAACGAGTCGGATCTGCCCGGGGCTCTCCTCCAGCGCGTCGCCGTCCCCGGGCGACGAGGACACGAGATGGGCGTGGACCGCGGCGACGAGCGCGATTCCCAGCGCCGCCTGCCGGGCGGTTACGAGAATCATCGGTGCCAGCGCACCCCGGCATAGAGGGAGCGGCCATCGGCGGGCTGGAAGTAGCGGCCCGCGGCGTCGTCGACGCTGAATGTCGGCGAGTAGACCTCGTCGGTCAGGTTCCGCGCTTCGGCGAATGCGACCCCGCCGAGCGCGTCAATCGCCCATTCCGCCCGCAATCCGAGCGCGAGCCAACCGTCGCTCCGAATCGAGTTCGCGCTGTCCACGTACGTGTCGTCCGGCACCCATTCGAGCGAGGGCGCGAGCGTCACGCCTGATGGGTGCGAGTAGCTCGCCTCCATCTGCAGGACGTGCGACGGGATCCCCGGGATCTCGTTCCCGGCCAGCTCCGGATCCGACTCGTAGGTGAAGCGCGACCAAGTGTAGGCGATTCGCAGCTCGAGCTGCTCCATGCCGTCCCCTCCGGCGAGCAGCCGGATCGGGAACACGCTCTCGAGGCCCGCCTCGATCCCGAGATGTCGGGTCTCGTCCGCGTTACGATAGGTCGGCACCGTGAACGTCGCGCCGGGGAACGGCAGGACGTTCGCGTTCAAGATCTCGTCCTCGATCTCGATGTCGTAGGCCGACAGCTGCCAGCGCCACGCGCCCTGCCGCCCGCGCGTCCCGAGCTCGAGCTGCCAGGCGTCCTGGGCGTCGAGGTCGACGAATCCGGGAACGGTCAAGCTGTTCAGCTCCAGTAGCAACGGCGGCTCGTAGATCCGGCTCGCGTTGCCGAACAGCTGTCCCCCGATCTCGGGGATCTCGACCAGGAACCCGACCTTTGGCTGGACCGCTTCGTACGTGCGTTCGTCGCTCTGATCGCCGTCGGCGAGGAAGCCGTCTTCCACCGCGCGGCGGGACCTGTCGTATCGCAAACCGGTCACGGCGGAGACTCGCGAGGACAGGGAGACCACGTCCTCGAAATAAATCGCCACGCCGCCCGCCTCGTCGAGCTGGTCCTTCGCCAGCGCCCCGCTCTCGCCACCCTCGTTCGCGTAGTGGCGATTGTCCACGTTCCCGAAGGTCGGCTGGAGCCCGAGGACGAAGCGGTTGTCGCGAGCGCCGATCGGGGCCGTGTTCTCGTACCG
>JAICNR010000149.1 GCA_025931135.1 Gemmatimonadota bacterium | reverse complement strand
GCCTTCGCGGGCGCCCCGTTCGCGTTTCGGGGGGACGGTGGGCGAGAGGTGCAACCGCAAGCTAGATTAGGACTTCCATGAGCGCAAAACGCACGTCGAAGAACACGGGTGGCCGCCCTCGATCCCGGGCCGGCGCCGGGGCGGCGAACCTGGTCATCGTCGAGTCCCCCGCCAAGGCGCGGACCATCGAGCGCTTCCTGGGCGACGAGTTCGTCGTCGAGGCGAGCATCGGGCACGTTCGGGACCTGCCCCGAGGAGCGCGCGAGGTGCCTGCACGCTTCAAGAGCGAGCCGTGGGCGCGCCTGGGAGTCAACGTCGACGAGGGGTTCGAGCCGATCTACGTGACCGTTCCGGGAAAGTCGGAGCAGATCACGAAGCTGCGCCGGCTCCTCGAGCGCGCGGAGACCCTCTGGCTCGCCACCGACGAGGACCGCGAGGGGGAGGCGATCAGCTGGCACCTGACCGAGCTCCTCAAGCCCGGCGTCCCGGTCCGGCGGCTCGTGTTCCACGAGATCACCCGCGAAGCGATCGAGAACGCGCTCGAGAGCCCGCGGGGGATCGACGAAGGGCTGGTGCGGGCACAGGAGGCGCGCCGGATCCTCGACCGGCTCTACGGCTACGAAGTGTCGCCGCTCCTCTGGCGGAAGATCGGGCCGAACCTCTCGGCCGGTCGTGTCCAGAGCGTGGCGGTGCGGCTGATCGTCGAACGGGAGCGGGAGCGGCGCCGCTTCGTCTCCGCCGCCTGGCACGACCTCCTCGGCCGATTCCGGCCCGAAGGGGGCGACGCGTTCGAGGCCGGCCTGGTCTCCGCGGACGGCAAGCGCGTTCCGGCGGGGCGCGACTTCGACGCCGCCACGGGGAAGCCGCAGTCCGAAGGGCTGCTCCTGCTCGACGAGGTCGCGGCCGCGGCGCTCGCGCAGCGGCTGGAGAGCGCGGAGTTCCGGGTCACCGCGATCCAGGAGAAGCCGTACACGTCGCGGCCGGCGCCTCCCTTCACCACCTCGACGCTCCAGCAGGAAGCGAACCGCAAGCTCGGGTTCACCGCCCGGCGCACGATGCGGATCGCCCAGAGCCTCTACGAGAATGGGCACATCACGTACATGCGGACCGACTCCACCGCCCTGGCCCGCGTGGCGGTCGAAGCCGCCCGGGACCTGGTGCGTGCGGAGTACGGGGACGCGTACCTGCCGAAGGAGCCGCGCACCTACGCCTCGACGGTGAAGAACGCGCAGGAGGCGCACGAAGCGATCCGTCCCGCCGGTCATCCCTTCGAGCTACCGGAGGCGCTCAGGAAACAGCTCTCCGACGAGGAGTTCCGGCTCTTCGAGCTCGTCTGGAAGCGCACGGTGGCGAGTCAGATGTCCGATGCGCGCGGCCGGAGGATGACGATCGCGATCGAGGGCGGCGGGGCCACGTTCGAGGTCCGCGGCAAGACGATCGATTTCCCCGGGTACCTGCGTGCGTACGTCGAGGGCAGCGACGATCCCGATGCCGAGCTGGCCGACCAGGAGCGCCTGCTGCCCCCGGTCCGCGAGGGCGACCCGCTCGAGTGCCTCGCGCTCGAGCCGAAGGGCCACACGACGCAGCCGCCGGCGCGATACACGGAAGCCTCGCTGGTTCAGGCGCTCGAGCAGCGCGGGATCGGACGTCCCAGCACGTACGCCTCGATCCTGGAGACGATCCAGGAGCGGGACTATGTGTTCAAGAAGGGGAACGCGCTCGTGCCGACGTGGGTGGCGATCACGGTGATCCGGCTCCTCGAGCGGCATCTGCCCGCGCTGGTGGACTACGAGTTCACCGCCGAGATGGAGGACGAGCTGGACGCCATCAGCCGCGGCGAGCTCGGCCACGTCGAGTACCTGCGCCGGTTCTACTTCGGCAATGGGGACCCGGGGCTCAAGGAGCTGCTCGAGAGCAAGGTCGACGAGGTGGACGCCCGCGCGGTGTGCACGATCCCGATCGGGATCCCCGAGGGGGAGGAGGAAGTCGTGGTTCGCGTCGGGCGCTACGGCCCGTATCTGCAGCAGGGCGAGGATCGGCGTGCGTCGATTCCCGCGGACCTCGCCCCCGACGAGCTCTCGCTGGACCGGGCGGTCGAGCTCCTGCGCCAGGGCGCGCTCGCCGAGGAGCCCCTCGGCACCGACCCCGTCTCGGGCCTGCCCGTGTACCGGAAGACGGGCCGGTTCGGCCCGTACGTTCAGCTCGGGGATGGAGACGGGGCGGAGAAGCCGAAGCGTGCATCGCTCCTGCCCGGGATGGACCCGGAAGCGATCGACCTGGCGACGGCGCTGCGCCTGCTCTCCCTGCCACGCGACCTGGGAACGGACCCGGCGACGGGCGAGGCCGTGAGCGCGCACGTGGGGCGCTACGGCCAGTACGTGAAACGCGGCGCCGAGAGCCGCACGCTCCCGCCCGATGTCTCGTCTCTCGACGTGACGCTCGAGCAGGCGCTCGAGCTCCTCGCCCAGCCGAAGCGGGGCCGCTCCCGCGGCCGGGTCGTAGCGCCGCCCCTGCGCACGCTCGCGGCCTCGCCCATCACCGGTCAGCCGATCGAGCTCCGGGACGGCCGCTACGGCCCCTACGTCACGGACGGGGCGACGAACGCGTCGATCCCGCGAGGGTCGCGGCCCGAGGACGTGACGTTCGAGGCGGCGCTCGCCCTGCTCGCAGAGCGCGCGGCGCGCGGGCCGGGGAAGCCGGGCCGCAAGACGGCGGCGCGATCCGGGAAGAAGACGGCCCGGAAGAAGGCGAAGAAGAAGTCCTCGAAGAAGGCCGGCGGGAAGAAGGGGTCGAAGCGGGCCGCGGCGAAGAGCACGGCCGAGCCGGCTCCGGAGGGCGAGGGAGCGTGACGGGAGTGCGGGTGATCGGCGGCGGTCTCGCCGGTTGCGAGGCCGCGCTCCAGTGCGCCCGGCGCGGCGTCCCGGTCACGCTCAACGAGATGCGACCGGCCGCGTCGACCCCCGCTCACCGCACCGATCTCCTCGCGGAGCTCGTCTGCTCGAATTCCTTCAAATCGACCGAGGTCGAGAACGCGCACGGACTCCTGAAAGCCGAGCTCGACGAGCTCGGCTGCCGTCTCCTCGACGTCGCGCGCGAAGCTCGGATCCCGGCCGGGTCCGCCCTCGGCGTCGACCGCGAGCGGTTCGCCCGCGGCGTGACCGCCGCAGTCGAGGCGGAGCCCCTGATCACGGTCGTCCGGGAGGAGCGCGAGGAGCTCGCGCGCGGCGAGGTCACGATCGTCGCAACCGGGCCCCTCACCTCGGACGGTCTGGCGCGGCGGATCGAGGACATCCTGGGCGCGGGGAACCTCGCGTTCTACGACGCGATCAGCCCGATCGTCGCGCGCGACTCGCTCGTCGAGGGGACGTTCTGGGCGGCGTCCCGCTACGGCAAGGGGGGCGACGACTACCTGAACTGCCCGCTCGATCGCGAGGGGTACGAGGCGTTCGTCGACGGGCTCCTCGGCGCCGACCTCTATCCGCTCAAGGAGTTCGAGCGGGACGCGATGTTCTTCGAGGGATGCCTCCCGATCGAGGAGATGGCCCGTCGCGGCCGGGAGACCCTTCGCTTCGGCCCGCTCAAGCCCGTCGGCCTCGCGGACCCGCGCGGCGGCGGCGAACCGCATGCCGTGCTCCAGCTCCGCAAGGAGAACGCGGACGGGACGATGTTCAACCTGGTCGGCTGCCAGACCCGCATGCGCTACGGCGATCAGAAGCGGGTCTTCGGCCTCGTCCCCGCGCTGGCGAGAGCCGAATACCTGCGGCACGGGCAGGTGCACCGGAACACGTTCCTCCAGCACTCCGTCGCGCTCGACCCGTACGGCCGACCGAAGGGCGCCGCCTGGCCGGGCCTCTTCTTCGCCGGCCAGCTGACCGGGGTGGAAGGGTACGTGGAGTCGATCATGAGCGGGCTCGTCGCCGGATGGAACGCCATCCGCGTCCTGGAAGGGGAGGAGCCCGAGCTGCCGCCGCGCGAGACGATGATCGGCGGCCTCTACGCCTACCTTCGCGAGGCCGATCCTCAGCGCTTCCAGCCGATGAACGCGAACTTCGGACTGTTGCCGCCCCCGGATGGCGGGATCCGCGGCAAGCGGGAGCGGCGCGCGGCGCAGAGCGCCCGCGCGCTGGCGGCGATCGCCGCCTGGGCCGCCGAGCACGAGCCGGCGCGGACCGCCGCGACGTGAGCGCTCCCACCGCGGATCCGGTGGCGGACTACCTCGACTACCTGCGGACGGTCCGCCACTGCAGCCCGAACACGATCGGGAGCTATGGGCGCGACCTGGCGCGGTGGGCGGAGTTCTGCGCCGAGCACCTGGGCGCGGCCCAACCCGACCTCGACGCGGTGACCCCGGACGACGTCCGCGCGTATCTCGCGTGGAGCGCGCGGCGGGGTCTCGGGAAGCGGACGATCGCGAGACGTCTCGCCTCCCTTCGCGGGTTCTTCCGCCACGCCTGCCGCGAGGGATGGTCGCGGCGCAACCCGGCCGCGTCCGTCGCGGTTCACCGTCGCGGCCGAAAGCTCCCGGTCGTGATCCGGGCGGAGCCTCTGCAGGGCCTCCTCGACGGCGCTCGCGAGCGCGACGGCTTCTACGCCCGACGCGAGGCCGCGCTCCTCGAGGTCGCGTACGGCGGCGGCCTCCGGGTCGGAGAGATGGCGGGCCTGTCGTGGCCCGATCTGGACTCCACCGGATCCGTGCGAGTGGTCGGGAAGGGGAACAAGGAGCGGCGTGTGCCGCTGGGGCAGCAAGCTTGCCGCGCGCTGGCGGATTGGCGCTCGGAGCTCCTGGCGGTCGGGGCGGACGCCACCGAGGCGGTGTTCGCCAGTCGCACGGGTCGCCGGCTGACCGTGCGCCAGATCCAGCGCGTGGTGAAGCGCTCCCTGTCGCGCGCCGCCGAGCGCGAAGGCGTGAGCCCTCATACGCTGCGCCATTCGTTCGCCACTCACCTCCTGGACCGCGGCGCGGACATCCTCGCGGTCAAGGAGCTTCTCGGCCACGAATCGCTTTCCACGACCCAGCTCTACACCCATCTTTCGCGCCAGCGGCTCAAGGCCGCCTACGACCTCGCTCACCCTCATGCCTGACGAGCCGCCGCCCATGACGACGATCCCCCGGTTTCACGCCACCACGATCTGCTCGGTCCGGAAGGGCGGCGCGGTCGCCCTCGGGGGCGACGGGCAGGTGACGTTCGGCGACACCGTGATGAAAGGCCGCGCCGTGAAGGTTCGCGAGATGCACGAGGGCCGCGTGATCGCGGGTTTCGCCGGCGCGGCAGCGGATGCGCTGACCCTGTTCGAGAAGTTCGAGGAGAAGATGCAGCGCTGGCCGACGAATCTCCCCCGCGCGGCGGTCGAGCTCGCGAAGGAGTGGCGTTCCGACAAGATCCTGCGCCAGCTCGAGGCGATGCTCGCGGTCGCGGACCGGCAGGCGAGCCTGCTGGTCTCGGGAACTGGCGATGTGATCGAGCCGGACGACGGGATCCTCGCGATCGGCTCCGGCGGTCCCTACGCGCTGGCCGCGGCCCGGGCGCTGACGGAATCCACCGACCTGACCGCTCGCGAGATCGTGGAGCGCTCGCTCACGATCGCGGGAGAGATCTGCATTCACACGAACACCAACCTGAGCATCCTGGAGCTGAGGTCGGATTAGCGTCCGGTCGCCCGGGGTGGTTCCGCGGGGCTCCGGTTGAAAGGGGCGCACCCCACGCGAAACCCTATATTCGCGTCATCATGACCGAGCCCACCGACATCGAAACGCTGACCGACCAGGAACCCCTCGTCGAAGAGAAGCTCGAAGCGCACGAGGAGCCCTACGAGTCTCTGACGCCGCGGCAGATCGTGGCCGAGCTCGACAAGTACATCGTCGGGCAGAAGGACGCGAAGCGCGCAGTCGCGATCGCGTTGCGGAACCGCTGGCGGAGGCT
>JAICNR010000040.1 GCA_025931135.1 Gemmatimonadota bacterium | reverse complement strand
TCACGGCAGGTACTCCGCCGGGATCGGGTTGTCCTCCCGCTCCGAGTCCCAGGTGGCGTGCGTGATCCACCAGCGGGAGCCGTCGTGGTAGAGATGGATGCCGTTGATCCCGCGGCCCGTGCCGCCGTCGGCGGTGCTCCATGCGTAGGTGCTCCACACGTGGGCGATGTTCCCGAAGCGGCGGGTCTCGCGATGGATCTCGCGTTCGACGAACCCATTCTCGATGAGCCACGCATCCGATTCGTCGACGAACTCCTGCTTGGAGATGGTCCGCCCGAGGGGCGCTCCGGTCTCGGGATCGATTCTCGCGATCGTGAAAAAGATGGGTTCCAGGTACAGAGTCGCGTCGCGGCCCCATTCGCGAGGCTGTCCCACGGGGCCGGAGATCACTTCGTAGAAGGCGGCCACGATCCCGTCGATCGTTTCGACGTCCTGGGCGCGGGCCGCGACGGTCGGGATCGGAACGTGGGCGGGTGCGTCCTGCGCCGGCAGGGGGGAGGCGACGAGCGGGATCGCAGCGAGGGCAATGAACAGTCGGATCCGCATGCAGTCTCCGGGTCTAGGGTTCGGGCTCGCCGCCGCGTTCGCGTTAGCGCCCGGCGGAACGGGATGGTACTGTATCGCGACCTCGTTCGCGGCGCCCGTCGGTCGGTGCCGCTTGGCATTGTGAAACTTTTCACATACATTCGCGGCCCATGCTGAACGAGTACCTCCCGATCGTGTTCCTCCTGTTCCTGGCCCTCGTCGTCGGATCCGTGATCGTCGCCTTCTCCGCCTGGATGGGGCCACGCACGCGCCGGCTGACGGTCCACGATTCCCCCTACGAGTGCGGGCTCGTCCCCTCCGGCGACGCCCGTCAGCGGGTCGACGTGAAGTTCTATATCCTGGCGATGCTCTTCATCCTGTTCGACGTCGAGATCGTGTTCCTGTTCCCGTGGGCTGTCATGTTCGAGTCGCTGGGCGGCCTGGCGATTCTCGTCATGGTCGAGTTCCTCGTGATCCTCCTGGTCGGATACGCGTACGTGTGGAAGAAGGGGGCTCTGGAGTGGGATTGAACGCATCCGACCCCGATGCCGGGCGGACCGAGGTCGCAGCGGCGCCGGCCGAAGGCGTCTTCACGACCACCCTCGACAAGATGGTCCGCTGGGCGCGCGCCGGATCCCTCTGGCCGCTCCCGTTCGGGACCGCGTGCTGCGCGATCGAATTCATGTCGGTGGTGTCGTCCCACTACGACCTGGCACGGTTCGGGGCCGAGGTCGTCCGGTTCAGCCCGCGGCAGTCGGATATGATGATCGTGGCGGGCACCGTTGTCGACAAACAGGCCCCGATCCTCAAGCTGATCTACGAGCAGATGTGCGCTCCCAAGTGGGTGATATCGATGGGGGTGTGCGCCTCGTCCGGAGGGTTCTATCGCGCCTACCACGTCATGCAGGGAATCGACGAGGTGGTACCCGTCGACGTTTACGTGCCCGGCTGTCCGCCTACTCCGGAAGGCCTTATCTACGCGATTCTGAAGCTCCAGGAGAAGATCGAGCGCGGCGACCCGTCCCACTGGCAGGTCGAGGCTGAGCGCCGCGCCGCAGACGATCGGTCCCAGCAGCTGGTCGGGTCCTGAGTGGCCGAGTTTGTTTCCGAGAACCTGCGCCGGAACTTCGGTGACGCCATCGAGAGAGTCAGCGACGATCGAGGCGACCTCACCGTGTGGGTGACCCGTTCGCGGGTCCACGACCTGCTGGCACACTGTAAACGCGATCCCGAGCTCGATTTCTGCTTCTGCATGGACGTGACGGCCGTGGACTACCTCTCGCTGGGGGGAGTGCCACGCTTCGCCGTGGTGTATCACCTGTACTCGCTCAAGACCGGCAAGCGCGTCCGGGTGAAGGCCGGGGTCCCGGAAGACGACCCCGTAGTCGACACCGCGGTCGACGTGTGGAGGTCTACCGACTGGTTCGAGCGCGAGGTCTACGACATGTTCGGCATCCGCTTCGAAGGCCACCCCAACATGAAGCGGATTCTCTGCCATCGCGACTTCCAGGGTCATCCGCTGCGCAAGGACTACCCGGCCGACCTGCGCTGGAAGCTGCTCCGCCCGGACGATCTCCTCGACGAGATCTCCGGCGAGGAGATGCAGCGCATCCGCTCGCGGGTGAGTCACCCGATCTCGGAGTAGGGGGCCTGATGGTCTTCAAGGACGCCGCCCTCACGCCGGAGGAGATGCCGAAAACCACGCCGGTGCCGGAGCCGCACGGCCGGATGCCAACCGGCGTGTCGTGGGAGCCGCTCGAGGCGGGCAGCGCCGACCCCTTCGGTCCACGCCGGATGCACGTCGAGCGGCATCTGGTCGACGACGAGGGCCTCCAGACCGATCCCCTGGCCGAGGACCTGATGGTGATCAACATCGGCCCGAGCCATCCGGCGATGCACGGGACATTCCGGCTCAAGTGCTGGCTGGACGGCGAGACGATCGTCAAGGCGATCCCCGAAATCGGCTATCTCCACCGCTGCTTCGAGAAGATGAGCGAGCTCCATCCGTGGCAGGAGGTGTTCCCGTACACCGACCGGCTCAACTACATGAGCCCGTTCCTGAACAACGTCGGGTACGCGATGGCCGTCGAGAAGCTGCTCGGAATCGAAGTCCCCAGGCGGGCGCAGAGGATCCGCGTGATCCTGGGCGAGCTGTCGAGGGTCATGGACCACTTCGTCTGCGTGGGCACGAACCTCGTCGATCTCGGGGCGCTGACGAACTTCTGGTACCTGTTCCGCGGCCGGGAGGAGATCTACTCGCTGCTAGAGCACGTATCGGGCGCCCGCATGATGGTCGCCTACGGCCGGATCGGCGGTCTCATGCGCGACGTTCACGCGGGCTTCGAGGACGAGGTGCGGGCGCTTCTGAAGTCCTTGCCCCGGTACATCGACGACGTCGACAAGCTGATCACCAACAACCGCATCTTCATCGACCGCGCGCGAGGGGTGCACCCGATCTCCGCGGCGGATGCGATCGACTGGGGCTGGACCGGGCCTTGCCTGCGCGCGGCCGGCGTTCCGTACGACGTTCGCAAGGCGCATCCCTATTACGAGTACGATCAGTTCGACTGGCAGATCCCGATCGGAACCGCCGGTGACGTGTACGACCGGTATCTGGTCCGGATGGAAGAGATGCGGCAGAGCCTCTCGATCGTCGAGCAGGCGATCGGTGACCTGCCCGACGGTCCGGTGAACGTCGACGACTGGACGATCTCCCCGCCTCCGAAGGACCAGGTCTACAACACGATCGAGGGCATGGTCGCCCACTTCAAGCTGACCTTCGAAGGTGTCCAGGTTCCGGCCGGCGAGGTCTACTCCTACACCGAGGGAGGGAACGGCGAGCTCGGGTTCTACCTCGTGTCGGAAGGCGGCGGTCATCCGTACCGGATCCATTGCCGCGCTCCGTGTTTCGCCATCTACCAGAACATCGGTCCCTCGCTCGAGGGCTGCATGCTGTCCGACATCGTGGCGATCGTGGGATCGCTGAACGTGATCGCGGGCGAGCTCGACCGCTGATGACGCCGTTCGCTCTCCCCGAGTCCGCGGTGGCCGAGGTCGACCGCACGATCGCGCTCTATCCCGAGCGTCAGGCCGCGATGCTGCCCGTATTGTGGACCGTGCAACGGGAAGCGGGTTGGATCTCGCCCGAGGCGATGGTCTGGGTGGGGGAGCGACTGGGCTGCTCCGCCGCGGCGGTCCAGGCCGTGGTGACGTTCTACACGATGTTCGACGAGCGGCCGGTCGGCCGCTGGAAGCTGCAGGTCTGCCGGACCCTGTCGTGCGAGCTCATGGGAGCGCGTGCCGTGATCGACCGGATACGGGAGCGGCTGGGGATCGAACCCGGAGAGACCACGGAGGACGGTGAGTTCACGCTCCAGGAGGTGGAGTGCCTGGCGTCCTGCGGCACCGCCCCGATGATGCAGTGCAATCTCAAGTTCTACGAGAACCTCACGCCCGAGCGGATCGACGCGCTCCTGGACGAGCTCCGGGGGTCGACACCGCGGCCGTTCGACGTCGAGCCGGTGATCTACGAGCGTCCCGACCTCGACGGCTACCGGGCGATGTTTCCGCGGACGCTCGAGCGCGCCCGGACCGGCGGCGCGGAAGCGGAGGCCAAATGAGCGCCCCGCAGATCCTCATGCAGCGCGGGCTCGATCGTCCGGGGGAGAGCCACCGGTTGGAGGCGTACGAGGCAGTGGGCGGCTATCGGGCGATCCGGAAGGCGCTCAGCATGAGCTCCGAGGCGATCGTGGAAGAGGTGAAGAAATCCGGTCTCCGCGGCCGCGGCGGGGCGGGCTTCCCGACCGGCACGAAATGGTCGTTCATTCCTCGCGGGTCCGAGAGCCCGACCTACTTGATCTGCAACTCCGACGAGTCAGAGCCCGGGACGTTCAAGGACCGCTGGCTCCTGGAGAACGACCCGCACGCCGTGCTCGAGGGGATGATGATCGCCGCGGTGGCGATCGACTGCCATCTCATGTTCAACTACTTCCGCGGCGAGTTCAGCTACCCGCTCGCGCGCTGGCGCGCGGCGGTCGACGAAGCGTACGCGAAGGGCTACCTGGGGAAGGGGATCTTCGGTTCGGATCACGATCTGGAGGTCGTCACGCACTACGGGGCCGGCGCCTACATCGCGGGCGAGGAGACTGGGATGATCGAGTCCCTGGAGGGCAAGAAGGCACAGCCCCGCAACAAGCCACCGTTTCCGGCCGTCGAGGGCCTGTTCCGCTCGCCCACCGTGATCAACAACACCGAGACCCTCGCCACCGTCCCCTGGATCGTCGAACACGGTGCCGACGCCTATGCCCAGTACGGAACCGAGAAGTCCCGCGGGACGAAGCTGTGGTCGTGCTCGGGGCCCATTGCCCGGCCCGGGGTCTACGAGCTCGAGATGGGATACGACCTGATGCAGTTCCTGGAGGACGACCTGGGGGGGATGCTCGACGGTGTCGGGCTGAAGGGGATCATCCCCGGAGGGTCGTCGGTTCCCGTCCTCACGCCCGATGAGTGCCGCGGGGCGAAGCTCGACTACGAGGGGCTCCGCGAACGCGGTAGCCTGGTCGGATCGGGCGGGTTCATCGTGATCGGCGACAACGTCTCGGCGGTGGACTGCCTGCTCAACCTCGCCCACTTCTACGCCCACGAATCGTGTGGCCAGTGCACCCCGTGCCGTGAAGGATGCGGCTGGATCGAGCAGCTGGTCGACAAGATCCTCCTCGGCCGAGGGACTGAGGCGGATCTCGCAATGATCCTGCGCATCTCCGACCTGATGGCGGGCAAGACGATCTGTGCGCTGGCCGACGCGATGGCGTGGCCCGCGGTCGCGTTCATCAAGAAGTATCCGGACGACTTCGCCGCGCTCTGTGCCGGGCCCGTCGACATGGACGCGCTCGCCGCCGAGGTGGGGAAACGCGACCACATCCTCCCCAGAGCCTCTTGAGGGGACCAATGAAGATGTCCAATCTCCGCGTTGCGCGCCTTGACCCTGGCGATTTTGAGCGGTCCTCCGCCGGGGCGGCATGAGGCGAAACGTCGGAACCGAGAAGGACACCGCCTACGGGGGGCGCCGGCGCTCTCCCGCCGAGCTGGCCACGATCCTGCCGCCCGGAACTCTGATCCCAGACCTCCGTGAGCCGGAGGAGCTGCCTGCCGAGCGGGCCGATGTGCCCGTCGTCCTGGAGCCAGGCCTGGCGAAGTCCCCGACCCAGGAGGTCGACCGGGGTCAGCTGCTCACCGTGACGATCGACGGCGTCGAAGTCCGGGTCCCGAAGGGGGCGACGATCTTTCAGGCGGCGGAGCGTGCCGGGTACACGCCGCCGCACTTCTGCTTCCATCGCGACCTGTCGATACCCGCGAACTGTCGCATGTGCCTGTGCGAGGTCAAGGACCAGGGGAAGCTCCAGACATCGTGCTCGACGGCGGTGGCGGACGGAATGATCGTCGCCTTCGATACGCCGCGAGTGAAAGAGGCGGTTCAGGGCGTGGTAGAGTTCGTGTTCAAGAACCATCCGCTCGACTGCCCCGTATGCGATCAGGTCGGGGAGTGCTACCTCCAGAAGTACTACATGGAGGTCGGCCGGTACGACCCGCTTCCGATCGAGCGCGTGCACAAGGACAAGGTCAAGGACCTTGGCCCCATCACGCTCGACGCGGAGCGATGCGTGCTTTGCTCGCGATGCGTGCGGTTCGGCGAAGAGATCGCGGGCACTTCGGACTTCATGATCGCCAATCGTTCGGATCACTCCGAGATCATGACCTTCGACGATCGTCCGATCGATTCCGCCTATGCGCTCAACTACACCGACATCTGCCCGGTGGGAGCGCTCACGTCGAACGATTTCCGGTTCCGAAAGCGAGTCTATTACCTGAAGTCAGCGAAGTCGGTGTGCCCGGAGTGCTCGACCGGCTGCAACATCTACTCGGAGCAGTCGGAGGACACCGTCTACCGCTACCGTCCACGCTACAACGATCAGGTGAACGACTCGTGGATGTGCGACCCCGGTCGGCTCTCCCACGCGCGAGTGGCCGACACGAGCGACCGGATCGTCGAGCCCCTGATTCGCCGGAACGGCGGCCTTACCCCGATCGATTGGGAGGGCGCCACGGCCGAGGCGGCGAGTCGATTGACGGAGCTGGCGGGGAGCGTGGCCGCGATCGCGCACCCGCGCATGTCGAACGAGGATCTGTGGGAGCTCGTTCGACTGCTGAAAGCGGCGGGAGGCTCGGCCGTGGATTTTCGCGCCGATGACTCCTGGCGCGGAGTCGACGATCTGACCGACGGGATCCTGATCCGACGCGATCCCAACCCCAACACGCGGGGGGCGCTCCAGATCCTCAGTCCCGGCCCGGACTCGCGCGTGGGGGAGATCCTGGGCGCGGTGGCGGGCGGCGGCGTGCGCGGGCTGGTCGTCTGCGGCTGGGATGTCGAAACGCTGGGGGATGCCGGGGCGCGGGCGCTGGCCGCGGCCGAGTGGGTCCTGTTCCTGGGACCCCGACGGAATTCGCTCCTCGAGCGAGCGGATCTAGTGTTACCGACGTGCGTTCACGTCGAGCGGGACGGCACGTTCACGAACCACGCGGGCCGCGTGCAGCGCTTCTGGCCCAACGTCCCGCCTTACGAAGCGAGCCGGCCCGCGTGGGCGGCGCTAGCGGCGATCACGGCCGCGCTCGGGGGCGACGCGGCTCCGGCTTCCGCGGGCGTATCGTTCCGGCATCTCGCGGCCGGGGTCCCGGTCTTCGCCGGTCTCACGCACGAGACGGTGGGTGATCAGGGGGCGTGGCTGGCCGGCTGGGAGAGGGACCGGATGCCCGCGGTGGGCGCGGACCCCATGCCCGGGGTCCGGGCCCCGATCATCGTCTGATGCCGGCGGAGAGCTGACATGGACTGGACCGGTGTCGGGATCTCGCTCCTCAAGGCGTTCCTGGTCTTCTTCGGCGTCGTGAACACCGTGCCGGTGCTCGTGTGGGCGGAGCGGAGGGGGAGCGCCTTCATCCAGCACCGGCTGGGGCCTAACCGCGTGAACATCGGAGGGTTCACGCTGCTCGGGCTGGTCCAGCCGCTGGCCGACGTCGTCAAGTTCGTCTGGAAGGAGGACTATGTACCCGCGCACGCGAACCGGGCGTTCTACGTGCTCGCGCCCGTCCTTCTCCTGGTCCCCGCCGCCATGACGTTCGCCGTCATCCCGTTCGCCGACGACATCGTCGTCGCCGGCCGGCAGATCACGATGCAGGTCGCCGATCTGAACATCGGGATCCTCTACGTGTTCGCGTTGGCGTCGCTCTCGGTATACGGGATCGTGCTCGCGGGCTGGGCCTCGAACAACAAGTACTCGCTCCTGGGCGGCATCCGCTCCAGCGCCCAGATGATCAGCTATGAGCTGGCGCTCGGGCTCTCTGTCGTGGGGATCCTCATGATCTACGGCTCGGTGCAGCTCGACGACATCGTTCACGGTCAGGGAGAGCACCTGTTCGGGTTCCTCCCCAAGTGGGGCGTGGTCACGCAGCCGCTGGCGTTCATTCTGTTCCTGGCGGCGGTCTTCGCCGAGTCCAATCGCCTGCCCTTCGACTTGCCCGAAGCCGAGAACGAGCTGGTCGTCGGCTATCACACCGAGTACTCGGCGATGAAGTTCGCGATCTTCTTCATGGCCGAGTACATGGCTATGGTGACGGGGGCGATGCTGATCGTCACGCTGTTCTTCGGCGGCTGGCAGATCCCGTGGGTCGAGAGCGCGGAGCTCCAGGCTGCCGTGGGGGCGATCCCCGCCGCGCTCCTCCAGCTGGGCTCCTTCTCCGCGAAGCTCCTGTTCTTCCTCTGGCTGTTCATCTGGGTGCGGTGGACGCTGCCGCGATTCCGCTACGATCAGCTCATGCGCCTGGGATGGAAGATGATCCTCCCGCTGGCGCTGGCGAACGTCTTCGTGACCGGACTGGTGCTGTACTTCACGTGAGGATGTGATTGGCATGCCCATCGATCCGCGACACGTAAAGGTCCTGAAGGCCGACGACATCATCCGCGAGCACGCGGACACGCAAGCCTGGTGGAAGCGGCTCTACCTGCCGGCGGTGGTCATGGGCCTCGGCGTCACGCTCGGGAACATGATCCGGAACCTGCTGAAGCCGGGGGGACTCCCGACGATCCGCTACCCCGAGGAGCGGCGGGACTACGGCCACCGCTTCCGCGGGCGGCACTACCTGAAGAAACGCCCCAGCGGCGAGCCGCGCTGCGTGGCATGCATGATGTGCGCCACGGCGTGCCCGGCGGACTGCATCTACATCGTGGCGGGCGAGCACCCCGACCCGGCGATCGAGAAGTATCCCGTGCGCTTCGACATCGACGGGCTGCGCTGCATCATGTGCGGCTACTGTGTCGACGCCTGTCCCGAGGACGCGATCGCGATGACCCGCGAGTACGAATGGGCAAGCTACGAGCGCGAGGATTTCATCTGGGACAAGGAGTACCTGTTGAACTGGCGCGACGAGAAGATCGTGGAGGACGGCTATCAGCCGTACGAGGGAGAGATCGACAAGAGCCGCATGTCCCGAGGAACCTTGTGAGGACGCCCCAGGCATGAGCGGTGTGGCGATCGCCTTCTGGGTGCTGGCCGCGGTGGCCGTGGTCACGAGCCTGCTCGTGATCACGAGCCGGAACCCTGTAGCCTCGGTGCTCTATCTGGTGATCACGTTCTTCTGCCTCGCGGGTCTGTTCGTGACGCTCCACAGTCACTTCCTGGCAGCGATCCAGGTGCTGGTCTACGCGGGAGCGATCATGGTCCTGTTCCTGTTCGTCGTCATGCTCCTGAACCTCGGGACGCCGCAGTGGTTCGACGTCGCGGGCACGCCGGTCAAGTTCGCGGCGCTCGTGCTGGGCGTCGGGTTCGTGGGTGCGCTCGTGGCGGCGGGCGTGGGGGACTTCGAACCCGGCGCGAGCGGCCCGGCGGCGGGCGTGGACCCGGATGTTCTGGGCTCGACAGAGGCGATCGCGTCGGCGCTCTATTCGGCCTACTACCTGCCGTTCCTCGTCACCGCTCTGCTCCTCCTCGTGGCCATGGTCGGCGCGGTCGTGCTGGCGCGGAGGGAGCGGTGAGCGAGATCGGGGTCGGGCACTACATCACGCTGAGCGCGGTCCTGTTCACGATCGGCGCGATCGGCGTTCTGACCCGCAAGAACGCGATCATCGTGTTCATGTCGATCGAGATCATGCTGAACGCCGCGAACCTTGCGTTCGTTACGTTCGCGACCGCGATCGGGGATCTGGGCGGCATGGTGATGGTGCTGATCGTCATCGCGGTCGCGGCCGCCGAGGCGGCGGTGGGCCTGGCGATCATCGTCGCGATGTTCCGCCACCGGGAAACGGTCAACATCGAGGCCTTCAGCACGATGCGAGGCTGACGGTGGAGCACTTGATCTGGCTCGTCCCTGCATTCCCCCTTGGGGGGGTCCTCATCAACGGGCTCTTCGGCCGCCGGCTCGGCAAGGGCGCGGTGGGCTTCATCGGCCCGGGGGTCGTCGGCGCTGCATTCGTGGTGTCGCTGGTCCTGTTCCTCGACCTAGTCGGCCGCGCACCGGAAGCCCGGCAGCTCACCCAGACGCTGTACTCCTGGATCGCGGCAGGTGACTTCCAGGCCAACATCGGATTCCTCGTCGATCCGCTGTCCGCGACCCTCATGCTGGTCGTGACGGGCGTCGGGTTCCTGATACACGTCTACAGTGTCGGTTACATGCACGACGAGGACAGCGCAGGGTTCGCGCGCTACTTCACGTATCTAAACCTGTTCACGTTCGCCATGCTGCTCCTTGTCATGGCCGACAACTTCCTGCTCCTGTTCGTGGGCTGGGAGGGCGTGGGCCTCTGCAGCTATCTGTTGATCGGCTTCTGGTTCAAGGACCGCGACAACGCCACAGCGGGCAAGAAGGCCTTCATCGTGAACCGTGTGGGGGACTTCGGTTTCCTGCTGGGGATCTTCCTCATCTTCGGCTCTTTCGGCTCGGTGGCGTTCGCCGATGTGTTTCCGACAGCCGCATCGGTGCTGGCGCCGGGCGGCGACCTGGCGTTCTGGATCTGCCTTTTCCTGTTCGTGGGCGCGGTCGGCAAGAGCGCCCAGATCCCGCTGTACGTCTGGCTTCCCGACGCGATGGCGGGCCCGACTCCGGTCTCGGCCCTGATCCACGCGGCCACGATGGTGACCGCCGGAGTGTACATGGTGGCTCGATCCCACGCGCTGTACGACCTCGCGCCCGACGTCCTCGCGATCGTGGCCGGGATCGGCGCGGCGACCGCTCTCTACGCGGCGACGATCGGGCTGGTTCAGACGGACATCAAGAAGGTCCTGGCGTACTCCACGATCAGTCAGCTCGGATACATGTTCCTGGGAGTCGGGGTAGCGGCTTATGCGGCCGGTATCTTCCACCTCGTGACGCACGCGTTCTTCAAGGCGCTTCTGTTCCTGGGCGCCGGCAGCGTGATCCATGCCCTGCACGGAGAACAGGACCTGCGGCGGATGGGTGGGCTGAAGCCGATCATGCCCGTGACGTACTGGACCATGCTGGCGGCCACCCTGGCAATCGCGGGGATCCCCCCGCTCGCGGGCTTCTTCTCGAAGGACGAGATCCTGTGGCGCGCGTGGGACGCGGGACATCCCGTCTTGTGGGCCCTCGGGTTCGTGACAGCCGGTCTGACCGCGCTCTACATGTTCCGGCTCTTCTTTCTCACGTTCCACGGTCCGTTCCGCGGGACGGCGGAGCAGCGCCAGCACGCGCACGAGTCGCCGGCCAGCATGACGGTGCCGCTCGCGGTCCTCGGCGTCCTCTCCGTGATCGGCGGGTGGATCGGGATCCCGCCGGCGATCGGCGAGTTCCTGGGCGGGGTTCCGAACGCGATCGAGGCCTGGCTGGCGCCGGTGTTTCTGAGCGCGCACGGGGAGGCTGGGCATGCCGCCGAGGCGCACGCGGTGCCCCCCGCGGAGTACGCGCTCATGGCTGCGTCGGTCGCGGTCGCGACGCTCGGCATCCTCGCGGCCCGGCACCTGTGGCTCGCACGCCCGGAGGTGCCGCAGCGGATCGCTGCGCGATTCCAGGTGCCATACACGATCCTGCGGAACAAGTACTGGGTGGACGAGCTCTACGACGCACTGGTCGTCCGGCCCTACAATGCGCTATCCCGCTTCGCCTGGCGCATCGTGGACGAAGGGCTCATCGACGGATTGCTGGTCGGCGGCACGGCCAAAGTGGTCCAGATGCAGAGCCGGGCCATGAGCGGCTGGGAGTCCGGAAGCATCCCCACGTACGTGATGGTGTTCTTCGGCGGCGCGATCGTGATCCTCGCCTACTACCTGTTCGGATGAAGCGATGAGCGCATACCTGTCGGCGATCCTGTTCTTCCCGATACTCGGAGCGCTGCTGCTGGCAGGGATCCCGGGCGCGAATCGCACCGCGATCCGGCAGGCCACGCTCGCGATCTCGACGATCCATTTCCTGATCGCGCTGCCCTTGTGGTGGCTGTACGACCCGACCGGGGCGGAATACCAGTTCGTCGAACGCGTCGACTGGATCCCCTCGCTCGGTGTCCAGTACTATCTGGGCGTGGATGGGGTCAGCGTCCTCCTGACCCTCCTGACGGCGCTCCTCACTCCTCTCGCGGTCCTCGGATCCTGGCGCTACATCGATCGCCACGTGAAGGAATTCCACATCCTGCTCCTGGTGCTAACGACCGGGATGCTCGGAGTGTTCTTCGCACTCGACTTGTTCGTGTTCTACGTGTTCTGGGAGCTGATGCTGGTGCCGATGTACTTCATCATCGGTGTGTGGGGCGGGGAGCAGCGGATCTACGCGGCCGTCAAGTTCTTCCTGTACACGTTCATCGGCGGACTCCTGATGCTGGTCGGGATCCTCGCCCTGTACTTTCAGCACGAACGGGCGACGGGGACCTTCACCACCTCGCTGCCGGATCTGCTGGGGGCGAGCGTGCCAGGCGAGCTGCAGCTAGCCCTTTTCCTGGCGTTCGCGATCGCATTCGCGATCAAGGTCCCCATGTTTCCGTTCCACACCTGGCTACCGGACGCACACGTTCAAGCTCCGACGGCGGGTAGCGTCATCCTGGCCGGCGTGCTCCTCAAGATGGGAACGTTCGGCTTCTATCGATTCGCGATGCCGCTGTTCCCGGAAGCCGCTCGCGACGCGCTCCCCTGGATCGCGGGCTTGGCCGTAGTGGGGATCATCTACGGGGCGATGGTGGCGCTGGTCCAGCCCAACGTGAAGAAGCTCGTCGCGTACTCGTCGGTCAGTCATCTGGGATTCGTGATGCTCGGCCTGTTCGCGCTGAACGCCACGGGCGTTCAGGGGTCGGTCATCCAGATGATCAACCACGGACTCTCCACGGGCGCCCTGTTCTTCATCTGCGGCATGCTGTACGAGCGGCGTCACACCTATGACATCGAGGACTTCGGCGGCCTCTCGGCGGTCATGCCCGTATTCGCGGTGCTGTTCATGATCGTCACGCTGTCTTCCATCGGACTGCCGGGCCTGAACGGCTTCGTGGGGGAGTTCCTGATCCTGGTGGGGATGTTCCAGACTCATCCCTGGATGACGGGGGTCGCCACCGCGGGCGTCATTCTCGCCGCCTACTACATGCTGCGCATGTTCCAGCGCGTGATGTTCGGCCCGGTGGATCGGGAGGCGAACAAGGGCCTGACGGATCTGAGCGGGAGGGAGATCGCGATCCTCCTCCCGCTGGTCGCGCTGATCGTGTGGATCGGCGTCTACCCCGCGCCGTTCCTGGCACGCACGGAACCATCGGTGGAGCGGTTCGTCGAGCGAGTGGCGGGGGAGGGGTTCGAGGCGCCCCCGGATCTGGTCGAGATCGCCCCCGCCCGGGGTGCGGAATCGGAGAGGGAGAACGAGACCCGGGACGGCGAGGAGACGGAGACTCCATGACCCCCGAGCTCCAGGGGCTGCTCGAGGCCTATCGCGCAGTCCGGCCGGCCCTGTTCCCGGTCCTGCCTGCGGCGATCCTCGCGGTGTTCGGGATGGCCGCGCTGGTCGTGGACCTGTTCGAGCTCGGCCGCACGAGGGGGCCCGGCGAGAATGAGGACGGGACGCCGATCATGGCGCCGTATGTCTCGCTCGTGGGTGTGGGGCTGGCCTTCGGCGCGGTGATCTGGCAATGGCTCAGGCTGCCGGTAGCCGGGGGGGAATACTTCAACGGAATGATCTTGCTGGACGGGTTCGGCGTCTTTCTGTCCGGCGTGGTGCTCGCGGGCACGATGCTCACCCTTCTCTTCACGATCGGCTACTGCCGCCGTCACGACATTCACCTGGCCGAGTACTACCACCTGATCCTCATGGCCGCGATCGGGATGCTGTTCATGGTCCAGGCGCACAACCTGATGATGATCTTCGCCGGTCTGGAGCTGATGTCGATCTCGGTCTACGTCCTGACCGGCTTCCGACGCACCCGGATGCGCGCGGTCGAAGGCGCGCTCAAGTATTTCGTGATCGGAGCGTTCTCTACCGGCTTCTTCCTTTACGGGATGGCGCTCGTATACGGAGCGACTGGATCGCTGGATCTGACTGCCATACGGGACGCGACGTCGGCTCCTCCGGCCGGCCCGGTGCTCCTGGCGGGTGTGGCGCTACTCGTCGTCGGCTTCGGGTTCAAGGTTGCGCTGGTGCCCTTTCACATGTGGTCGCCGGACGTCTACGAGGGGGCCCCCGCTCCCATCACTGGATTCATGGCCACGGGGGTCAAGGTCGCGGGATTCGCGGCGTTCGTTCGCGTATTCATGAGCACGTTCGACGGTCTCGCGGACCAGTGGGTCACGGTCCTCTGGGCCCTGGCCGTCCTGACAATGTTCGTGGGCAACATCGCTGCCCTCCGCCAGGACGACATCAAGCGCATGCTCGCCTATTCCTCCATCGCGCACGCGGGCTACCTGCTGGTGGCGCTGGTCGCGCACAGCGACCTGGGAACCTCGGCGGTTCTCTTCTACCTCGCGGCGTACACCCTGATGACGCTGGGCGCGTTCGGGATCGTGATCGTCCTGGGGGAGAAGGGGACGGAGAACACTTCGATCACGCGCGACTATGCCGGCATCGCCTGGCGCCATCCCCTGCTCGCGGCGGCGATGGCGTTGTTCATGTTCAGCCTGACGGGCATCCCTCCGACGGCGGGCTTCGTCGGGAAGTTCGCGATCCTGTCCGCGGCCGTCCGGGCCGGGCACGTCCCGCTCGCGGTCCTGCTCGTCCTGGCCTCCGTCATCTCGGCCTATTTCTACCTCAAGGTCGTGGTCGCCATGTACATGTGGACTTCGGACCGAGCGCCGATCCGGTCCCGGGTCCCCGCGATGGCGGCGATCGCGTTGTTGATCCTCGTGGTGGGCGTGCTCGGCCTCGGGATCTTCCCGGGTGGCTGGGTCGAGCTGGTGCGGTCGTCGTCGGCCGGC
>JAICNR010000140.1 GCA_025931135.1 Gemmatimonadota bacterium | reverse complement strand
TTCGAACAATCTCGAGGGCTTCGCCGGCTCGTGGGTCGTGAACCTGACGGTCATGGCCCTGATCGTCCTCGGGGGGATTGGATTCCTGGTGATCACGGACGTCGAGGAGTGGCTGCGCCGCCGCCGCCGGCTGTCGCTCCACACCAAGGTTGTGCTGATGACGACCGGTGTCCTGATCGTCCTCGGCACGGCCGGCTTCTACATGTTCGAGGCCGAGAACGTTTTGGCCGGCCGCCCAGCGGGGGAGCGCGTGCTGATCTCCCTGTTCCAGTCCGTGACGCCGCGGACCGCGGGCTTCAACACAGTGGCCTACGGCACGCTCACGAACGCGGCCCTCATGATGACGTTGATCCTCATGTTCATCGGCGGATCACCGGGATCCACGGCCGGCGGCGTCAAGACCTCGACCGCGGCGATCCTGTTCGGCGTTCTGTACTCGCGTGCACGCGGGTTGCGTCACGCGACCCTGTTCCGCCGCACCGTTCCCGAGCGGACGGTCGGCGAGGCGATGGCGATCGTGATGTTGTCGGTCGTCGTCGTCATGGCGGCCACGTTCTTTCTACAATGGACCGAGCTGCACGAGCAGGCGCATCCCGGCGTCCGCGGGGAGTTCCTGTCGCTCAATTTCGAAGCGGTGTCGGCGTTCGCGACCGTGGGCTTGTCGATGGGAGAGACGTTCGGCCTCGTCGCTTCGAGCAAGCTCATCCTGGTGGCGCTCATGTTCATCGGCAGGCTGGGACCCCTCACGCTGGCCTTCAGCCTGAGCCGGAAGAAGCGGGTCGAGTACCAATACGCGGAAGAGCCCGTCCTGGTCGGCTGAGCCGGCGGGGCGGCGAGAGAAAGGACGCATGATGCTGCGGATCGTGGTGCTGGGAGTCGGGAACTTCGGGCATTTCTTCACCCGGAGACTGGCGGCGCAGAAGGTCGAGATCATGGCCATCGACGGGGACAAGGAGGCGATCGACGCCATCGCGACCTACGTGACCCACGCGGTCGTGGGCGACTGCACGAACCGGGACCTCCTCGCCGAGCTAGATGTCGGCGCGTTCGACTACGCGGTCATCTCGCTCGGTAGCTCGATGGACGCCTCGATCCTGGCCACTTTGCACACGCGATCGCTGGGTGTGCGGAACATCTACGTGAAGGCGATCACCCAGGACCACGGCCGGATCCTCGAGCTGATCGGGGCCACCAAGATCATCCACCCCGAGCGCGAGGTCGCGGAGTCGCTCGCCGAGGCGCTGGGCAAACCCAATGTCCTGGATTTCATCCCGCTCGGCGAGGACTACTCGATCGTCGAGATGGAGCCCTCCGTGGAGATCGTCGGGAAGAGTCTGGAGGAGCTGGACCTCAGGAACCGCTTCGGGGTGACGGTGATCGGGGTGAAGGAGTATCTGACGGGGGCCCGGCGGATGAACCCCCCGGGGAACTACATCGTGAACGACGACGTTTCGCTCCTGCTCATGGGTCGGTCGGACCAGATCGCGCGGCTCCAGCGGGAGGCCGGTCGCTGACCAGCGCGCGCTCCGTCGGCGTCGGACGGTTCGTGATCAGGGCGTAGCGCGGGTCGCGCGCCAGGACGACGACGGATTGTTCCCCGCGCCTAATGACGTCGACCTCTCCTGCCGGAACGACCGCCAGGATCCGCTCGGAGCCCGCGATCATGCGGAAGAACGCGCTGTCCGCCGTGAACGTCGTCTTCCGCCACCGGTCGTCGGTCTCGAACAGCGTAAGCCGGCCCTCCTCCGAGACCGTGATCACGAGCTCGTCCAGGTAGAACGGGATCGCCCGCAGCCACACGTGGTAGTTGACGATCGGCTCGTCGGCGGCCCGGTGAACGTCGATCTGCCGGATCAGCGGTCGCGAGATCTTCGACCAGTCCTCGACGCGCGGATGGGCGAGCGAGCCGACGAGCCCGAGGTAGAGTCCGGCCAGCGGGAGCAGGCAGGCCGTGAACGCCAGGTCCGGTCTCGTCCGGGTGGTGGCTCGCCACGCCGCTACGCCCCCGAGCACGAAGCCGGGGCCGAACAGCCAGCCAAGGGACGAGATCTCGCGCGGCACGTCGCGCACGAACGGACCCGCCGCCAGGAGCGCCGCCCCGAATCCGGCGGTCGAGAGGGCCAGGGCGCGGAGGAGGACGCCGCCCGCCGGGGCGACCCCGGCGACGGCGCGGTCCCACCACCAGCCAGCGGCGAGCGCGATCGCGGGCAGGGCCGGGAGCGCGTAGTTCGCGCGCTTCGTGGGGAACACGGAGAACGCCATCAGGGGGAGCACGACCCAGCAGATCAGGAAGCGACCGCCCGGCCGGTCCCGCTGTCGCGCGAGCGCCCACAGGCCGACGGCCCCGGGGAGGATCCAAAGCCAGGCCGCCCATCCCAGGGTCGCCAGGTAGCTCCACCACGGCTCGACCTCGCCCCGGTACGGCTCGACGATTCGCCCCTCGACCTGGCCGCCCAGCCAGTACCCCATGAGCCCGGGGTGGCGCGCGGCCTCGACCAGATACCAGGGGAGCGCGACGAGCGCGAACGCCGCGGGGCCGAGCGGGTCCGCGAGCCGCGCGGCGCGCCGCCACGAGCCCGTCCATGCGGCCCAGCCGAGGAGCGGGAGCGCGGTCCATAGGAGGACCACCGGTCCCTTCGTGAGGAACCCCACGCCGAGGGCGGTCCAGGCGAGGATCCGCCAGGCGCGGGAGCCGCCGGGGCGCGTGCCGCGCCGGGCGGCGTCGACTGCGACGACGATCGACACCGTCAGGTACAGATCCGTCGTGAGGCTGCGAGAGAGCGCGAACCAGAGCGGCGACGTGAGGAGCGTCAGGAACGCGAACGCGGCCGCGCGCGGGCACAGCGCGTCGGCGCCGGCGCGGTAGAGGAGGATCAGCCCGGCCAGGGATGCCAACACGAGCGGCAGCCGCGCGGCCAGCTCGTCGATCCCGAGCGCCGCCATGCTCGCGGCGCTCGCCCAGTACGCGACCGGCGGCTTGTCGAAGTGGATGATCCCGTTGAGCCGGGGCGTCATCCAGTCGCCGCTCCGGACCATCCGCGCGGCGATCTCCGCGTAGCGGGCCTCGGTCGACTCCCAGAGCCCGTAGGCGCCCAGGTGCCAGAGGAGGAGCGTGGCGGCGACGGCCGCGAGCGGTGCGAGCGGGCGCCGCGCGAGCGGGTCGGGAAGCCACTCCCTCAATCGGCGGCCTTTCGATCCTCGCGCCGCAGCAGGATCAGGTTCCGGAGATACACGAACAGTCCTCCGCTCTGCCCCGCGATGAACACGGGATCCCGGCGCCAGATCGCGTAGGTGAGCACGATCGCCCCGCCCGCGATCGACAGGTACCAGAACGCGCGCGGCACGAGACTCCGGCCGGCGCGCTCGCTGGCCATCCACTGCACCAGGAAACGGGAGAAGAAGCAGACCTGCCCGAGGAACCCTATCACGAGCCAGGCTTCGGCCGGCACTCAGCCCCCGTCCCCGTCCGCGATCTCGTAGCGGACGCGACCACGCACGAGCCGCCGCACGACGAAAAGGTCGGCGAGCCCGCGCCAGAGTCGGTTGTGGATCCCGTACTTCGACTGGCCGGCGCGCCGGGGGCGGTGTCCGACCGGTCGCTCCACCACGCGGTAGCCGGCGATCCGGAAGAGCGTCGGGAGGAACCGGTGCATGCCCTCGAATCGGACGGCCTCGAGCATCGCCCGGCGCGGGAAGACGCGGACCGAGCAGCCGACGTCCAGGATCCGGTCGCCGCTGAGACGGTTCCGGACCGTGTTCGCGACCCGGGAGGAGGCGCGCCGCACCCAGCGGTCCGCGCGCTCGGCCCGGTAGCCGGTGACCACCTCCGCCACGCCCGAGCGGGCTTCGGCGAGGAACGTCACCAGATCCCGCGGATCGTTCTGGCCGTCCGCGTCGAGCGTCCCGATCCACTCCCCGCGGGCGGCCTCGGCGCCGGCGACGAGCGCCGTCGACTGGCCGTAGCCCCGAGCCAGGGTCACGACCCGCGCCCTCGGATCCCGGATCGCGAGGTCCCGGAGGATGCGGGGCCCGTCGTCCACCGAGCCGTCGTCCACGTAGACGACTTCCCACGGGATCCCGGCAGCCTCGAGTGCGGCCGCGATCTCGGTGTGGAGCGAGGCGAGGTTCGGCTCCTCGTCCCGGAGCGGGACGACGACCGAGAAGACCACCGGTTCGGCGGATCGCCCTCCTACGCCCATGAAATCCCCCGATTGCTCGGAATAGGTCTCCGGATTACACTATCGTCAAGCACCGTCTCGAAAGGAGTCTTCCGATGCCCAAGGGCGAAAGCCAGGAGCCGGTATTCCTGCGCATTGGAGCGGCGGCCCGCCTGCTCGGCGTCTCGATCAGCACGCTTCGCCGGCTGGAGAAGAGCGGCCGCCTCGCGGAGTATGGCGTCAGGGTCTACTACACGCCCACGCGACGCCGGCGATACAAGCAGAGCGAGATCATCGAGGCCCTGGAGCGTTCGGCGCAGAGATAGCCGCGTAGTGTCGCGCCTCCGCACATTGATCGCGTCCTCCGGGGCGCTCGTCCTGGCCTGCGGCGGCTCGGCCCCGGGGGCCGGCGGACACCCGGAGGGAGCTTCCGCGGAACCGGGATACGCGGACGAGATCGAGTTCACCTCCGTGGAGGACATGGAGCTCGAGCTCGAGACCCTCGACAACGAGATCGCCGGGCTCGAGGCCTATCTCGGCGCGAACCCGGATTGGTCGCCGCCGGGCGCCGGCGACCCCGACCCGCGCGCCTTGCTGGCAGCCGCCCGGGCCACCCGCGAGGGCGCGGCGAGCGCGCTCGCCGCCGCCGACACCTCCAGCGCCGCGGACTCGCTGCGGGCGGCCGCCGCCCGGATCGAGCACGCGAAGCGGCTCCTCGGCGTGGCCGAGGAGATGGGAATCGAGTTCGAGCCCGAGTCGCTCCCGCCGGACTGATCTCCGACTCATCGCGTCAGCCAGTCCGCCAGCGAAGCGAGATCGCGCACCTCGCGATCCGGCAGCGGACCGTCCGGCGGCCGTTCCTCTCCTTTCCGGTTCACCCAGACGACCGGCACGTTGACGCAGTTGGCCGGCGCCACGTCGTGGAACAGGCTCTGGGCCACGTGCAGCCATCCGGCCGGGTCCCCGACGTAGGGGCGCGCGGCCTCGAAGTGCGCCAGGTCGGGCTTGTACGACTCGACCCGGTCCGCGGTGACCCAGAAATCGAAGTCCACGGAGAGCCCGTTCCGCGTCTGCTCGAGCAGGTCCTCGTCGACGTTCGACAGGATCCCGAGGCGGTGCTTCCCGGCGAGCCGCTCCAGGGCCGCGTTGGTGTCCGCGAACGGCGGCCACGCGACGACGCTCGCTGGCAGGAACGCGGCCAGGTCGGTGGAGATCGTCCAGCCGCAGCGGGCTGCGACGCGGCGCGCGGTCTCGGTGAGCACGTCGCGGTACGGGCGGAAAGGCTCCGACTCGACCTCCGGTTCGATCGCGTGGTACGCGGTGATCAGCTTCTCGCGGTCGAGCGTCACGCCGTCGTGCGCGGCGGCCTCGCGGAAGGCGTTCCAGATCCCCGTCTCCCAGTCGATCAGGGTGCCGTAGCAATCGAACGTGACGACCCGCACGCGGTCGGGCTGGAGGGTGTTGAGGGTGATCACGAAGGCTCCTCGGTGGCGGAAACGAGTCCGAAGTCTAAGTTACAGACCTATGCCCGATCCGACATCGACAACGGAATGGATCGACCGCCACGGTCGGCGCCACGACTATCTCCGGATCTCGGTCACCGACCGCTGCAACCTGCGGTGCCGCTACTGCATGCCCGAGGAAGGGCTGGAGTGGCTGCCGCGCGAGGAGATGCTGTCGTACGAGGAGCTGACCCGGCTGGCGGGCGTGTTCTGCGATCGCGGGGTGGGAAAGATCCGCTTCACGGGCGGCGAGCCGACCGCCCGCCGGGATCTCCCGCGCCTGATCGCCATGGTCCGGGATCGCTGCCCCGGTGTCTCCCTCCACATGACCACGAACGCCCTCCTGCTCGGGCATCAGGCGGACGCGCTGGCCTCCGCAGGCCTCCAGGGACTCAACATCTCGCTCGACTCGCTCGACCCGGAGACGTTCGCGCGGATCACGCGGCGCGATCGCTTTCGCGAGACCTGGGCCGGGATCGAAGACGCGTGGAAGCGCGGCTTTCGTCCGTTGAAGATCAACTGCGTGGTACTGCGGGGCCTGAACGACCACGAGGCGCCGGCGTTCGTCGAGCTGACGCGCGCGCGCGAGCTCGACGTCCGGTTCCTCGAGTACATGCCGTACGGGCAGCTCAACGAGCTCCAGCCCGAGTACGTGCCGGGGGACGAGACGCGCGACCGCATCGAGGCGGCGGGCTACCGGCTCGAGGCGATCGAATGGGACGGGGGTCCCGCGCGCGGCTGGCGCGTTCC
>JAICNR010000022.1 GCA_025931135.1 Gemmatimonadota bacterium | reverse complement strand
GAGGATCGGGCGCGCGTTCCTCACTGCGTGCCTCCGGCCGCCCCGGCGGCGCGCGCGGGCGCGAGATCGAGCACGCGGATCAGCTCGCGGTCGAGCGCGGAGACCGCCGCCTCGACGCTTGCCGAATCGGGGGGAGTGGTCGTGCTGAGGATCTGCATCAGGTCGTGGAAGCGGGCTTCGGCCTCATGGACGGCTTGCTCCAGCGCGTCTCCGCTTCCGGTGCCCGGCCCGACGGTCTGCTCGATCCGCTCCTGGCGCGTGACGTAGAGCTCGACCGCCTTCTGTCTGGCACCTTCCGCGTCCCCGCCCACCCGCGCGGCGAGCGGGGCGATCCCCGCGCGGATGTCCTCGGCCCAGGCGATCACGCTGTCGACCGGCGCGTTCGCGGGCGCGGCGGTCGGGGTCGCTCCCGCGGAATCGGCCGGGGCTCCCTGACCGCGGTCCGGAGACTCCCGATCGCACGCCCCGAGGAGAAGGACAATCGCGAACCGAAGGAACAGGCGTCGAGGCATCGGATCTCCGGGATGCGGGGCGCATTTCGGGAATCGCTATCGAACCGGAGCGATTCCTGATCGATGAGAATGAGTCTCATCGAGAGTGCACCCCCGAACCCGGATCTGTCAAGTCCGGATTACACCGTGCCGATCAAGGAGTGACCCGGGACCCGACGGGCATCCCGGCGGCGAGAAGGCGCGCGCCGAACCCCGTCGACCACACGCTCTCGGAGGGGCTGAGGTCCCCGGTCGCGGCCGCGAGAGTCCGGGCGAGACGACGGTTCCGCCCCAGCGCCCGGACGAGCCAGCGCGCCGCGGCGGGCCGGTACAGGATTGTCTGAAGCGCACGGCTGACGCGCAGGCGTGCGGCGAACTCCGTCCGCCGCGCGGCGTCGTACCCGGAGAGCGCGGCGCGGTCGCAACGCCCGGACGCCAGGGCCCGGGCCGCGACGTCTGCGGCCAGCGCCGCGCTTCGGAGCGCGAGCCAGATCCCCTGGCCGGTGAAGGGGTCCAGGAAGAGCGCGGCGTCACCGACGAGGAGCGCGCGATCGGCCGTGGCGCTCCGCGTCCGGAACGAGGTCACGTCGCTCGCCGACACTTCTTCCTCCGGCATCGTCCCCGGTGGCGTGACCGCTGCGACACTTCTTCGGTAGAGCTCGGCCGGGTCGCGCGTCGCGCGGAACGCCGCGCGGGGGACGACGCAGTTCACGTTCCACCGGCCACCCTCCACCGGCGCGAGCGCGACGTAGCTGTCGCCGCGAACGACGAGGGCGCACGTTCGCTCCGCGGGCGATCTCGATCGGTCCGCCGCCTCGTCCGACCAGTGGGCGAGAAGGTCGAAGCGCGGGCGCGACAGCCGCCGCCGGGTTCCGATCGCGCGGGCAACCGGACATGCGCGCCCGCCGCCGCCGATCACGAGGGCCGCCTCGAACGAATGCGGCTCGCCGTCGGGTCCGCGGGCACGGATTGCCGCTCCCGAGGGACCCAGACGCACCTCCTCGACTCGCGTGCCCTCGAAGACCCGCGCGCCCGCGCCGCGCGCCGCGTCGACGAGGATGGCGTCGAGCGCGAAGCGCGAGAGGGAATAGCCCCACGCAGGCGCGCCCAGGTCGTCCGGAAAGTCGAGCTCGACGGACGCGCCGTGCGCGTCGATCCGCACCCGCTCGAGCCGCAGGGCCCCGGCTGACTCGACCGCGTCACGTACGCCCAGCTCTTCGAGGATCGGCGTCGCGCCCGGGCTCAGGAACTCGCCGCAGGGCTTGGCGCGCGGGAATCGCGCGCGATCGACGAGCGCGACCTCGAAGCCCTCGCGCGCGAGCCGGATCGCGGCCGATGCGCCGGCCGGGCCGGCTCCCACGACGACGACGCCGGTTCTCACGAGGCGGGTCGCGCCCGACGAGCACGCACGCCGACCAGCGCCATGCGGTACGGGAAGCCACGCTTGAGCGACCAGCGGAATTCCGGATGGCTCGAGAGTCCGACCGCGTGGCCGATCGCCAGCAGCTCGTCGGGAACGAAGGACTTGAGCACCGATAGCGGCCCGTCGGCACGCACCAGGGGGTTCTCGACGAATGCGCGCGTGAGGAGCCAGATCGACGCGGCCGCGACCCGCGAACGGACGAGGTCGTTGACGAGCACGACGCGGCGCGAGATCCGGCACATCTCCGAGAGCGCGTCACGCGCTCCGGCCGACGAGAGGTGATGGAAGAAGCAGGAGCAATGGACGACGTCGACCGAGCGATCGGGGAAGGGGAGCGTGAGCGCGTCAGCGCGCACCGCCGCCAGGGGCGGCGCCGCAGAACCTGGCTGGCGCGCCGCCGCCAACGCGACTGGGCTCCGGTCGACGACCGTGGCACGGGCCCCGAGACCGGCGGCGCCGGCCCAGCCCAGGATGCGGCGGGCGAACTCCCCGCTTCCCCCGGCGACGTCGACGATCTGGATCGGCTCGGCTGGGTCCCGAAGGAACGGCCCGAGCGAATCCCGAGTGAGCCGGTAGCCCCCGAGGCGCAGATTCACCGTGTCCAGGAGGCGATAGGCGGCCGCGATCTCCTCGGGCGAGCCCTCGCCCGCGTCCATGCGCTCGACCCGCTCGGCTCCGCGCCTCACGGGAGGTCGGCAGATCACGGCCCCCCGGCCTCGCCTCCCGGAATCGACTCGACCGGCTGGCCGAGCCAGCGCTCCCCGCGCATGGCCGCGATGCCGTACAGCTCGCGCCATGGCTCGAACCAGTCGGCGGGCACCAGCCGCACGACGCGCTCGGCTACGGTCCACGTGGCCGGATCGCAGGCGGGCGGCTGGCATGCGGACTGGATCTGGATGTCGAATTCGACGTCGCTGACCGATGGCGCTCGGTACTCGACCACGGACTCGATGCGGCCACCCAGGTCCACGGTTCGGAACAGCAGGAATTCGGGAAGGAGGTTGTGATCCACGTCGTAGGTCATGACGACGTAATCGAGAGAATCGCCCCGCGACACCGAGAACCACAGGTAGCGCCGCTCGGCCGCGTCCCGGCCGTAGCCGATCGACTCCCGTCGCTCGCCCAGCGTGCCGACCAGGTAGACACCGGTGACGCGACCGGAGTCGAAAGACTCGAGTCCTACGCCGCTGTCGGGAGTCGTGAGGATCTCATCGGCGGAACGGACCGCGTACCGGACCTCCGGAGGGGCTAGCTGCAGCGCTGCCTCGGCGGCAGCCTGCGCGAGAAGCGACGACGGGCCGAGGACGGCCGGGACCAGGAAGGCCGCGGCCGCCAGGAGGTAGACCGGGCTACGCGTCCTTCTTCGTGGCGATCGACTTCGGCTGCAGGAACAGCAGCAGGTAGTCACGACCGCCCGCCTTGGAATCGGTGCCCGACATCTTGAAGCCGCCGAACGGGTGGACGCCGACCAGCGCGCCGGTGCACTTGCGGTTGATGTACAGATTGCCGACGTGAAACTCCCGTTTCGCGCGCTCGATCTTCGCCTCGTCCTGCGTGTAGACCGCACCGGTCAGCCCGTACTCGGTCCCGTTCGCGATGTCGAGGGCGTGGTCGTAGTCGCGGGCTTTGATGATGGCCAGCACCGGACCGAAGATCTCCTCCTGAGCGATGCGGGCGTCCGGATGCACGTCCGCGAAGATCGTGGGCTGGATGAGCCACCCGCGCGAGGCGTCCGCCTTGCCACCGAGGACGAGCGTTCCCTCGCTTTTTCCGATCTCGATGTACTCGCGCACCTTTTCGAACTGCGATTTGCTCGCGACCGGGCCCATCCACGCGCCTTCGATCACGTCGCCGGGGGTGATCCGGCCCGCGCGCGCCACGAGTCGCATCAGGAACTCGTCGTACAGGGACGCGTCCACGACGGCGCGCGAGCAGGCCGAGCACTTCTGCCCCTGGAAGCCGAACGTGGACACCGCGACGCCCTCGACCGCTTCGTCGAGATCCGCGTCGGCGTCGACAACGATCGCATCCTTTCCGCCCATCTCGGCGATCACCCGCTTGATCGACGTCTGTCCCGGCTGGTGGTGCGCCGCTCGCTCGATGGTCTCGAGCCCGACCTCGCGGGAACCGGTGAAGGCGATCAGTTGGACGTCGGGGTGCTCGACCATGCGCTTGCCCAGCACTTCGCCGGGTCCGGTGATGAAGTTCAGGACACCCGGAGGAAGCCCCGCCTCGTCCATCACCTCGACGAGCTTCCAGCCGATCGTCATCGTCTCGCTGGCGGGCTTCAGCACGACTGTATTGCCGGCGACGATCGCGGCCACCGTCATTCCGGTCAGGATCGCGAGCGGGAAGTTCCAGGGCGGGATGACCGCCGCCACACCGATCGGCAGATACACCATCTCGTTGATCTCGGGATCGTACGGCGCCAGCGGGTAGGGGTCATACGCGTAGTGCAGCATGAGGCGCGCGTAGTAGTCGCAGAAGTCGATCGCCTCGGCGACGTCCGCGTCCGCTTCGGCCCACGATTTTCCGATCTCGAAGCACATCCAGGCGGCGAGCTCCAGCCGTCGCCGACGCATGACGTCCGCTGCGCGGAAGAGAATTTCGGCACGCTGGTCCGCGGGCACCGACTTCCAGGTCTCGAACGCCCGGGAAGCGGCGTCGATCGCCCGGTCGGCCAGCGCCTGCCCGCCGCTCGGGAACACGCCCACGACCCGCTCGGGCCGACCCGGATCGGTGGACGCGCGCGTGGATTCCAGGCGCACGTCCTCGCCGCCGACACGTGCCGGGTAATCGCGGCCCAGCTCGCCGGCGACCCGCTCGATCGCCGCACGCATCGCGCCTTCGGAATCGGGATCCGAGAAGTCGTGGTAGGACTCGGGGCGGTAGTCGCTCAGCCGCTCCTCGAGCGTGGACGCCGCGCGGACGTCCTCCGTCGTCGTGGTGCGATCGGTCATCGGTCCCTCGCTGCGGAATGGCCTGGGAATCCCTGGCGACAGAAGGTCCGCCCGGCCCGGAACCGCGTCAACCGAACCTCGCACTGCTCCGCTAGCCGCGCGGCGATCCTGCGCGGTCGGTCTACGCTGATCGCGCCGCGCGCACCATCGACACGAACCGCCGGTGGAGGCGGCCGTCGGACGTGAGCTCGGGATGGAAGGTCGCGACGAGCGCGCGATCGCTCTCCGCCAGGACGATCTCCCCACTCTCGCGGGCGAGCACGCGGACGCCCTCGCCGACCGCTTCGATGACCGGCGCCCGGATGAAGACGGCGTGGAGCGGCCCGCCCTCCAGATCCGTGACGTCGATGTCGGTGGCGAACGACTCGCGCTGCCGGCCATACGCGTTCCGAGCCACGGTCATCGGAACCAGCGAGAGGTGGGGGACGGGCGCGCCGGTCACCTCGGTCGCGAGGAGGATCGCCCCCGCGCACGTGCCGAAGACCGGCATCCCCTCCCCTACTCGCCGCCGCACCGCCTCCACCAGCCCCTCGTAGTCGAGGAGCCGGCGGAGCGTCGTCGACTCGCCCCCGGGCAGGACCAGCCCGTCGACGGCCTCGAGGTCCTCGGGGCGGCGGACCCAGACCACCCGCGCGCCCGCGCGCTCGAGCGCGGCCGCGTGCTCGGAGACGTCGCCCTGGACGCCGAGAACGCCGATCGTCGGCGCCAGCGCGATCTCGGCCGGGGTAGGCCGGGACGGCGCGACGCCGACGCGCGGCCCGGGGGGCTCCCGTACGGCGGGGTCGCCGGGCTTGGGCAGGTCGTGGATCCGGGCCATGATCGGTGCGGGGCCGGACGCGCTCAGGTCGAGCGGGTCTGCATCAGCTCTTCGGCGGCCAGACGGTCGAGGCCCTTCATCGCCTCCTCGGTGCCGAGCTCCTCGGTGACCCGCGCCAGGATGTCCGGATCGTCGTAGTGGGTGGTCCCGAGAACGATCGCGCGGGCGAACGCCTCGGGCTTCTCGGACTTGAAGACCCCGCTCCCCACGAATACGCCGTCGGCCCCGAGCTGCATCATGAGCGCCGCGTCCGCGGGGGTCGCGATCCCGCCGGCGGCGAAGTTCACGACCGGGAGCCGCCCGCTCTCGGCGATCTCGACGACGAGGTCGAGCGGTGCGGCGTGCTCCTTCGCGGCGACGAACCGCTCGCCCTCGTCCATCGACGCGAGCGCCCGGATCTGGCCCTGGATCAGCCGCATGTGGCGCACCGCCTCGACGATGTTCCCGGTCCCCGGTTCGCCCTTCGTGCGGATCATCGAGGCCCCCTCCGCGATCCGCCGCAGCGCCTCGCCGATGTTCCGAGCCCCGCACACGAACGGCACGGTGAACGATCGCTTGTCGATGTGGTGGGTCTCGTCGGCGGGTGTCAGGACCTCGGACTCGTCGACGTAGTCGACGCCGAGCGCCTCCTCGATCCGCGCCTCGACGAAGTGGCCGATCCGGCACTTCGCCATGACCGGGATCGAGACCGCGTCCATGATCTCCTTGATGCGCGTCACCGGCGCCATGCGGGCCACGCCGCCGGCGGCGCGGATGTCCGCCGGGACGCGCTCGAGCGCCATCACGGCCACCGCCCCGGCCTCCTCGGCGATCTTCGCCTGCTCCGCCGAGACGACGTCCATGATGACGCCGCCTTTCAGCATGCGGGCGAGGCCGCGCTTGACCTCGGGGGTGCCGGTCTCCCGGCCTGGGATTTCCGGGCTCATCGGTATCTCCTCGTCGATGTTATGGCAGTAGATGAAGATACATGGCCGCCGGCACGCGGCCAAAGCGGCGACTCGTTCCACCGGTCTGCTAGATTGGGTACCCCATGATCCGCCCGATGCCTGCCGAGCCGCGCCGGATCCTGATCGTCCGCCTGGGGGCGATCGGGGACGTGGCCCGGGTTCTTCCCATGCTGGCGGGCCTCAAGCTCCGATTCCCCGACGCGGAAATCGACTGGGTCGTCCAGTCGAAAGCGGCCGATCTCCTGCGCGGCCATCCGGAGATCGCCCGCCTGTGGGTGGTGCCGTTCCGGAACTGGCGGCAGGCGCTCTCGCGGGAGGCCTGGTCGCTCCGGCGGCGGATGCGCGGGCGTGGCTACGAGCTGGTGCTCGACTTCCAGGGGATGATCAAGGGAGCGGTGTGGGCGGTGGCGGCGGGCGGGTCGGCCGTCCGGGTCGGCTGGGCTCCCGGCCACGCGCAGAACCTCGCCTGGCTCTGGTACCATGGGCTGCGGACGCCCCCGGGCCGCCGCGTGAACCGTCACCTCCGCCACCGCGCGCTCGTCGATTGGCTGGGGGTGCCCGATGTTGCCGCCACTCCCCTCCAGCTGCCGGCGGCAGATGGGGGTCCGGTCGAGGCGTTCGCGTCGAAGCTCGATCACGAGCCCCGCCCCTGGATCCTCGCGTGGCCGGGCTCGAGCCGGACCGGCAGCCACAAGCGGTGGCAGCCCGAGCGGCTCCGCGAGGCCGTGCGGGAAATCCGGGACCGGACCGGCGGCACCGTCCTCGTGGGGTGGGGCCCGGCGGAGGAGGAGGAGGCGCGGGAGCTGGCGGCCGGCATTCCGGGCGCGCGCGCGATCCCGTCCCTCTCGCTGCCCCAGCTCGCGCTGCTCCTGGCGCGCTGCGACCTCTACGTCGGGATGGACACGGGGCCGATGCACGTCGCCGCGCTTCTCGGCACCCCGACGGTCGGTGTGTTCGGACGCTCGGATCCGGAGATCCATGGGCCGGCGCGCCACCTGCTCGCGCGGGTCGTCGCGGGTCCCGACGCGCGCGAGTGGGGGACCCGCGCGCGACGGGGTCTCCCGCCGTTCGAGGATCCGGACCCCCGCGAGGTGGTGGAAGCCGCGGTCCAGCTCCTCGCCGACGTCGGAAGCGCCTCCCGGGATCCATCCGAGGGACGGGACGGATGAGAATCCTGTTCGTCAATGCGATCAACTTCATCGGTGGGGCGGAGATGTGGATCCGGAACCTGACGCGGTACCTCGGCTCTCGCGGGCACGAGGTGGAGGTGGCGTACGATCCTCAATCTCCCCTGGGCGATCTGGCGCGCGAGGCAGGCGCTGTGGCCTGGGTCCCGCCGGGTGCGTACCGCGGCGTGGTGCGCTCGGCGCGGGCGCTCTCGAAAGAAATCAAGAAACGGGCGATCGACGTTGTCGTCTCGACGACCCGCCCGGATCTCAAGATCGCCGGTTTCGCGGCGCGGCTGGCCGGGCACCCGGGTGTCGTGGCTCGGCTCAACGCCGGTTGGGACCCCTCCGTGCCGGTGGTTCGGTCGGGCTGGCGCTGGCGCCGACACCGCCTATACCACCGCCATCTCGTGCAGCTGGCCGCCACCAACAGCCGTGCCGGGAAACAAGACCTCGTCGAGCGGGGCTTTCTGCCGCCGGAGAAGATCGTCCCCATCTACAACGGGGTGGATCTGTCGCGATTCGATCCCGATCGGATCGAGCGCGGCGCGCTTCGAGCCGAGCTCGGAATCCCTCCGGATGCGCCGCTCGTGGTTTCGGTCTCACGGTATGTTCAGCGCCGGGGGCAGGAGTACGAGGTCGAGGCGGCCGGTCGCCTGACGGACGCGCGCCCGGAGCTGCACGTCGTCTTCGTGGGGCCTTGTCGGGAGCGGGAGCGGCCGTACAAGGAGCGGCTGATCGCCCGGGCGAGTCTCTTCCCCGGCAGGGACCGCGTCCACTTCCTGGACGCTACCGAGAACGTAGCGCGGGTACTTGCCGACGCCGATGTGCTCATGCGGGCTCCGCTCACCGAGGGACTCCCCAACATCGCCCTGGAGGCGATGGCCATGCGGGTGCCGGTCGTGGCGACCGGGATCTGCGGGACGCCGGAAGCCGTTCTGGACGGCGTAACCGGGCGACTCGTCCCGGTGCGGGACTTCGGAGCAATCGCGGAGGCGGTGGGTTCGCTCCTCGACCTGCCGCCCGAGCGGCGCAGAGCCATGGGGGAACGGGGTCGGGCCCACGTGGTCGAGCACTTCACGCTCGATCGCATGGCGGACGAGTACGAGTCGCTGTTCGAGCGGGCGCTGGCGGAGCGCGATTCCTCGGCGCGGCCATGAGCCGGGAACCGTAACGAAACGGCCGCCCCTTTCGAGGCGGCCGCCGTGGAGCGCTGAACAAGAGCGATGGAGCCTACATCCCGTCCGTCGTGTCGCCTTCCATGATGATCAGGGTGTCGCCCTCGTCCATGGCCATCGTGTCGGCTTCCATGTCCATGTCGGTGGCGGGCGGCGGGGTCGTCATGGCCGTGTCGGCGGGCGTAAGCTCGGTGCCCTCCTCGACGGCGCCCTCCTGCTCGCAGGCGGTCACCGCGACGGCCGTGGCGAGCGCGATGACGGGTAGCATCTTGAACAACCGCATCCTGCAGACCTCCCTCTCAAGGTCCTGGTGAAGAACAGCACTCCCGTCGGGCCGCTGAGGCGCCGGACCCGACGAAACGATAATCTGGGAGCCCCGGCGCGGCCCCGTCAAGGAGCTTGTTGCCGGTCCGGGTCGCGGGTAGCCTTCCGCCAAGCCCGGCAACGAGCCCTGAAAGGAGGAGACCATGAAGCTCGAGAAGCAGATGATCGCGATCGCGCTGGCCGCGGGAGTTTTTGTTGGCGCGGCGTGCGGGGAGCGGACCGACGCCGACGGCGACGGCCAGGACACGCTCGACATCTCGATGCCGGAGGACGCCGGAGAACGGTTGGAGGAGGCGGGGCGCGAGGTGGGAGAGGCGGTCGGCGAAGGTCTCGAGGCTGCCGGTGGCGCGATCGAGGAGGCAGGTCAGGAAGTCCAGGAGGAGATGCGCGAGGGGGCGATGCCGGAGGACACCGTTCGGATGTAGCCTTCGCTTCAGCGAAGACCGCGCTCGGTCATCCATCCCAGCGTGATCGCCATCAACTCATCGACGACCGCCTCGTCCGAGGTGGCGACATGCGCGCTGGGAAGCCAGACCAGCTGCTTCGGCTGGCCCAGGGAATCGTACAGATCCAGGACGCTCGAGCGCGGGATGAACTCGTCGCCATCCGCGTTCACCATGAGCGAGGGGCGCGGGGCAACATCCGGAGCGTAACGCGTCGGCTCCAGCGGCGCGACGACCCATGCGAGACCCAACGCGAGCGCGCGCATCACCCACGCCGGCCCCCGGTCGGCAAACGCGTAGTAGGCCATGGTGGCGATGTCCCCGCCGCCGTGCAAAAGTGCGACCCCGGCGATCCGCTTGTCCGTGGCCGCGGCCGCGACAGAGAACGGCACCCCCAGGCTCACGCCGATGATCGTCACCTTCCCGGGATCCACGTCCTCCCGGCTGTAGAGATACTGGGCTGCGATGAGGAGGGCGGGCGGAGTGTCGACGATCGCGCCGCGCATGGCCCCGAAGTGGCGAACCCAGTCCAGGCCGCGGGGTCGCTCGGGGCCCGAGTAGGGATACTCGATCGACAGCAGGACCAGATCGGCGGTCTCCCTCGGGATGTCGACCGCCTTCCTGCCCGTCTTGTATCCTCCGAGGAGGATCACCGCCGGATGACGCTCGCCGGACCGGGATCCCTCGGCGCGCACGCGTGCGCGAACCTGGAATCCAGTATCGCTGACCAGCGTGACTTCCGTCAGCCGCTTGCCGTCCTTCGCCATGCCGATGCCGGTCGAGTCGCGAACCGCCACGAGCTCACCGGCCGCGCGCGCGAAGCGCGGCCGGTAGTCGTAGCCGCGATAGGCGGTGAGGGCGGCGACGATCGCGATGGCCGCGATCGCGAACGCGAAGAGCCGGCGGCGGCGCGTCACCGTTGGCGCCTCCTGTGGGGCAGGGGTATCGTGGGCCGCCCTTCATGCCGGGACCGGCTACTCTCTTTCGCGTCGAGCGTCACGCGCGCGAACATGCGCGGCGCGCCGCGGCAGGACAACTCGCGCGGGATCGGTGCGCGCTCGCGACCTCCTCGCTCGCTTCGCTCCTGCTCGCGGGATGCGCGTACTTCGATGTCGGCGAGCGCCCCACGGTCCCGATTCCAGTCGCGGATTCCGTTGCGGTAGATTCGGTGGTTTCGATTCCCGCGCCCGAAAGACGCGTCGTCGACCTCGACAGCCTGAGCTCCATCTTCCTCGCCCACGCCGACACGGCGGACATCGCGGGCCGCGGGGCGCTGGAGGCCGAGATCCGCCACTGGCTGGCGCGGCTCGAGTTCGGCGACCCGGAGCTGCTTCCGGAAGGCGCGGACCCGCACGCATACTTTCGTCCCTCGCGCGGCCGTCTCCTGGACGCACTCGGCTGGCTCGCGTTCCGGGCCGGAGACCTGCGCCAGGCCGAAGCCGCGCTCGTCTCCGCCGAAGAGCAGATCCACAACCGCGGGTCGACCGACGGCTACGCGCGTCACTACTGGCACCTCGGCCGCGTTCATGCCGCGCGCGGCCGCTGGCGGGAGGCGGCCGACGCGTTCCTGGACGCGGAAGTCAGGGGCATGGGCTCGGAAGCGACCCCGGACCTCGAGGGAGCGTGGCGTCGAAGCCACGGTTCCCTGCGGGGATTGGATGCGGCTCGCGCGGCCGAGCGCGCCCGCGTGGAAGACGAGCGGCGTCAATTCCTGGTTGCCGGGTCCCTGTACCAGGCGTTGCCCGCGTTCCGCTGGCCGCGCCGCACCGGCCCGCCGATGGCGGCCTCGGACCTCGCGGGCTCGCGCGCGGTGATCGCAGTCTGGGGCCCCGGATGTGAAGGATGCGATGGCTTCGCCGCCGCGCTGGAGCCCCTCGCGGCGCGGCTCGCGCTTCGCGGCGAGGCTCTGGTCGGCGTCTGGCTCGGCGATAACGCGGCCGAGGCGGGTCCGGCGGGGCGGTTCTCGATCCTCGTCCCCGAGGACCCCGCCGCGGCGCGCTTGCGGCTCGTGGCCGATTCGCTGCCGTTGTTGGCGGTCGTGGACGCGAAGGGGCTGATTCGATACCGTCATGCCGGCCGGCGGGCCGTCCCGCCGCCGATCGAAGACATCGTCGTGCAGCTCGACCACCTGGCGCGCGCGAGCTTCTAGGCGCGCGCCGCCATTCATCGGGGAGTCTCCATGAAGGTGTACGACAGTCAGAACATCCGGAACCTCGCGATCATCGGTCATGGGGGATCGGGCAAGACCACGCTCGTCAACGCGATGGCGTGGCTGGCGGGCTCCTGCGGGCGCATGGGCTCCGTCCAGGACGGAAACGCGTTGACGGACTTCACCCCGGACGAGATCGAACACCAGATTTCGATCAACCTCGCGCTCGCGTGGGCCGAGTTCATGGACGCGAAGATCAATATGATCGACACCCCGGGGTATCTCGATTTCGCGGGCGAGGTCAAGGCGGGGCTGCGCGTGGCCGACGCGGCGTGCCTCGTCGTCAACGCGGTCGCCGGAGTGGAGGTCGGCACCGAGCGCGTGTGGGAGTACGCGGTCCAGGAGAACCTGCCGCGGATGGTCTTCGTGGGGATGATGGACAAGGAGCACGCCGACTTCGAGAGCGTGTACCGGCAAGTGCGCGACCGGCTCTCCGAGCGCGCGATCCCCGTCGAGATCCCGATCGGACAGGGCGCCGACTTCCACGGGCTCTGCAACCTGTTCAGCGAGAAAGCTCACATCTACAAACCGGGGATGAAGGGGGAGCGGGAGGAGGCCGACATCCCCGACGAGGTCCGCCCGGCCTACGACCGCTATCGCCGCGAGCTGGTCGAAACCGTGGCCGAAACCGACGACACCTTGATCGAGCGCTACCTCGAGGGAGAGGAGCTGTCGCGGGACGAAGTGCTCGAGGCCATGAAGGCCGGCATGATGCGCCGCGAGCTGTTCCCCGTCTTCTGCGGTTCGGCGTTCGAGCTCCACGGGGTTCGGTCGCTGCTCCAGAAGGTGGTCGAGCTGGTGCCGAACCCCACTGAGCGTCCGGAGATCCGGGCCACGCGTCCCGGGTCGGACGAGAAGGTCTTCATCGCGCCGAACGGAGACTCTCCGACGAGCGCTCTGATCTTCAAGACGACGACCGAGCCCCACGTCGGGGAGCTCTCGTACTTCCGCGTCTTCAGCGGCCGGGTGGCGAGCGGTGCCGACCTCCGGAACTCGACCCGACAGCACGACGAGCGGCTGGCGCACATCGGCGTCATGCAGGGACGGGATCGGACTGAGGTCCCGTACCTCCAGAGCGGCGATATCGGAGTGGTTCCGAAGCTCAAGGCGACGCACACCGGGGACACGCTGTGCGCGCGCGAGCATCCCGTCGTCCTGCGCGGCGTCGACGTCCCGGCGCCGGTCATCGCGGTGGCGATCGAGCCCGACAAGGAGGGTGAGGAAGAGAAGATCGGGAACGCGCTCTCGAAGCTCCACGAGGAGGATCCGACCTTCGTCCACGCATACAACCCGGAGCTCGGGCAGACGATCATCCGCGGTATGGGCGAACTCCATCTCCAAGTCGTGCTCGAGCGCATGGAGCGGAAGTTCAACGTCAAAGCGCACATGAAGCAGCCGAAGAGCGCCTACCGGGAGACGATTCGACGGCGTTCCGAAGCGCAGGGGCGGTACAAGAAGCAGACCGGCGGGCGCGGTCAGTTCGGCGATTGCTGGATCCGGCTCATCCCGCAGGCGCGCGGGGAGGGATACGCGTTCGTGAACCAGATCACCGGGGGCGCGATCCCGCAGAAGTTCATTCCGGCAGTGGACAAGGGAATCCAGGAGGCGCTCGATAAGGGAGTCCTCGCCGGCTACCCTGTGGTCGACTGCCGAGTCGAGCTCTACGACGGTTCGTACCACACGGTCGATTCCAGCGAGATGGCGTTCAAGATCGCAGGCTCGATGGCGTTCCAGCACGCCACGGAGCGCGCCGATCCGGTGCTGCTCGAGCCGATCATGGAAGTCACGGTCGTGACGCCCGACGAGTATCTGGGTGACGTGATCGGCGACCTGAATCAGCGCCGCGGCAGGATCCTGGGGATGGAGCCCGCGGGCACCGGCAAGCAGAAGATCCAGGCCCACGTACCACAGGCCGAGCTGTACCGGTATTCGACGAACCTCCGGTCCCTTACGCAGGGCCGCGGCGACCACGTCCGCGCCTTCCGGGGGTACGAGGAAGTGCCCGGCCACATCGCGGAGAAGATCGTGGCGGAAGCGGCGGAGGAGCGGGCCGGAGCCGGGATCCGTCACTAGGGCCCACTGGCCCCAAGCTTGCAACTCCCTCGGCCATGGAAGAGCACCCACCCATCGAGCCCGAGAGGGTCCTCTCGGAGGACGGCTGGAACGCTATCCCTGAAGATGATTGGGGGGGCGCGCCGGTCACGAAGTTCCGCTGTCCGGTCCATTCCGTTCCCGAGGAGTGGCAGATCGTTTCCCAGGATGGTCAGCGGATGATCCGCTACTCGTGCCCCGTCGCGGGGTGCGGCCACGAATGGACGGTCAAGCGAATCCGCGCCTGACGCCTCGCGAAACGCCACAGAGCCACGTTCACGACCGTTGGAGTCCCGCTCCGCGGCGGCTATATTTTCCCCAAGACACCGCCCCGTTCCACCCCATCCGAGGGTATGCATGTCCGGTCACAGCAAGTGGTCGACGATCAAGCGGAAGAAGGGAGCGGCCGACGCGAAGCGCGGCCAGATCTTTACCCGGCTGATCAAGGAGATCACGGTCGCGGCCCGCGAGGGCGGGGGTGACCCCGACATGAATCCGCGATTGCGCACGGCGGTGGACAACGCCAAAGCGCAGAACATGCCCTCCGACAACATCGACAAAGCGATCAAGCGCGGCACCGGCGAGCTCGAAGGCGTGAGCTACGTCCGCGTCACGTACGAGGGCTACGGTCCGGGCGGAGTCGCGCTCTTCATCGAATGCCTGACCGACAAAGAGAACCGCACCGTAGCCGTCATTCGCCACCTGCTGACGAAGCACGGAGGGAATCTCGGGAAGGACGGCTCGGTAGCGTGGATGTTCGATCCGAAGGGCCAGATTCTGATCGACGCCTCGCGCCACGATCCGGAGAGCGTGATGCTGGCGGCGATCGATGCCGGCGCCGAGGACGTGATCGAGGAGGAGGGGTTCGTCCGCGTCATGACGCCGTTCACCGCCTTCCAGGCGGTCCAGGACGCGCTCCGGGCCGCCGGGATCGAGCCCGAGGAGGCCGAGCTCGCGATGATCCCCAGGACCTCCGTGTCCGTGGAGGGGTCGACGGCCGAGCGCGTGCTCAAGCTCGTCGAGGCGCTTGAAGACGAGGACGACGTGCAGAAGGTCGCAGCCAACTTCGATATCGACGAGAAGATCCTCGCCGCGGTCGGGTAGCCCCGCCGTGCGCGTGCTCGGCGTCGACCCGGGCAGCGCGGTCACCGGCTACGGAGTCGTCGAGGCCCGCGGTCGGGACGTGGCGTGCGTGGATTGCGGAACGATACCCGGCGGCGATGGTACGTTGGCCGACCGCCTGGTTTCCGTCTTCGACGGACTTACGGCGGTCATCGAGGAGTTCGATCCGGCCGCGGTCGTGATCGAGAACGCGTTTCTCGGAAAGAACGTCCGTACGCTGGCCGTGATGAGCCAGACGCGGGGTGTGCTGGTTCTGGCCGCGCGGAAGGCCGGGCTCCCCGTCCACGAGTACACGCCGCGCGAGGTGAAGCAATCCGTGGTCGGCACCGGCCGGGCGTCCAAGACCCAGATCGCGTGGATGGTGTCGACCCTGCTCCACATGCCGGCGGGCCGGGTCCCACGGGACGCCACCGACAGCCTGGCGATCGCCCTCTGCCACCTGAACCGTGGCGCCCGCCCCGGGTTCGGGAACGGCCGGCGCGCGTGATCGGATCCCTGCGCGGACGTCTCACGCGGAAGTCGATCGACGAGGTGACGCTCGACGTGGGCGGGATCGGCTGGCGTGTCTGGATCCCACTCTCGACGTACGAGGCGCTTCCCGCCGAAGGCGAGGAGGCCGCGCTCGTCACGCACCTGCACGTGCGGGAGGACGAGCTCACGCTCTACGGCTTCGCCTCGGCGCGGGAGCGGCGGTTGTTCGAGACTCTGATCGGGGTCAGCGGCGTCGGTCCCAGGCTCGCGCTGCACGTGCTCTCGCGGCTCACGCCCGACCGCTTCGTTGCGGCCATCCGGCGCCAGGACCTGACCACGCTGACGGGCATCAGCGGCGTGGGAAAGAAGACCGCCGAGCGGCTCGTTCTCGAGCTCAAGGACAAGGTCGCCGAGTTCGCCGAGGTCGACACCGCGGACGGCGAGCCCGTCCGCCTGACGACGAACGGCGAAGACGCGGTCAAGGCGCTGGTCGCGCTCGGGATCGGCCGCGCGTTCGCCGAGCGCGCGGTCCAGCAGTCCCTCGCCGAGGCTCCCGAGGCCGCGGCGCCCGAGTTGACCCGCCGCGCGCTGTCCTCGATCCGCGAGTGAGCGGGAGCGGGAGTTGAGCGACACCGGATCTCCGCGCTATCGCTCCTCTCTCAAGGGGCGTCAGGCCACGCGCCCGGAGGCCGTGGCACCCGAGGAGGCCGCGTTCGAGGAGACGCTCCGACCGCGCACGCTCGAGGAGTTCGCGGGACAGGAGAAGCTCAAGCAGAATCTGCGGATTTCGATTCAAGCCGCGCGTCAGCGCGGCGAGCCGCTCGGCCACTGTCTGTTCTCAGGACCGCCGGGTCTCGGCAAGACCACGCTCGCACACATCCTCGCCTACGAGATGGGTGGGAAGATCCGGGTCACGAGCGGACCGGTCCTCGAGAAGCCCGGCGACCTGGCGGGACTTCTGACCGGGCTCGAAGCCGGCGACGTTCTGTTCATCGACGAGATCCATCGCTTGCGGACGGTCGTCGAGGAGTATCTCTACCCCGCCATGGAGGAATTCCAGCTCGACATCCTGATCGACTCCGGCCCCGCGGCGCGCTCGATCACGCTGCCGCTCGAGCGGTTCACGCTGGTCGGTGCGACCACGAAGCGAGGCCTCCTGACCGGTCCTCTCCGCTCGCGCTTCGAGCATGCCGCCCGACTCGACTTCTACACGCCGGACGAGCTGGCCCAGATCGTCGCGCGATCGGCTCGGATCCTCGGCGTCGAGATCGAGGGCGACGCGGTCGCGGTGATCGCGAAGCGCTCGCGGGGCACCGCGCGTGTGGCGAACCGGCTCCTCAAGTGGGCCCGCGATTACGCGCAGGTGAAAGGGAAGGGGCGGATCACCGGCGCGCTGGCCGGGGAGGCGCTGCGGGCTCTCGAGGTCGACGAACTGGGGCTGGACGAGATGGACACGCGGATCCTGACGACTCTGATCGAGAAGTTCGCAGGCGGCCCCGTCGGGGTCGGATCGCTCGCCGTGGCCGTGGGGGAGGACGCCGAAACGCTCGAGGAGGTCCACGAGCCGTTCCTGATCCAGAGCGGTTTTCTCCACCGCACCCATCGGGGGCGGGTGGCTACCGCGCGTGCCTACGAGCACCTGGGAATCGCGGGCCGGCCGCCGCAGGAAAGCGCCGGCGATCAGCCGGAGTTGTTCGGGGGCTGAGCTGGCTTCGGCCGCCACAGGCGCGGCCGATGGCCTCACGGGGTGAAGCGTTCGTTCGCCCCGCTGGTGGTGAGCCCGGCCTGAGGGCCGCCGCCGACCACCCAGATCGAGCCTCCGAGAACGGCGGCGCCGAGACCGTGGCGCGACGTCGGCATCGGGGCCACCGCCTCCCAGCTCCCGGTCCCCGGATCGAATCGCTCGGCGTCGTCGAACGTGGCGCTCGATCGCAGGTCTTCGCCCCCGAAGAGGTACAGGCGGCCGCCGAGCGTGGCGGCGGCTACCCCGCTCCTCGGCGTCGGTGCGGGCGCGGCCGCGCTCCAGGTTCCGGACGCCGGGTCGAATACCTCGTGGGTTCCCAGGTTCGTCCCCGCACGGCGACCGGCGAGAGCGTGGATCCGTCCGTCGAGCACGGCGGCCGCCAGGTGCTCCCGCGGCGTCGGGAGTGATGGACCGGCGCTCCATGTGTCGGTAGCCGGATCGTAGATCTCGTGAGTTCCGACGGGACCCGTCCCGTCGACTCCCCCGATAGCGTGCAGTTTCCCGTCCACCACGGCGACCGCCAACGCGCTCCGCGGTCCGGCGAGAAGTGGGGCAAGGAGCGACCACGCATCGGTCTCAGGGTCGTACGCACGGACGGTAGCGGTCGGAGTGAAGGTGTTCCCCACGTTCCCCCCGATCACGATCAGGCGACCCTCGATCGCCGCGAGGCCCGCGTGGTTGACGCGTTGGGGGAGCGAGGCGGCCGTGGTCCATGCGTCCGCGGCGGGGTCGTACCGCTCGACCGCCGTGACCGCCGCACCGGTCGCGCCGAACCCGCCGACCACCCAGATCGCCCCGTTGAGCTCGGCGACCGAGTTCTCGGTTCGCGGGATGCCTAGCGCTCGGCGGACCTCCCAGGACCCCGGATCCGCGGCCACCGGGGGGCCACCGGTCGGCCCGCCCGGAGACGAGGAGTCGTTACATCCGACGGTCAGCGCAACGGCGAGGGCGAGACGAAGAGAGTTCGCGGTGCCCATTGGGGTGGGAAGATACGCGGAGCCGTCGGCGGGACACGAGCCGGAGCGCGCTATTCGCGTCATCCGGCCCCGTTCGGGAACCGGCACCGACCGCAGCGCGTTGCGCTCCGCACACCCGATCCCAATATTCGGCACACCATGCAGCTCATCGTCCTCACCCGCGAGCAGGTCGAGACCGCCGCCCACCGCTTCGAGAGCCATGGAAACTCCGCGCTTCGAATCGCGCGTCACTTCCGTCGCGTGGACGACGAACGAAAGCTCGGGATGTGCCGCGCGTTGCGAAGGATCGAGCGGCAATTCGCGATCAACCTGGGCACGGTCTGCTACAAGTTCCTCGAGAAGGAGACGCGCCCCACGCCCGCCGTGCAGCAACGGGTCATGGACTACGTGGCATGCTGGCGGGAGATGGAGGACGGCAGTCAGGATCTCGTCGTGTCCGTCGACCGCGTGCGCGAGATCGACCGGCTGGCAGAAGGAGACCCCGCGTGGGCGAGCTCGGGCGGATCCTGATCGTCTTCGGAATCGTGCTGGTTCTCCTCGGCGCGGTCTTCCTCGTGGCTCCGCGGGTTCCGGTCCTCGGCCGTCTCCCCGGCGACTTCGTGCTGCACCGGGATCACGCGACGATCTACATTCCGCTCGCCACCTGCCTCGTCCTCTCGCTCGTGATCAGCATTCTGCTGAACGTCTTCTGGCGCTGATTCGCGGCGTGGCCGGCCCGGTGGGGGCCGACCCGATCCGCGCGCATCTTCTCCACGTGCGGATGGACGACTTCGACTACGAGCTCCCGGCGGAGCGGATCGCGCAGCGGCCCGCCGATCGCCGCGACGCGAGCCGACTCCTGGTGGTCGATCGTGACGCCGGCTCGTGGACCGACGCCCGCTTCGAGGGGATCACCGAGCGGCTGAGGCCGGGAGACCTCCTGGTCGTCAACGAGACCGAGGTCTTTCCCGCGCGGCTCGCCGCCCGCCGCTCCAGTGGCGCGACGGTCGAGATCCTCCTCGTCCGGCCTCGCGACGGTGAGGATCCCGAGGCCGCCGAGGGCCTCGAGTGGGACGCGTGGGCGCGGCCGGGTCGGAACGCGCGGCCCGGGGAGACGCTCGCGCTCTTCGACCGCGGCGGGTCGCCCGCGCCGGGCGCGCGTGTCGAGATCCTCGATCGGCTCGAGAGCGGCGGACGGCGGGTCCGACTCGACGTCCCGGGTGATCCGTGGACATGGATCGAAGCTCACGGGCACGTCCCGCTACCGCCCTACATCGACCGCCCGGACGAGCCCCAGGACCGCGAGCGCTACCAGACCGTCTACGCGCGCCACCGGGGCGCGGTCGCCGCGCCCACCGCGGGGCTCCACTTCACTCCGGAGCTCCTCGAGCGGCTGGCAGCGGCCGGGGTCGCGCGCGCCGCGGTCACCCTCCATGTCGGCCCCGGCACGTTCCGGCCCGTGAAAGCGGAGAACGCCGAGGACCACCGAATGGAGGCGGAGTGGTACCGGGTCGGTCCCGAAGCGACCGCGGCGCTGGCGGCGACGAGGGCGGCGGGCGGCAGAGTCGTGGCGGTCGGAACCACAGTCGTGCGGACGCTCGAGTCCGCGGCCCGTCGGTGGGAGGCGGATCCGGTGCCGGTCGAGGGGTGGACGGACCTGTTCATCCTGCCGGGCCACGAGTTCCGCTGGGTGGACGCGCTTCTCACGAACTTCCACCTGCCGCGCTCCACGCTCCTCCTCCTCGTTTCCGCGTTCGCGGGGCGCGATCTCGTCCTGGGCGCGTACCGGCACGCGGTGCACGCGGGGTACCGGTTCTACTCCTATGGCGACGCGATGCTCGTCGTCTGACAGCGACGTGCCCGTGCACCCTATGCGTCGTACTCTCCGCGGATGAGCGAGCATAGGCAGCCCGAAGCCGAACTTCCCGAAGGAACGTCCAGTGACCGGCGGATCACCGCTCTCGCGGACGGCGTGTTCGCAATCGTCATGACGCTGCTGGTCCTCGGGGTCGAGGTCCCGCAGGTGCCCGACGAGCAGATCGCCGATCGACTGCTCCACGAGGTATTGCTCCTCTGGCCGCGCATCGCGGCCTATGCGGTGAGCTTCCTCGTGCTCGGGATCTATTGGATGGGCCACCACACACAATTCCACTTCATGCGCGGCGTCGATCGGACCGCGCTGTGGATCAACATCTTCTTCTTCATGGGCGTGTGCCTGGTGCCGTTCACGACCCGGCTGGTGAGCGACTACCACGGTCAGGAGGTCGCGGTCACGCTCTATGCGCTCAACCTGATCGCGATCGACCTGCTTCTTCTCCTCCACTGGCGATACGCCGCACGCGCCGACCTGCTGAAGCCCGAGACCGGACGCGCGGAGATGCGGCACGCGACGCGCCAGATCCTGATCGGGGTGGCGCTGTTCGCGGCGGCGATCGCGGTCGCCTTCGTGAGCCCACGGGCGAGCCTGGCCGTGATTCTGGCGGTGCCGGTGTTGCATATACTTCCAGGACCGATCCACATCCACTGGACTAGGTAGTCGGGCGATGAAAACGCCTGATCTGCGTCGTTGCGCTCCTCGTTCTTCCTGCGGCGTGGGATTCACCACGCCTCGGAAGAGCCTCGTCGCGCGCCTAGCATCTCAGGCGTTTTGATCGCCCTCCGGTAGACGCCATCTAGACGGGGAGGCTGGCCCTACTTCCAACCTGCTCGGTTTGACCACCGCGGGTTTCGGGGGGGCGATCGTGGCTCGCGCGGATATCTTCTCGCGATGCATTGGACATCGATCGCATCCGACGGGGAGGCCCGGGCGGGGTTGTTGTCGACCGACCACGGCGTCGTGCCGACGCCGGCGTTCATGCCCGTGGGCACGCAGGCGACGGTCAAAGGATTGACGCCGGCCGAGCTCCGGGAGGTGGGCGTGGGGATGGTCCTCGCGAATGCCTACCACCTCCACCTGCGGCCCGGATCGGAGACGGTGCGGCGGCTGGGCGGTCTGCACGCCTTCATGGGCTGGGACGGGCCGATCCTGACCGACAGCGGAGGGTTCCAGGTGTTCAGCCTGGCGGACCTGAACGAGATCGACGAGGACGGTGTCACATTCCGCTCCCACCTCGACGGCTCGCTCCACCGGTTCACTCCCGAGCGCGTGATGGAAATCGAGGCCGCCCTCGGCGCCGACGTAGTGATGGCGTTCGACGACTGTGCGCCGTACCCCTGCGCCGGTCCGGACGCCCGCGCCGCCATGGAAAGGACCGCGCGCTGGGCGGAACGCTCGGCGGCGGCGCACGCGCGGATCCAGGCGGAGAGCCCGTGGCCATGGCGTCAGCGTCTCTACGGAATCGTCCAGGGCTCGGTGTATCCCGACCTCCGGCGCGAGAGCGCCCGGCGCCTGGCCGAGCTGGATCTCGCCGGCACCGCGATCGGCGGGCTCTCGGTGGGCGAGGAGAAGCCGATCATGATCGAGATGCTCGAGGTCACGATCCCCGAGACGCCGGCGGGAAAGCCGCGCTATCTGATGGGAGTCGGGTTTCCCGAGGATGTCGTTGCCGCGATCGCCCGGGGCGTGGATCTCTTCGATTGCGTGGCGCCCACCCGGCAGGGTCGGACGGGAGCCGCCTTCACGCGCGATGGTCGGGTGAACGTGGAGAACGCGCGGTTCGCCGAGGACGAACGGCCGCTCGATCCCGAATGCGGCTGCGGGGTCTGCGCCACCTGGAGCCGCGCCTACATCCGGCACCTGTTCCGCAGCCGGGAGATGCTGGGCCCCCGTCTGCTCTCGTACCACAACGTGGCGTTCCTGACCGATCTGGTCGTCCAG
>JAICNR010000218.1 GCA_025931135.1 Gemmatimonadota bacterium | reverse complement strand
GCGGACATGGGCGCTGTCCATCTCGGGAAGGAAGATCGAGGCCCCTTCCGCGTGGCCCGTTCCACCGATGCCGCTCGCGTCGGGCGGGACGAAGTGGATCGCGAACATGTATCGCTCGTAGTCCGGCCCGCCGTAGAAGTCCGTCCCCAGCCGGATCGTCTCGTCCACTAGCGCGAGCAGCGAATCGGGCGAGAACTCCGACCCCGCGCCCTCGACGACTACCTGATGGGTCCGCCCGCGCTGGAACAGCTTGTAGTCCCGGTATCGGTCCCCCACGACGAACGGTGTCGCCGGCAGCTCGCCGAACGCGGCCGCGCTGAACCGGTTCGGACCCTCCGCTTGCAGTGGTGCGCTCGCGCGCCATCCGGAGGGCAGGTCGAAGGAGATCCGGATCGGTCGTGCCTCGAGCCCTTCCAGGTAGCCGAAGAGGCCCGCGCCGAGGGCGTACCCGGCGTGCAGGTCTAGACGGGTCCGGAAGGGAAGCGGCTCGGACGGTGGATCGGGAACGATCAGGTAGGCGACGGTCAGGTACTCCTCGCCGTCGGGGTACAGTCGCCAGCGGGTGGCGCTGATCCGTCGCGTGGCGACGGGATCGCCCCGCCCGTCGCGCACCGAGAAGCTCTCGGCCTGGACCTGGCTGGACAGGGGCCCGTACTGTCCCGGCACCCAGGACGTCAACACGAAGTCCACGGAGTCCCGGCGCACCCGATCGGTCGTCATCGAGATGTCGTAGGCGTCGGAGCCCGAGCGCGCGATCCGCACGAAGTAGTTCACCGGCTGGCGCGCCGTCTCGGCCGGGATCGTCTCGGGGGGCGGACGGCGCGGTCCGCAAGCGGCGACCACGACGACGGCGACGATGGCGAAAAGGAGTCTGGATCGAGGGAAAGGCATCGGTCGGCGGCGGGCAAAGGTGAGGTCATGTCCGGGGCTCGGCAACCGCGAAGGACGCATGTTCGCGTTGACCGAACGAGGCCGCCGTCCCGTGGCTGACAGCAGCGGTTGGGGGGCCCGAAACCGAGGTGTAACGAAACGTTTCATTTGCCTTCGATGCCCGTCATGGATGAACAGACAAGAACTCCTCGAGTGAGCTTTCTATGACCACTATCGGGGTCGGGATCCGCGCCCTTGACTTTCCGCCCACAGGCGATAAACTGCAAGGGTCCGACGGTTTCCGGTCCCGGTCGACTACGGAGCCGTCGGGTGAGATAGGCCCGCGTTTCCTCCTGGCCTAATCGCCGAAGGCCCCGCCAAAAGCGGGGCCTTTCGGTTATCGGTCGGTGAAAACGGCTCGTCTGCGTCGTTGCGCGTCGCGCGTCTTCCTGCGGCGCACCTTTCCAGTGCGCCTCGGAATCCCCGCGACGCGCGCCTAGCATCCGAGCCGTTTTGACCGACCTCTGCTGAAGCGCTTCGGGCATCGCGGAAACTAGAACCGCATCAGTCGCGTGAACTTGATCGCGAGGACCTGGTGCGAGGGGCCGTCCGGCTCGCCCCACTCCCCACGCCGCGTGTCGACGACGACGAACAGGTCGCTGCCCGGCGCCCAGATCCAGTTCAGCCGGACGTTCGTGGACAACTCGTCGCTCTCGCTGTTGTACTGGAGCAGCGCGTTCACGCCAAGCCGCGTGGTGAACGCGTACCCCACGCGCAGGAGCCCGAGATCCGTCACGAGGTCTCCGCTCGGGCTCTCGATGTCGTTCCGCTCCCAGCCCAGCTCGAGCGCGAGGTGCGGATTCGGTGACCATCCGGCCTCGAGCTCGTATTCCGTCCGGTCTCCATCGAAGAACCCGCCCTGGGCGAACCCGCCCTCGGCGCGGAACGCGCGCTTCCGCGACGTGCTGCCGCCGATCGACCACCCCGTGGTCCAGTATTCCCCCGCCGGGAACACGATGTCCTCGCGCAGCTCGAACGGCTCGTCGAGCAGCTCCGAGCGACGTCCGATGTCCACCCCGAGCTCGTCGCCGCTCTCGAAGGCGGAGGTGACCTCGAACGAGAACGCGCGATCCAGCACCGTGCCGTCCATGTCGGTCACGAGATCGACGTTCTCACGGAACGTTATGGTTCGGAAGATCCCGCCGGGTCGCGGCCGCTCGCGCAGCGTCCCGAACGCGCGCGCGGTGCCGGGACGGAAGACGAACCCCGTGGCCGGCTGCATGCCGCTCCCGATCGCCTCGCCGGAGACGAGCCAGCCCCAGAAGTCCCCGGTAT
>JAICNR010000191.1 GCA_025931135.1 Gemmatimonadota bacterium | reverse complement strand
TCCGTCTCGGCGCCCAGCGGGGTCACGCATGTGACATTGACGCGCGCGGTGTGAGCCGCCGCCCACCGCCACCAAGGGAGGACTTCGATGCAGGAGCTGCTGGTGGACTTCATCACCTCGTTGGACGGCTACGGGGCCGCGGAAGGCTGGCCCGGGTTCTGGGGGCTCCAGGGCCCCGAGTATCTCGCCTGGCTCGGCGAGCAGCCGGAGCGCGACTACACGATCCTGATGGGCGCGAACACCTACCGGCTGATGTCCGGGTTCGCCGCCGAAGCCGAGACGCTCGAAGCGGACGAAGCGGCCGCCGTGGACGAGCTGGCCAGGACGCCGAAGTTCGTGTTCTCGTCGACGCTGCAGCCCCCGTTGGCCTGGGCCAACACGGAGCTCGTCGGCGGGAGTGCGGTCGAGGCCGTGGCCGCGCTGAAGCGGGACGGCGCCGGCCCGATGCGCACGCTCGGCAGCCTCGCCCTGTGCAGGTCGCTCCTCGAGGCGGGCTTGGTCGACCGGTTCCGCGTGGTCGTCTTCCCGGTCATCACCGGGAGCACGGGCCGCGACCGGATCTACGACGGCTATCCCGACGTCGCGCTCGACATGGTTGCGAGCCGAACGTTCGACGGCCGGCTCCAGCTGCTCGAGTACGTCCCGACGGTGCTTACCAGTCCACCCGGCTCAGAGTCGGCTTCGTGAAGCCGCTACCAGTCCTGGGTCTCGCCGCCCTCCACCACCTGACCCGACTCGACGATCGAGGTGATCACCTGTATCTCGGCGGGAGCCACCGCGAAGCTTCGCCGAGGGCTCTGGCCAGGCCGACCTGAAGCTGCCGCACCTGCTCGGAGCTACGCCTCGCACTCCGCGGCGAGGTCTGGTACACCCAACCGCACAGGCAACCGATGAAAGGGGGAAAGGTGAAGCGACTTGCGGCGCTTGCGCTCATCGTTCTCGGCGTTGCCGCGTCGATGACGCCGGCCGGCTCGACGGCGAGCCAGAACAAGGCCGGCTTCCACACCGCGGTGCCGAAGATGCTCCAGGGGCAGAACGGTGCCACGACGCAGGCGATCATCTCCGTCGGCGACACCGTCGGCGGGCACACGTTCGACTCGATCCCGGACGGTATCTCGATCTCGAAGGTGAACGGGAAGGGCACCTTCGACATCCTCGTGAACCACGAGCTCTCGCCGGTGCCGTTCCCGGCCACGCGGCAGGACTATTCGAACGCGCTGCTCGCCAAGCTGCGGCTGCACCAGAAGAGCGCGGGCGTGCTCGAGGCGGGCTACGCGATCCCGTCGAGTGCCGGCTACCAGCGGTTCTGCTCGAACTTCCTCGTCGGCCGCGAGCACGGCTTCGAGCGGCAGCTCCTGTTCACGAACGAGGAGGCGCGCGACATCGTCCTGCGCCAGGAGGACTCGTGGCACCAGCCCGGCGTCTCCCTCACCGAGCCGAACGCCGAGCAGGCCGGCGTCGTCGTCGCGTACGACGTCAAGAGCGGCCAGTACCGGACGATTTACGGGATGGGTCGCCACAACCACGAGAACGCGGTCGGCGTGCCCGGATACGGGTATCCGGTCGTACTCTCGGGCGACGACACGTTCGACGCCCCTGCCTCGCAGCTCTACCTCTACAAGGCGATGAACGGTGCCGATGTCTGGAACGACCGCGGCGCGCTCTATGCGTTCAAGGCGGACGATCCGGCGATCAACGACTACGGCGACGTCACGAGCGGCATGGTCGTGAGCGGGCGGTTCATCGAGGTGCCGCGGATGATCGCGACCGGCAAGCGGCCCGACGGCACGGACGTCACTTCGGCTGACTTCGGCTATCCCGCCCCGACGGGGATCCCGGACGGGCCGCAGTGGGTGCTCGAGCACTGGAGCAACCTGAACAACGTGTTCCAGTTCATCCGCATCGAGGACACCGCCTACGACCGCAACAACCCGCGGATCCACTACCTCGCGGACACCGGCGAGCCGCGGGCGATCCCGAATCCCGCCACCGGGCGTCTCATGCGCGGCCCGTCGGGCACGCAGGGCGCGTATCCGAACGGCCGGCTCTGGAAGCTCGAGCTGGGCGCCGACCCGCTGACGGGGGCGAAGCTCTCGATCGCGCCGAACGCGAACTTCGACGAGCTCGGCTACCGGAATGCGAGCGCGGTCCATCAGCCGGACAACATCGAGACGACGAAGAAGGCGGTGTACATCCAGGAGGATCCTGGCTCGCACAACTCGCAGCCGAGCTTCGCGGGCGCCACGAATGCCCGCGTCTGGCAGTACGAGCTCGCGACCGGAACGCTGAAGGTCGTGGCCGAGGTCGACCAGTCCATGAGCCCCGTCACGAACAAGGGCGCTTGGGAGTCGAGCGGCATCGTCGACGCCTCGTCCGTCCTCGGCCCCGGCGCGTTCCTCGTCGACGTGCAGGCGCACGGCTGGGACACGCCGGTGCCCGGCGGCAACGATCCGCCGGCGGTACAGCAGCGCGAGCACGGTCAGCTGCTCGTCCTCCGCGTTCCCGGCGAGGGCGTGGCGGCGCCGCCCGGGCTCGCCAAGTCGAAGGGCAAGTCGAAGGGAAAGCGCGACTAGCCTTCCCTGCGCCCGCTACGCGGGCGGCTTCGCGGTGGTCGCGGCCTAGGCCGCGACCACCGCCTCCCCGTTCGCCGCCCGTCTGCTGGTGTCGGATTGTCCAGGCGGTCTGGTCGCAGGAGAGAGCTCTGCTTTCTCTGCGCATTAGCCGCAATCGAATCGGCGTCGTCCCGGATGTCTCGGTGCAGACGGGGCGTGATGCTTGCCGCGGATACAGAAGGAGTCTGATGGTGCCGACGGAGACGCTTGCGGAGGTTCGCACTGAGCGGCTGAAGGGACTGGAGCGCTCAAGCGATGAGGAAAGTCGTCAGGGCGAGAAACGAGCGTGATGCGTTGAAGGGCGGGTGTTCAAGCGGAGAGCGGCACGCATGCAGGACGCCTGGCGGCACTTCGCCCCGCCCGGTCCGTGCCCGGTCGACGTGATCTGTTGCGCGCGCGGCGGCTGGGGTGAGATGGTCAGCACGTGGGGTCGCACGCCACGGAAAGGAGTTCGTGATGCCGACGGTGATCGCGTACCACGACGTCAAGGACACAGAGCATTGGCTCGCGTCGCCGAAGAGGGAGGAAGTCTTCGGCCCGCTGGGCGTCACGAACATCCGCACCTTCGTGGATCCGGAGAAGCCGACTCGGGTCGGGGTCCTGATGGACGTTGCCGACCTGGACGCGGTGATGGCGGCGATGGAGACCGACGAAGCGG
>JAICNR010000001.1 GCA_025931135.1 Gemmatimonadota bacterium | reverse complement strand
GAATCGATCGAGGTCCGGTACGACGAGGACCTCGGCCTTCCCACGACGATCCGGATCGACTATCGGCTGGCGGCCGTCGACGAGGAGATCGCCTACGAGGTCGAGAAGCTTCTCGACCTGGGGGGAGGCGCGGAGCCCACGCCGGCGCGGGGAGCGGAATGAGCCCGGGGGCAGCGCTGCCGGTCGCGGCTCTCGTTCTGGCGAGCGCCTGCAACGACTCGTTCGGGCCGGGCGCCTGTACGACAGAGGCGGTTGCCGGGATCACCGTCGATCTGCGTCGGGAGAGCGGGCAGACGCTGCCCGCGGACGACGCGGATGGCCGAGCCGTGGACGAACGCGGAGAGGTAGCCGAGCTCGAGCCCTTCTTCGACCAGCTGGTCGGCGCCTGGGAGCGAGCCGGGACCTATACGGTGACAGTCGACAAGCCGGGCTTCCGAAGCTGGGTCCGCGAAGACGTGGAAGTCGAGGAGGGCGAGTGCCACGTCGTCCCCGTCCGCCTCGAGGCGGTCCTCTCGCCGGAGTCCTGATCCGCGGGACATATTGAGCCTCCGAACCCGCCCTTGATCACGGAGGCATCTATGAACGAGAAGATCGAGAAGTCCGACCGCGAGTGGCGCGATACGCTCACTCCCGAGCAGTATCGGATCACGCGCCAGAAGGGCACCGAGCCCGCTTTCACCGGCAAGTACGCGGATCATCACGCGGACGGCGTTTACAACTGCGTTTGTTGCGGCGCTCCGCTGTTCGATTCTAAGGACAAGTACGACTCCGGATCGGGCTGGCCCAGCTTCACCCGGCCGATCGACGGCGGCCGGGTCGACAGCGGGGCGGATCTCTCTCACGGGATGCGCAGGACCGAGGTTACCTGCGCGGCGTGCGACGCCCACCTCGGACATGTCTTCGACGACGGTCCCGGGCCGGAGGGCGCCCGCTTCTGCATCAACTCCGCGGCGCTCGAGTTCGACACCGGGGAGATTGGGGAGTGACCGCCGCGACCTTCGACGTGGTCGTGATCGGGAGCGGTCCCGGTGGCTACGTGGCCGCCATCCGGGCCGGCCAGTTGGGTCTCAAGACCGCGCTCGTGGAGCGCGATCCTTTCCTCGGCGGGACTTGCCTACACCGCGGCTGCATCCCGACCAAGGCCCTGCTCGAGAACGCCGCTCGTTACCAGGATCTGCTCCACGCCGGGGACTTCGGTCTGCGCGTTGGAGGCGAGATCGCGGTCGACTGGGATCGCGTGCAGGAGCGAAAGCGTGGCATCGTTCAGCAGCTCGCCGGGGGCGTTAAGGGGCTCCTGAGGAAGCAGCGGGTCGAGGTCGTGACCGGCTGGGGGCGGATCGATGGCCCGCGGAAGGTCGTGGTGGACGCAGAAGGCGCGTCGGGTCAAGTCCCGCGCACGCTCGACACACGTCATATCGTGATCGCGACCGGCTCGGTGCCGCGCGCAGTCGGAGCGGCGCCGTTTGACGGCGAGCGGATCCTGTCCTCTGATCACGTGCTCGAGCTCGGTTCCATCCCCGCGTCGATGGCGATCGTCGGCGCGGGCGCGGTTGGCGTCGAGTTCGCCTCGATCTACGACCACTTCGGAACGACGGTAACGCTGGTCGAGGCGCTGCCGCGGCTCCTGCCGATCGAGGACGAGGAGGTCTCGGGAGAGCTCGGAAAGGCGTTCGCGAAGCGTGGCATCGACGTCCGGACGGGGACGATGCTCGCCCGCGCGGAACGGTCTCCCGGCGGCGTGCGGGTCGCACTCGAGGGGGAGAAAGGGGGCGAGATCGAAGTCGAGAGGCTCCTGGTCGCGATCGGCCGCGCCCCGGTAAGCGACGGCATCGGCCTCGAGACCGTGAACGTACGGGTGGATCGCGGCTACGTGCAGGTGGACGAGTGGTGCGAAACGTCGGAGCGTGGGGTCTATGCGATCGGCGACGTGATCCCGACGCCGTGGCTAGCCCACGTGGCTTCGATGGAAGGCGTGATGGTGGTGGAGCGGATCGCGGGCCGCGACGTGCGTCCCGTGCCGTATGGCGAGACTCCCAACTGCACGTACTGCGATCCCGAAGTCGCTAGTGTAGGTCTGACGGAGGCGCGCGCCCGTGAGGCGGGTCACGACGTGCGGGTGGGGAAATTCCCGTTCGTGGCGAGCGGGCGTGCGAAGATCGCCGGCCACACGAGCGGTTTCGTGAAGATCGTCGCGGAGGGCGGATACGACGAGGTGCTGGGGGTCCACGTCGTGGGATACAAGGCGACCGAGCTGATCGCCGAGGCAGGCGCGGTCCTCCGGCTCGAGGGTACGGTCGAGGAGCTGATCCAGACGATCCATGCGCACCCCACGCTGGCGGAGGCCGTCCACGAAGCGGCCCACGCCGTCCACGGCCACGCGATCCACTTCTGATGAGGTTCCCCTGGAAGGAACCTGCGCGTCCGATGGACCGTAAACGCCGGACGGGATAGAATCGGGGGAAGATGCGTAGACCTGCTCTTGCCATCGTCGTAGCCGCTCTGGCGGCGTGTTCTTCGGGGCGCACCGGCCCCACCGGTCCGGGGAACCCCTCGCCCTCGGCTCAGACCGTTTCGCTCCCGGTGGGGGGAGAAGCCGTCGTCCCCGGCACCCGGGTCACGATCGAGTTCCGTGACGTGACGGAGGACTCCCGCTGTCCGTCGAACGTGGTGTGCGTCTGGGTCGGGAACGGCCAAGTCGCGCTGACGCTCTCGACGCCATCCGACGCGCGCGACGTTCTGTTGAACACGACCAGCGAGCCGCGGCGGATCGAGTTCGCGGGGATCCGGATCTCGCTCGCCTCCCTGGCGCCGTATCCGTCCGGAGAGCCGATCGACCCCGGCGACTACGTGGCGACGTTCGAGGTCGAGCCCGACTGACCCGCGGGGTCGCACCAGCCGGAGATCGATAGCGTGGACTGGCTCCTGGCGGGCGGGCTCTTCGCGGAAGCGCTCCTCCTTCTCTCTCTCCTGGTCTCGATCGCGCGGCCCGGCCTCCGGCTATGGCCACCTCCCCAAGGGTCGACGCGGGCGTTCGCCTGGATGTGGGGGCTCACAGTAGCGGCCTGCGCGGCGGGTCTCCTTCTCGCCGTCCTCGACTACGGCGGTTGGGTCCTCGACCACCCGGGCTGGATCCTCGCCGGCGCGGCGGTTCTGGCGCTGGGGGCCGGCCTGGCCGACTGGGGAGTCCGGACGCTCGGGCGTCGCACCTCGTCCGGGAGGGGCGGGGTGTTCTCGACGGCGGGGCCCTACCGCTGGACCCGGAACCCCCAGTACCTGGGCGACATCATGATGGCGCTCGGGGTCGTTCTCGTGGCGGATTCCTGGCGCGTCGCGGCGGTGGCGGCAGGCGGCGCGCTCTGCTTGCTGCTCGCGCCGCTGGCTGAGGAGCGTTGGTTGATCGAGCGCTACGGGGAAGCCTACGATCGGTATCGACGGCGGGTCCCGCGGCTGCTGGGACTCCCGCGCTGACCGGCGAGGTTGCGCCGCCGATTCTCGCTCCAGAGATTCTCCCGCCCCCCTTCGATCGATCCCTTCCGTGGCGGAGGCCGCCCATGCGAAAGGCGCTGCGCATCGTTCTCTGGCTCGTGACCGGGCTCGCGGTCGTGGTGCTCGCCGGGCTCGTCTACCTGGGAGTGGCCTATCCACGAACGGATGACCCGCCGGACATCGAGATCCGCGCCACGCCGGAGCTCCTGGCCCGCGGCGAGTATCTGTTCCACAGCGTGGCGGCGTGTGCGGTGTGCCACAGCCCGCACGAGCGCGGGGCGTTCGGGGCGCGCGTCGATCCCGCCCGCATCGGAGAGGGAGGCGAGCCGTTCCCGCTCGGGTCCGCCGGCACCCTGTACGCGAAGAACATCACGCCGACCGCGCTCGGAGAGTGGACCGACGGCGAGATCGTCCGGGCGCTCCGGGATGGCGTGTCGCGCGACGGATCGCCGCTCTTCCCGCTCATGCCGTATTTCAACTATCGCACGTTGAGCGAGCGCGACTTGCAGGCGATCGTCGCCTATGTGCGGACCCTCTCGCGCCGCCCCGACGACGTGCCGGAGCGGGAGCTGAACTTCCCGATGAACCTGATCATCCGCATGATGCCGGGGCCCGCGGGACCCTATCCGGCCGAGCCGGGCAGCGGGGCGGTGGAGCGGGGGCGGTACCTGGTCAGCGCGGCGAGCTGCGGGGACTGTCATTCGCCCATGGACGATCGCGGGACACCCCTTCCGGGTCGCGAGCTCTCGGGCGGCAACGAGTTCCCGACCGGCGACGGCTGGGTTGCTCGGACCGCGAACATCACGCCCGACAGCGTGTCGGGGATCGGCGCCTGGACGCGTGAGCGGTTCGTGGGCGCGTTCAAGGCGCGCCGGAGCGGCGGGTCCCCGGCTGCCGGCGCGCGGCTGTCGCCGATGCCGTGGCTCGCATACTCCCGGATGAACGAGGAGGACCTCGGGGCGATCTACGACTATCTGAGGACCGTGCCGCCCGTGCGGAACGAGGTCGTCCGGTTCGTCCCTCAGCGGCCCGCGACCGGCGAGTGATCGCCGGCCTTCCGTCCCGACGGCGTCTGCTGATCGCGATCTCCCTGGCGACGGTCGCCTGCCGAGAGGCGGGGGGCCCGGCGGAATCCGCCGTCCAGGCGACGTACGAGGAGCCGTTCGACCTCTCGCTCGACGAGCGCGCCAGCGTGGGCGGGGAGTTCCGGGTGACGTTCGACCGCGTGACGGAGGACTCGCGGTGCGCCTCTCGCGCGGAGTGCGCCCCGCCGGGGAACGCCGCGGTCGTCCTCAAGATCGACGGCGAGGAGGGGACCGCGACCCTGACGCTCCACACCGGCCGGGAGCCGCGGCGGGCCGCGGCCGCGGGTCACGCGCTCGAGCTGGTCGAGCTGAGGCCCGCCCGCTCGCCGGACTCTCCACCGGACCCGGAGGACTACGAAGTCACGCTCCTCGTCGCGCCGCTTCCATGAGATGCTGGTTCCTGCCGCTCGCGGCGCTCGTGGCGGCTTGCGCCACTGTGCCGGATCGACACTCACTGCTTCTTCAGCCGGAGAATCCCGCCATGAATGAGACAGCACCCGAGAGCTTTCGCGTCCGCTTCGAGACCACCGCCGGGGAGTTCGTCGTCGAAGCCCGGCGCGAATGGGCCCCGCGCGGTGTCGACCGATTCTACAATCTCGCTCGAGCCGGCTTCTTCGACGGCGTGAGGTTCTTCCGCGTCATCGACGGGTTCATGGCGCAGTTCGGAATCGCGGGTGACCCGAAGGTGGCCTCGGAGTGGCAGAGCGCCCGAATCGAGGATGATCCGGTCGCTTCCACCAACACGCGCGGGCGGGTGTCGTTCGCCACCGCGGGCCCGGGCACCCGCACCACTCAGCTATTCATCAACTACGGCGACAACTCGCGGCTCGACGGGATGGGGTTCTCGCCGATCGGCGAGGTCGTGGCGGGCATGGACGTAGTGGATTCCCTCCATTCGGGCTACGGCGAAGGCGCGCCGCGCGGCCGCGGGCCTGACCAGGGCCGCATCCAGCGTGAAGGGAACGCCTACTTGGAGCGGGAGTTTCCGGATCTCGACTGGATCCGCTCCGCCGAGGTCGTTGCCGAGGATTAAAACGGGAGCTGGCCGGGCTCGCGGCCATAGCCGCAGCCTTCGACGCTCACGCGAGACAGCCGCGTCGCGCTCACGTACGGATGGGTCTCCGCGTCGGCCAGCGCGAGCCGATCCGGGTCGCTCAGGTCGTACAGATAGGCGGTCGCAGCCCGCTGACCGACCAGGCCGAACGGATCCTCGATCCGGTTCAGCTCGGTTCCGATCGACTCGAGATACGAGCGGATCGCCTCAGGCTCGCAGGGGAAGCTGTGCGTGATGAAGAGCCAGACGCGCGGCCGGCCGCGGATCCGATCGATCTCCCGGAAGTACGTCCTGCTGTCCGCGCGGTCGATCGAGCCCTCGATCCACTCCACCGGCGGCCCGTAGAAGCGCATCGCGAGAGACGCCGATCCGTACACGTAGACCGCATCCCCAGGGCGCCAGCGCCGGGCGAGCTCGTCCAGGACGGGCCGGGATTCCTCGGCCCGGTACGGCGGTGGCGCGAGCAGGACGACCGCGCCGGCGGGCATCGCGAACAACGCGAGCAGGGCCAGCGCAGCGCCGGTGCGCGCTCGGGCCGGAAGAAGGGCCCGGATCTCGGACGCTCCCGCCATCGCCATCACGAGGAGCGTCGGCGCGACGAACAGCGACACCCGCTTGGAAACGGGCAGCACATGGACAGCGGACGCGAGCACGGCCACGACGAGGGGAACTGCGAGGATGGCCCCCGCGGCCGATCGCCGCCTCACGAGCGACCACCCTCCGATCAGGCTCAGGGCGCAGAACAAGAGGACGAATCCGACCTCAGGAAGGGACTTCGGGACGATGTAGAGGAGCAGGTGGCCCAGGATCCAATAGAGGTGGAGCGGAAGCCAGGACAGGGTGCGCAGCTCCGGAGGGAACAGCGGGAAGAAATCGTTGGTCCAGGCGCGTTGCATCTGGGCCAGCGTCGCTGGCGCGACGATGAGGATCCCGGCCGCTGTCACGAGCGCCGCGCCAGCCGCCCAGCCGGCGCCAAGCGCCAGGACGGGACCGAGCGATTCCCTTGCCCGAAGCCTCCCCCATCCTAGGACGACGCATAGCCCGAACGCCACGAGGACCGCGGGCTGGGCGGCCAGTATGGCGAGACCGCCACCCACTCCCGCGAGCGCGGCTTCCCTCTGTCCCATCCGCCCCTCGGCGAGGCGGAGCGAAAAGAAGAGGAGCAGCAGTGTCACCGCGACATCGCCCGAGTACTGCTTCGCGTTTCCCGCGTACCACACGAGCGCGGGGCTCGCCGCGAAGGCGAGAAGGCCGGCGGCGATCTCGGGGCCGCTGACGAATCGGGAAGAGACGCGCCAGAAGAGCGGTAGCGCGGCGAGGGACCAGAGCCACGGGAAGAGCCGGAGCCCGTACTCGTCATGGCCGAGGAGCACCCCGCCCAGCTTCTCCAGGGCGAGGAACCCGGGAGGCGCCACCTGGCCCTCGTCGAGCGGCCGGAAGAGGAGGCCCCCGAGGTCCCTGCCGGCGACGTTCACGGCGATCGCGAGCTCGTCCAGCCACATCGACCCCTGGGCCGCGTGCTGGATCGTCCGCAGGACCGCCCCGAAGGTGAGGATCGCGAGGGCGGCGCCAAGATCGATTCTGAATGCCTTTGTCATTCAAATAACCGCTTTACTTACAACGATATGTACAGCATATATAAAGTATTGCATTAAGTTGTCGGCGAACGGGCCGAGACTCCCGGTTCACTGGGCCGACCACGGAAATCGCCGCCACGGTGGCACCACGTCCCTGTCCGGCGCCTCGACCCAATCCAATGCCCGGCTTCCGATGTCGTAGCGCGCCAGGCCGTAATGCTCGCGGTCCTGGTCCGTCGACATTTAGAAACCGCCGGCGTCGGGTTGCCAGGCGAAGGCGACGTAGCCGGCTCGATCGTCGGGTGCGAACAGGATGTCGACGTCTCCCGTCGCGACATCGAAGAGGAGAACGTCGTTCGCGTCCTCACCCCGGCTTTCCGAGAGGATTATCCTGGAGCCGTCGGGAGCGATCGACCTGACGTAGAGGCCGCGTCGCCCTGAGAGAACTTCGACGTCTTCACCGGTCTCGACGTCGAGCCGATGAATGTCGAATTCGACCCCCGTGCGCTGCGTCGTGGAATAGAAGATGTGACGGCTATCTCGGGTGAATCCGCCGAAGACCCGAAACGCCTCGAATGGCGGAAGCAGTTCGCGCTCCCTGGTTCCATCGGGAGAGATCAGCCAGAACCCCTCACGCTCCTTGCCCCCGCGATCCGACCCGTAGACGAACCAGTCGCCGCGGGGAGACCACGCGTGGAATGTCACCGACTCACCGAACGTCAACTGATGCGGCCCACCCCCGGTCGCGTTCACGACCCACAGATGTGGCTGGCCCGTGAGCGAGGTGCGGAAGGCGAGCCGGCCGCCATCGGGGGAGAGCGAAGGTGCGGATGCGGACCGGACGTTGAGGAACCGGGCGATGTCGGGCCGCTCCGCCCCGGCTAGCGAAATCTCCGCCGGAACCGGCTTGGGGATGTCCGCTTCGTCCGGAACCTGTGTGGCCTCCTGCGCGGGCGTGCGAGCCGGCACCGACAGTAGGGAGAGGAGGAACGTGACCTTGAGGAGCGCGCGCATGAGGGGCCTCGCAACGTATTGAGCCGAGGAGAGGGGCTGGGTCGAATCGTACCGAGCGGCGGTCGCGTCGACCAGGCGCGGCGATCTTGCTTGAACGGAAAGGCCTTGGGCGGCGTATTCCCTCGTGTACCGCCGGGCGCCCCCGGCTTTCCGGTTCCCCGCTCGAAAGGAGTGCCTCCGTGCGCGGCAGTTTCGCGATCGCCCTGCTTCCGCTCCTCATCGGCCTTCCTGCCTGCGCGGACGCGGCGCCCGACTCCGGGGCGGCCTCGCCGGACACCGTGCAAGCGTTCGTCGGCGTCGACGTCCTGCCGATGGACAGCGAGCGCGTGCTGGCCGACCAGACGGTCGTCGTCGACGGAGGGCGGATCGTCGCGATGGGGCCCGTCGCCACGACTCCAGTGCCGGCCGGCGCGCTCCGGATCGAGGGGGACGGCAGGTTCCTGATGCCGGGGCTCGCCGAGATGCACGGCCACATCCCACCGCCCCAGGCGCCTGCGCAGCACATCGAGGCCGTCCTCTTCCTCTACGTGGCCAACGGAATCACGACCGTCCGGGGCATGCTCGGTCACCCAGGGCAGCTGGACCTGAAGGCGCGCGCGACGCGGGGGGAGATCGTGGCACCGAACCTCTATCTGGCCGGCCCGTCGTTCAGCGGACAATCGGTCAGCTCGCCGGAGCAGGCGGACGCGCGTGTGCGGCAGCAGGCGGCCGAGGGGTGGGATCTGCTCAAGGTCCATCCGGGCCTGACGCTCGAGCAATACGACGCGATGGCGCGCGCTGCCCGCGAGACCGGGATGCGCTTCGGTGGTCACGTGCCCGAGGCCGTAGGACTCCGCCACGCGATCGAGATGGGCCAGGAGACGTTCGATCATATCGACGGCTACGAGCAGGAGCTCGGCACGTTCGAGGGCGCCCTCGACGAGACGGCGCTCGCCGAGCTGGTGGAGATCTCGCGCGAGGCCGGCGTGTGGATCGTCCCTACGCAGGTCCTCTGGGAGACCCTGTACGGAACCGCGGGCCTCGACAGCCTGAGGACGCTTCCCGAGCTCCGCTACGCGCCGCCGGAGCAGGTCCGGCAGTGGATCTCGATCCACGAGCAGCGGCTGGCCGAGCCGGATTTCGATCTCGCGGAGAGCCGCCGGCTGATCGCCGCGCGGCTGCGGATCCTCGAAGCGCTCCACGACGGCGGAGTCCGGATCCTCATGGGGACCGACGCTCCGCAACAGTTCAGCGTTCCCGGCTTTTCGCTCCACCGCGAGATCCGGCGAATGACCCAGGCCGGCATGTCGCCGTATGAGGTGCTGAGTAGCGGAACACGGAACGTGGGCGAGTACTTCGCGAACGAGGACGATTTCGGTACCGTCGCGCCCGGCAAGCGGGCGGACCTCGTGCTCCTTCGAGCCAACCCGCTCGATGACGTGGGGAACGTGGATTCGATCGAGGGTGTCATGGTCGCGGGTCGATGGCTGGCTCGCGACGAGATCGACCGCCGCCTTCAGGCCGTAGCCGAGGCGTACGCGGGTCAGGAGATCCAGTGATCGGCGCGCCGATTCTGGCTGCGGTCGCCCTGGCGATCCCCGTGCCACCGCCGGTCGTGAAGACGGTGGACGCCATCGCGATCGTCCATGTCGACGTGATTCCGATGGACACCGAGCGGGTTCTTCGGGACTATACGGTCGTGGTGCGCGGCGACCGGATCGAAGCGCTCGGACCCGCGGCCGGAACGTCCGTGCCGGACGGGGCGATGGTCATCGACGCGCGCGACAAGTGGTTGATCCCGGGGCTCGTCGACATGCACGCGCATCTCCTTTCGGACGACCGGATCGCGGAGCGCCACGCACCGGCGGAACTCGCCGTGATCCTGGCGAACGGTGTCACGACCGCGCGGATCCCGATCGGGCGACCCGGTCACCTCGAGCTTCGCGAGCGGATCGCGGATGGCCGTCTGCTCGGACCGGATCTGTGGGTGGCGGGGCCCCAACTCGCGGGCCGCTCGTTCGGCGCCGTCTTCAACGGCCGTGCCGTCACGAACGGCGACGAGGCGGAGGCCGCCGTACGCGAGATCGCGGCTGCGGGGTACGACTTCGTGAAGCTGACGTTCCTGATCTCGCGCGAGGTGTTCGACGCGGTCGTACGGACGGCGGACGAGGTCGGGCTGCGGGTGATCGGCCACGTCGGCCCCGATGTCGGGCTCGACCGCGCGCTCGAGGCGGGCATACAGATCGAGCATCTGGACGAGTATCTGGAGGCCCTGGCCCTCGAGGGTGCGCCGGTCACGCACGGGATCAGCGGGCTCGGAGTCTGGCGCCCGGAGGGATGGGAGAGCCTGGACCATGCCGACGAGAGCCGGATCCCGGCGCTCGCACGGGCGGTGGCGGACGCGGGCGTCTGGAGCACTCCGACCCAGCATTTCCTCGTGACCGCGTTCGGGGAGCTGCGGAGCGACGAGGCGATACTGGAGAGCCCCGATGTCCGCTTCGTGTCGCCCGAGGTCCGGGACGAACTCCTCCTCGGCCATCGACAGTTCCGGGAGAGACTCCCGAGCGAAGAGCGACGGCGGCGATTCGTCGCGTTGAGGAGCGCGGTGATACGCGCGCTGGCCGACGCCGGCGCGCCGATCATGGCGGGCTCCGACTCGCCAGAGTGGATGCTCCTTTATGGCTTCACGCTCCACCGGGAGCTCCAGGCGCTGTCGGACGCAGGGCTCACCTCGTGGGAGGCGCTTCGCGCCGGAACCGCGACACCAGCCGCATGGCTCGGCGACGGGAATCCGGACTTCGGGACGATCGCGGTCGGTAAACGTGCAGATCTCGTCATCCTGGACGCCGATCCGCTGGCCTCGATCGCGAACACGAGTAGGATCGCGGGCGTCATGGCCCGCGGGAATTGGTTGGACGCCGACCGCCTGGCGGCCATGATGGACGCCTCCGCCGAGGAGCTCGGCGGAGCGCCGCTCCGACCCGAAATCAAGGAGGGACGATGATCCGGACCGCCGTCCTCGCGCTCGCGTTCCTATGCGCCGCCGCTTCCGCCGTCGCTCAGACGGGCCCGCGAGCTTCCGACGTCGAGAGCCCCGAGGCGATCGTGCTCGCCGCGTACGCGGCGATCGCGCGCGAGCCCGGCCAGCCGTTCGACTGGGAGCGCTTCCGCTCCCTGTTCCTTCCCGAGGCCCGCCTCGTCCCGAACACGGAACAGCGCCAGGGAGCGTTCGACGTGCTGTCGCCGGAGGAGTTCATCGTCTGGATCGACGGCGTGACTCCGCCCCTGGGCGGGGAGAACGACCGGGGGTTCCAGGAGGAGCAGGTCTCGGCGGAGGTCGTTCGCTACGGCGACGTCGCGCACGTCTTCAGCACCTACCAGAAGCACTTCTGGCGATCGGACCAGATCCTCGGCCGCGGGATCAACAGCTTCCAGCTCGTCCATGACGGCGAGCGGTGGTGGATCGCCGGGATCGCGTGGGACGAAGAGAGCGGCGCCGGCCCGATCCCGCCCGAGTACCTGCCCTGACGGTCGACGCCGGCGCGCTGCTAGATTGCGGCGCATGCCGGCGCGCCGCGTCCTCATGATCGAGCCCGTCGGCTTCCGCTCGAACCCCGAGACGGTCGCCGACAACGCCTTCCAGCGCCCCCCCGGCGACGAGTCGCCGCAGGCGATCGAGATCGCCGCCCGCGAGGAGTTCGCCCGCCTGCGCGAGATTCTGGAAGCGCGCGGTGTGGAGGTGGTTTGGCGGGCGGCGGCGGCCAACCGCGAGTCGCCGGACGCCGTTTTCCCCAACAACTGGTTTTCGACCCATGCCGGCGGAACGCTCGTCCTGTATCCGATGATGGCGCCGAGCCGGCGCCTCGAGCGGCGGGCGGAGATCGTCGCCTCGCTGCGGGGCAGCTACCCGCTCGTCGTCGATCTGACCGCGTCCGAAGAAGAGGGACGGTACCTGGAAGGGACCGGCAGTCTCGTGATTGACGAGCGTGCACGGATCGTGTATGCAAGTGAGTCGCCGCGCACCGACAGGCGTCTCGTTGAAGAGTGGGCGGAGCGGATGGGATATGAACCCGTTATCTTCCGGGCCACCGACGCCGCGGATCGCCCGATCTATCACACGAATGTCGTTCTGAGCGTGGGGATCGATTGGGCGGTCCTGTGCGTGGAAGCCATCGATTCGCTCGAGCGCCCGGAACTCCTGGCCACGCTGGCCGAGAGTGGACACGAGACGATCGACATCTCGTTGGAACAGATGGAGGCGTTCTGTGGAAACGTGCTGGAGCTGGAGAGTGACAAGGGCGAAAGGCTGGTCGTGATGTCCGACCGGGCCTTCCGGGCCTTCACCGACGAACAGCGCGACCTTCTCGGTTCTCGGGCGGATCTCGTCCACGCGGACCTCACCACGATCGAGACGCACGGCGGCGGCAGCGCGAGGTGCATGATCGCCGAACTCTACTAGCAGGGCGTTGAAAATGGGGGGTACCCACGAAGTGGGTCCTGCGGGTTTCCGCTCCTCCTGTCTTCCTGCGGTGTACAGATCGTACGCCTCGGAATCCACTCGTCGCGCGCCTCGGGTACCCACCGAAGGTGGGTGCCGAGCCATTTTGAACGCCCTGCAACCTTGACCACCTGCTAGGGAGACGGAATGGAAACCTTCGAGCGGATCGTCGATTACCTGGATGGGATCGTCTGGGGCACCGGATTCCGCTTCGGCGGTGAGCTCCTGCCGATCGTCGTGATCGCGCTGATCGGGACAGGGGTATGGCTGACTCTATACCTGGGTTTCGTCCAGCTTCGCCGGCTCGGCCACGGCTTCGCGGTGACGAGCGGCAAGTACGACGACCCCGACGAGCCCGGTGACGTTTCCCATTTTCAGGCCCTGACGACCGCCCTCTCGGCCACCGTGGGGATCGGGAACATCGCGGGCGTAGCGATTGCGATCCACTGGGGCGGTCCGGGAGCGCTGTTCTGGATGTGGGTGACCGCGTTTCTGGGGATGGCGACGAAGTTCACGGAAGTCACGCTCGCTCAACATTACCGCAGCGTGACGGGGCCCGATCAGGACCCGACCAAGTGGGAAGGGACGGTGGCGGGGGGCCCGATGTACTACATCGAGCGCGGGCTGGGTCCCAAGTGGAGGCCGATGGCCATTTTGTTCGCGGTGCTGCTGGGAACCACCGCGTTCATGACCGGCAACGCAATCCAGGCGAACACGATCGCGGACTCTATGGAAACGACGTACGGGGTGCCGGTCTGGATCACGGGTCTCGTGACCTCGCTCCTCGTCTTCTCGGTGATCATCGGCGGGATCCGACGGATCGGGAGCGTGACGGCGGTGCTGGCGCCGCTGATGGCGGTCATCTACGTCGCCGGGGCGGCGTTCATCCTGATCGTCAACTACCAGACCTTCATTCCCAGCCTCGGACTCATCTTCCGCGAGGCGTTCAACCCCACGGCGGGAATCGCGGGAACCGGATTGGGAGTGTTCCTCACGACGATGATGTGGGGCGTCCGCCGTGGGCTGTTCTCGAACGAGGCAGGGCAGGGCTCGGCGCCGATCGCCCACGCGGCCGCGAAGACCGACGAGCCGGTGTCCGAGGGTGTGGTCGCGCTCCTGGAGCCTTTCATCGATACGATCGTGATCTGCACGATGACGGCGCTCGTGATCATCAACACCGGCGTGTGGGACGACACGGTCACGACGCAAATCTCGCTGAGTGGCGGCGACATGTCGTACGTGTCCCAGAACGAGCGCGGAGGATACAGCGGTGTCGCGACGCCAGGCGAAGCGCTCGCGTTCGAGGCCGGCCGACCGACGTCCACCGCGCCAGGTTCCCCGATGATCGCCTGGCATGAGGTCGCGCTGACCGAGCTCTACGAGGATGCGGAGATGACGCAGCCGTTCTCGGGCTCGATCGATCCGCGTCGTGGGGTCGCCACTTCCGCGGACGGGGAGGAGTTCACCACGCTCTGGGGTCCGGCGGTGGAGAGCGGAGCCCCGCTCACGATGCTGGGATTCGAGCACGGGCTTCCGGGTACCTGGGGCGACTTCATCGTGCTCCTGTCGGTCGCCCTGTTCGCGATCTCGACCGCGATCTCGTGGTCCTACTACGGCGACAGGTGCGCCTATTACCTCTTCGGCAAGAGCGCGATCGTGCCATACAAGGTCGTGTACGTGATCATGCACTTCATCGGTGCGGTCGTCCCCCTGGCCGCGATCTGGGCGCTCGGTGACGTGTTCCTGGGCGTGGTGATCCTGCCTAACCTGCTGGCGCTCATCCTGCTGTCACCGAAGGTGAAGGAGTTGACCGATTCCTACTTCGCGCGCAAGCCTTGGATCGAAAACTACGAGGCCCACAAGCGGGCGCGAGAGGAGGTCAAGGCGGGGAAGCGGAAGTCGGCGCACTGAGCCGTCGTCGACGATTCGATAGCCTGCGGTTCGTCAGCGAGAGGCGGGCCGCGGGGCGCGGCTCTCCATCCATGCCGCGCGCAGGGCTGCCTGCTCAGCCGTCGGGTTCTCCCGGACCGTGAAGCTCGGCCCCGCGGGGTCATAGTCGATCCCCAGCTTGCCGTAGTACTCGGCGATGGGGAGCGGCTCGGCGGCCACTACGTACTTCTGCAGGAAATCGCCGATCTCGGGAAACGTCAGCTCTACGACCACCTGGTGGAAGCTGGCGTCGTCGAACGGCTGGCTCTTGCCGTACCGATCCATGAGGGCGAGCAGCAGGTCCTGCAGGTCCATCTCGCCGCTCGAGAGCTCCAGCAGCCGGATGTCCAGGAGCCCAGCCACCAGCGCCCCCCGCATGTAGATGTTCCCGTACTGCGCCTGCCCCTCGTCACCATAGGACGTCAGCGCCAGCCTCTCGAGCGGATAGGTCGGATCGAACTGGGACCGGTCGGCGGCGATCTTCTGCGCCATCTCCACGAGATACGCGTCCAGCGGCTTGAGCCCCGCGCGGAGCTGCACCATGTGCGAGCCCCACTCGGTGACGCCCTCGTACAGCCACAGATGGCGCGACGGAACAGGGGTCTCGAAATCGAAGTGCTCGATGATCTCGCTATGGATGTTCAGCGGTGTCACGATGTGCAGGAACTCGTGCGCCGCTATGTCCGTGATCGCGTCGCCGTAGGCTCCCGACCACGGCGCCTCAGGCAGCACGTATTCGCTCGAGTAGGAGTGCTCCCAGGCGCCGTACGCGACGCCCTGCTTGGGAGGGTCCTCGAAGTGATAGAGGAAGACGTAGCGGTCGACCGGCAACCCGCCGAGGAAGTCCGCGGACGCGTTCAGCATCGCCGCCATCGACTCGAGCAGCATGTCGGAGCGGATCTCGCCCGTTTTCGCGTACGTATAGATCTCGACCGACGCGCCGCCAACATCGGTTCTCGCGACCGTCAGCGTGCTGCCCGCGAGGATCGGCGAGTCGACGAGGAAGTCGTAGTCCTCGGCGACGTAGCTCCCCGATGCGTCCTTCTGGAGGGCGGTACCCACCGTCCACCCCTCGGGGACGGACAGCTCGAGCCGGACGGGCGCGTCCTGCATGCCGGTCGGGAACGCGAGCACCGCGTGGGCGTTGAAGAGCATGTGGTCGGCCTCGATCGAGGTGCCCGCCATGGGATAGACCGGGTGCTCCTCGACCGGCGTGTCAAATGTCTCCGCGATGCGATACGCGATCTCGCGCGCGTCCGCAGGAGCGCTGATCCGCCACTGGTTCGTCGAGACGCGCTCGACGGGAATCTCCCGACCCGCTGCGTCGGTCACCCGTAGATCCTCGACGAAGCGGCCCACGTCCATGATCTGGTAGGTTCCCGGAGCGGTGGCGGCGAACTGGAGCACAGCGCTCTCTTCCGTCAGACCGTCAACGGTGAGCACGACCCGAAACCGGTCGTCCATCTGATCGCCGAGCTCCACACGGTAGCGGAGCTCGGTCGAGGCGGGCGGGATGGACTGGGCCGCCAGAGGCGCAGCGAGCGCCGTCAGAGTGGAGGCGAGCGCGAGCGCCGATACAAGGGCGCGCAGGCGGCGGATCGTCATGGCGGAGCTCCTTGATGGATGGTACGGCGATAGCTGTGGATTCGAACGACAGACGCTTCGAAGGCGCCCTACGTTCATCCGGAATTGGCCAATCCCGGGCTTCCGATGCACTATACGCGAATGAGGACCCTACCGCTCGCAACGCTGCACAGGGTCCTGGCAGCCTCGATCCTGACGTTCGCGGCGGCATGCGCCGAGGAGCCACGGGACCCGGCCTCCACGCGCGGGCCCGGCCCATCGACGGCAGCTTCGGGTGCGGGGACTCTCGACCTCGAGGCCGACGTCGCCGTCATGGAGTCGTTCCCGGTCCAGCTGCGCGGCACGCTCCGGGTCACCAATCCGTCCGATGGGCCCGTCTCCTTCGACGTAGGCGGGTGCCCGGTCTTCCTGCGAGTCTACGACGCCGATGGCGCGCCGGTCTGGGACCAGGGAGACGGGGCGATCTGCACGATGATCCTCCGTACCGTTAGACTCGAGTCGGGCGGCGCCGAGACCTTCGATACGGGTACCGCCAGCGCCGCCGACATCCTCGGGGAGGATCGACCCGACGGCGCGTACCGCGTGGTGGTGTACCTCGCGCTCGTGTCCGGTGGCCAGCCCGAAGCGGACGCCGGAGAAGTGTCGCTGGCGATCCCGCGAGAACCATGAAGCGATTACTCATCTCGCTCGCTCCACTCTCATTGCTTGCAACGGCCATCGCGATACCCGCTAGCGCACAGGTCGCGGACTCCGCAGCCGCTGCGGCAGCGATCGCGGAATCCGCCAGCGCCTTCAGCCGCGCGCTCGAGCGAGGCGACGCCGCCGGGATGGCCTCCCAGTACGTGGACGACGCGACGCTGATCCCCCCGAGCGGCCGGCTCGTCACCGGGCGCGACGCGATCCTGGCTTTCTGGACGCCGCGGAACCCCGACTTCCGAACTCTCGAGCACTCGCTGACGACGGACCGACTTGTGATCACCGGGGACGTTGCCATGGAGGTCGGGACCTGGAGACAGCAGGGGCAACTCCGCGAGGAGGCTCCGATCGAGTCCGCCGGGCGGTACCTGGTCGTTTGGCGACGGCAGGCGGACGGCACCTGGAGAATGCAGTTCGACAGCTGGACGGCGCCGTTCCCGGAGGACTGAGGTGTGACCGGGGCCCCGGGGGCAGCGGCGCGCGGGTCGTCCGGTTATCTTGAAAGGCCGTTCGTTCGCCAGCCCCTGCGCCACCCCCGTCAGAAGGAGTCCACCCAGGATGCTCCGGGTCAGGCACGTATGGGTCTGCGCGTTGACAATAACTCTCGTGACGTCGTGCGGTATTCGCCAGAACGAACGCTCGGATCGGGTCCGTTCCGGTCCCAGCGAAGAGGTTTTCCTCCGGGAAGGCCAGTCCGCCTCTCTCCTCGAGAACCAAGTATCGGTCACGCTCGTCGACGTCGAACCCGGGAACCGGATCGCCGAGGTCACGATCCGACTGGCGACATCCGACGGGACGTCCAACGTCGGAACCGTAGAGGTCGTGCGGAACCAGAACTTCTCCGAAGCGCTGCGTCTGGAGCCGTACGCCGCCAGGGTGGTCGAATACCCGGGCGTCGACTCCGCCACGCTGGTCGTCACTCGGGAAGCTCCCGGGGCGGCTCCCGACTGATCCGCCAAGCGGGGCGACGGCTCCGAATGTGAAGATCCCCGAGATCCTCCTGGTCGAGACCGAGCACAAGCCGGGCAGCCTCGCCCGCGTGCTCCAGGTCGTGGGCGAGTCGGGGCTCCTGATCGAGAATCTCAACGCCGTTCGCCGAGACCAGCATCGGACTGTCTGGGAGCTCACGCTCGAGTTCGACGAGGCGGTCGACACGACGCTGATCGACCGCATCGACGGACTGCCGGGGACTCGGGTGATCGGCAAGTCGGATCGTGTGTTCGACCGTCATCGAGGTGGAAAGATCGAGATGGTCGCCAAAGTCCCGCTCACCTCCGTGCAGCAGCTGAGGGACATCTACACCCCTGGCGTGGCGCGCGTCTGCCTCTCGATCCGCGACGATCCCCGGCTGGCGCGCGAATACACCAACATCGGGAACACGGTGGCCGTGGTCACGAACGGGACCGCGATCCTGGGTCTCGGGAACATCGGTCCGCTGGCGGGGCTCCCGGTCATGGAGGGGAAGGCGGCGCTGTTCTGGCACCTGGCAGGGATCTCCGGCGTTCCGATCCTGATCGACGAAACCGACCCGGCTCGCCTGGCCGAGGTCGTAGCCGCGATCGCGCCCGGGTTCGGCGCGATTCAGCTCGAGGACATCGCCGCCCCTGCGTGCTTCGAGGTCGAGGACGACCTGCGCCGACGGCTCGATCGGCCCGTCCTCCACGATGACCAGCACGCGACCGCGGTGGTGACGCTGGCGGCACTCTTCAAAGCCACCCGTCAGATCGGCCGGGAGCTGGGCGAATGCGTGGTCGGTCAGATCGGGCTGGGCGCCGCGGGCATGGGGATCGCACAGCTCCTGCTTCGCAAGGGGGTTCGCGAGTCGCTCGGGACGGACGTCGACGAGCGGGCGTACGCACGATTCGAATCGCTGGGCGGGCGCCGATCCACGCTCGAAGAGATCATGCGGACCGCAGACATCGTGATCGCCACTACGGGGAGAAGAGGCCTGATCCCGCCGACCGCGGTTCGCGCCGGCCAGATCGTCCTCGCGCTCACGAACCCCGATCCCGAGATCGAGCCCGTCGTGGCGATCGCCCACGGAGCGGCTGTCGCGGCGGACGGCAAATCGGTCAACAACGTGAGTGTGTTCCCGGGACTCTTCCGCGGCGCGCTCGACGCGCGTGCGCCCCGATTCACCGCTGCGATGCTGATCGCCGCCGCCGAGACGCTGGCTGCCGAGGCGCCGGAGGACCAGCTCGTCCCCGACCCTCTGGATCGCGAGGCCCACCTCGCCGTGGCCGAAGCGGTTCGCCGCGCGGCGGAGGAAGCCGTCCTCGCCGGCGACGCGATGCCCGCGTAGCTTGGCGCCCGAAACCCGAACCGCAATCGGAGGCAGATTCCCCGCATGAGCGATTCGCCGACGACCGTCGGGGCCCCGGAGATCGTGGCGCCTGAAGGGCTTCCCCTCGAGCCCCCGAGGCTCCTGGATCTCTACTGGTACATGCTGCTCAATCGGCGACTCGAAGAGCGGCTGGTGAATCTCTATCGCCAGGGGAAGGTCGTGGGAGGCGTGTACCGCTCGCTCGGCCAGGAGGCCGAGTCGGTCGGGACGGCGTACGCGCTGGAACCACGGGACTACGTCAGCCCGCTGATCCGGAACCTGGGCTCGATTCTCGTCAAGGGCGCGGAGCCGGTCGACATCCTGAAACAGTACATGGCCAAGGGGACCGGCCCATCGAAGGGGAAGGACCTCAACATCCACTTCGGAGACCTGTCGAAGGGTTTTATCGGTCCCGTCTCGATGCTCGGCGACATGATCCCGGTGATGGGCGGAGTGGCTCTCGGCAACCGCATGCAGGGCAGGGATTCAGTTTGCCTGGTGTACATCGGAGACGGCGGGTTCTCGACCGGCGCCGCGCATGAGGGGTGGAACTTCATTTGTGCCCAGCGCCTGCCGGTGATCCTCGTAGCCGAGGACAATTGCTACGCTTATTCCACGCCGACCGAGAAGCAGATGGGAAATCGCAACATGGTCGACCGCGCGCTGGGATATGGATGCGCCGGTGTGCAGGTAGACGGGAACGACGTTCTGGCCTGCTGGGACGCCGCGCGCGAAGCGGTAGGGAGAGCGCGGTCGGGGAAAGGCCCCACATTGATCGAGGTCAAGACCTACCGCCGCAAAGGCCATGCCGAGCACGACGATCAGCGCTATGTCTCGAAAGAGGAGCTTCAGACTTGGGAATCCCGGGACCCGGTGACGCGCTACGAGCAGTGGCTCCTGTCTCAGGAGGTCGTCGACCGGGAGCAACTCGAGCAGATCGACGCCCGTATCAAGCGAAAGCTCGATGCCGCAGTGGACGAGGCCGAGAACGCGCCGATGCCCGAGCCACGAACTGCCCTGGACGACGTTTGGTCGACTCCGCGCTGGCCTCACGCGAATCCCAATTATCACGACTTCACAAAGGAAATAGTGAAATGATCCCGATTTCGCGTGTGCTGGTGCCCGTGCTATCGCTGGTGGTCTGCGCGTGCGCTTCGGTGAACGATCGCGAAGAGGAATACGGTGGGACCCCGGGCGACACGATCTGGCGGCAAGAAATAGAATTGCTCGAAGGTCAGGTCGCGCACATCGACAGCCGCGCGCTCTCGATCTATCTCGTGGACACGGCAGTGGACTCAGCCGTCATAACGCTAACTCAGGCCGGAGTCGAGCGTACGGCTACGCTGCGCACCGGCTTGGCCGGAGAGGAGACCATGCCACCCTACATCGTGCGGCTCGTGTACACAGGCGTGAACGGCAGCGCCACCATCGAGGTCGCGAAGTTCCGCCAGTGAGCGCGCCGGAGAGAGGCGGGACGACGACTTACCTGGAGGCGATCCGTCAGGGCCTGTGGGAGGAGATGGAGGGGGACGATCGCGTTTTCCTCCTGGGCGAGGACGTGGGCGTGTACGGGGGAGCGTTCAAGGTCACTGACGGATTCCTCGAGCGCTTCGGCGAAGGGCGCGTGGTCGACACTCCGATCTCGGAGGCGGCGATCGTGGGGGCCTCTGTGGGCGCGGCGATGATGGGCCTTCGGCCCGTGGCCGAGATGCAGTTCATCGACTTCATCAGCTGCGGATTCGACCAACTCACGAATGTCGCTGCGAAGAACCGCTATCGGTGGGGGCAGGGAACCCCGATCGTCGTGCGCGGACCCGCAGGTGGGGGCGTGCACGGTGGGCCGTTTCACTCGCTGCAGGCAGAGTCGTACTTCGCCCATACCGCGGGCCTCAAGGTGGTTTGCCCCGCGACCCCGTACGATGCGAAGGGGCTGATCAAGGCGGCCATCCGGGACGACGACCCGGTCGTGTTCCAGGAGCACAAGTTCCTCTACCGTCGGATCAAGGAAGACCTGCCAGCCGAGGATTTCGTCGTGCCGCTCGGGAAGGCGCGGATCCACCGGGAAGGGAAGGACCTCTCGATCCTCACGTGGGCGGCCATGGTCCACACGGCGACCGAAGCCGCCGAGGCGCTGGCCGCGGACGGGGTCGAGGTCGAGATCGTGGACCTCCGGACGCTGGTACCCCTCGACGAGGAGGCGGTCCTGCGCTCGGTCGCCAAGACGAGCCGTGCCATCGTGCTCCACGAGGCGCCCCGAACCGGCGGCTTCGGAGGCGAGATCGCTGCCACCATCGCAGAGAAAGCGTTCGAGTACCTGGATGCGCCGATCCTCCGGGTGACCGCCCCGGACACGCCGGTGCCGTACAGTCCGCCGCTCGAGGAGTACTACCTGCCCGGAAAGGACGATCTGCTGGAAGCCGCTCGCAAGCTGCTCGACTACTAGCCAGCCGAACGGAGGGGCCGATGGAGAGCGCCAGTCCTGCTCGCGGTCAGTGGGGTTCGAAGCTCGCGTTCATCCTTGCCTCGGCCGGTAGCGCGATCGGGCTGGGGAACATCTGGGGCTTCCCAACGATCACGTCCGCGAACGGCGGAGCGGCGTTCGTCGTCGTATACCTGCTCGCCGTCGCCTTGATCGGCGCTCCGGTCATGCTAGCGGAGTTCGTCATCGGACGCCGAACGCAACGGAACCCGGTGGGCGCGTTCCGTGCTCTCGCTCCGGGAACTGCTTGGGTGGTCGTGGGCGGGCTCGGCGTGCTGGCCGGGGTGATGATCCTCTCGTTCTACTCCGTCATCGCGGGGTGGACGCTGGCGTACATCATCAAGGCCGCGTCGGGAGAGTTCGTCGCCGGCGCGGACACGGGTGCGATCTTCTCGAGCGTGGCAGGAAGCGCGCCGGTTGCGATCGGCTGGCACTTCGCATTCATGGCCTTGACCGTGCTCGTCGTGATCGGGGGGGTCAAGAACGGGATCGAGCGCTGGACGAAAGTCCTGATGCCGGGCCTCTTCGCGATTCTCCTGCTACTGGTCGTGCGGGCGGTGACGCTCTCCGGCGCAGGTCCCGGCCTCGAGTTCTATCTGCGACCCGATTTCAGCCGCATCGACGGCGGCGTCATCCTGGCCGCGATCGGACAGGCGTTCTTCAGCCTGAGCCTCGGGATGGGCGCGATGATCACCTATGGCTCGTACATGACCAAGGACGACGACCTCGAGACATCCGCCGGATGGGTGGTCGCGCTTGACACGTCGGTCGCACTGCTGGCCGGTCTCGTCATCTTCCCGACCTTGTTCCATGCGGGGCTGGAGCCCGGTGCAGGCGGGCCCGGAATGGTGTTCGTCGTCCTGACGTCGCTCTTGTCGACGATCCCGCCGGAGCCCTGGGGCGGGACCATCTTCGGCGTCCTGTTCTTCCTCCTGCTGATGGTGGCCGCGCTGACTTCCAGTATCTCGCTCCTCGAGGTCGCGACCGCGTGGCTCGTCGACGACAAGGGGGTGTCGCGCAAGAAAGCGTCGATCGGCTTGGCAGCCCTCGCGTTCGTGATCGGGATCCCGAGCGCGCTCGCGAACGGGGCGGTTCCGTGGCTCTCGTCGCTCCCGGGAATCGGGATGGACTTCCTGTCCTTCCTGTTCATGATCTTCGGGCAATATGCGCTCGTCGTGGGCGCCCTCCTGATCAGCGTGTTCACGGGCTGGGTGTGGGGCGTCAAGAACGCCGCCGACGAGGTGCGGTCCAACGACGGGAAGTTCTCGTTCGAGAAAGCCTGGTCGTTCCTGATCCGCTTCCTGTGCCCCGTGGCGATCGTCATCCTCCTGGGGTACCTGCTCTGGCAGCAGCTGGGCGGCTGATCGAGCAGCCCGCGACGTGGTGGCGGGCGTCCAACCGGAGCCCGGGAGTGTTCCGTTCACTGGCGCTGGCCGGGCTCGTCGCCGCATGTGCTGGCCTCAGCCCCTCGGAGACGTCGGTTCGCACGGTCGATGAGGACGGCGACGGCAGGGCGGACCGATTCGAGCTCGTCACGAACGGCATGGTCGAACGCTCGACCAGAGCGCCGGCGCCGGGCACCGACCCGGAACGAACGCTTGTCCTCGCGATCGACGGTATCCCGTACGACGTCTTCGCACACGAGCAGGCCGAGGGCCGGTTCGCCGCGTTCTTTCCTGCATCCCGGATGCTGGCGCCGTTCCCGTCCCTGACCGACGTCAGCTTCACCGCGTTGCTTCGGACGCTCCCCTCCATGGCCTACGAGGACAAGTACTACGACCGCGCCGCGGGAGAAGTGAAGGGCGGGTTGAGCGAGCGGGTAGGAGGAGACTACCGCTCCCTGGCCCCATTCCACGAGGTCTTCGACTGGGAGCAGCCGGTGACGTGGGGCGGCTTCGTGTATCTGGCCCCGTCCCGCGTCGCCGAGGCCGAGCTCCTGCGCGTCGTCGAGATCATTCGCGAGAGCGAAGATCCGGAGCTCGTCCTGTACCTCGGATCGACCGATGGCCTGGGCCACGAAGATGGCCGGGAGGCGCTGCGTGTGCATCTGCGACGGATCGACCACTTGCTGACCCGCTTGCTCGCCGAAGGCGTCGGTGGCAGGCGGGTCGTGCTGCTCTCCGACCACGGGATGAGCGATGAGGAGACGCGGCGCTTCGACCTCGAGTCGGCTCTCGAGCGCGGCGGATACCGGCTGGCGGATCGACTGGATTCCCCGGCCGACGTGGTCGTGCCGGCGTACGGCCTGATCGGCTCCATCCAGGTCTATACCGCCTGCGGAGAGGAGGAGGGCGTCGCGCGTGCGATCGTCGCTCAGGAAGGCGCGGATTTCGCCGTGTGGCTCGCGGACGACGAGGTCAAGGCGGTGGACCGCCGTGGCGCGGCCGACCCGCTCGATCGCTCACCGCAGCTCTACCCGGAGCTCAGACGCCGGGTCGCGGAGGGACTCCGCTATCCCACCCCCCACCCGGCCAACGTCATCGTCGACCTGGAACCCGAGTGGCATTACGGGCTGCGGCTCTTCGAGGCCTTCGTCTCGATGGCGGGAACGCACGGATCGGCCAGGTACGAGCAGTCGGTGGGCTTCGTGGCCTCGAACGTGGATCAAACGCCGCCCTGGATGGACGTCGCCGAGGTCTACCCCTACCTGGCGCTGGAGCGTGAGCCCGCTCCGGTCGCTCGCTTCGTGCCCGCGTGCGCGGCTGGGTGATCCTGCGCATAGTCCGACTCGCCAAACGAACTCCGAGCAGCTAGGCTTGAAGTCCTTCCCATACGCCGGATCCGAACCGCGGAGGAACCATGCCCATAGACGTCATCATGCCCCAGATGGGGGAGTCGATCGCCGAGGGGACCCTCGTCAAGTGGTTCAAGAAACCGGGTGATCCGGTCGAGCGCGACGAGAACCTGTTCGAGATCTCGACCGACAAGGTCGACGCCGAGATCCCCTCACCTTCCTCGGGCACGCTCGGCGACATCCTCGTGCAGGAGGGCGAGACGGTCGAAGTAGGCACCGTTGTCGCGACGATTCTCCAGGCGGGAGAGGCGGCGACGGCGGGGGGGGCCGCGGAGCCATCCACGGCCGAAGCGGCCATGGCCGATGCAACCGGGGCGGAGACTCCAAGCACCGAGACAGCCGCGGACATGGCGGCCACGGCGACGACGGCTCCCGCGACTCCGGCCGGAGACGGAACGGGGAACGGGGCCAAGGGCGTCTCCACGAAGGAGGAGCTCCGCCGCGTCCGCTCTTCGCCGCTCGTCCGCAACATCGCGCGCGAGCACGGGGTCGATATCTCCGGCGTCGAGGGGAGCGGCCTCTCCGGTCGGGTGACGAAGGGCGACATCCTGGCGCACATCGCTTCGCGGCCAGCGGCCGGGGCCGAGAAAGTGGAGGCGGCTCCGCCAGCTCGGCACGAGCCCGAGCGTCACGTGCGCCCCGAGCCGGCGCCGGAACGACGCACGCCTGTCACGCGCGAACCCTCGCTCCCGGTGGCGCCGGCTGCCGCCGGCCCCCGGCCGTTCACGGACTCCGACCACGTGGAGCTCCAGCCCATGTCGATCATGCGCCAGCGGATCGCCGAGCACATGATCGCGTCACGGCGGACATCGGCGCATGTGACGTCGTTTTTCGAGATCGACCTCACGCGTGTCGACGAGTTGCGCGGGCGTAACAAGGAGAGCTTTCTCGCCGACTCGGGCGTGAAGCTCACTTTCATGCCGTTCATCATCAAAGCGTTGGTGGCCGGCGTGAAGGAGTGGCCGATCCTGAACGCCTCGGTGTGGAACGACCAGATCGTCTACAAGCGGGACATCAACGTGGGAATCGCGGTTGCGCTGCAGCAGGACCGGGGATTCGGTCTCCTCGTACCTGTCATCCGGCACGCGGACGAGCTCTCGCTCGTCGGCCTGGCTCGGGCAGCGAACGACCTTGCCGAGCGAGCGCGGTCGAAGAAGCTCTCCCCGGACGAAGTCCAAGGTGGCACGATCACGATCACGAATCCGGGGGTCTTCGGATCGCTGGCCGGAACGCCCATCATCAACCAGCCGCAGGTCGCAATCCTGGGTGTGGGAGCGATCGAAAAGCGTGTGAAGGTCGTCGGGCCGGGCGACTCGATCGGTGTCCGCACCTGCGCCTACTTCTCGATCAGCTACGACCACCGCGTGGTGGATGGTGCCACCGCCGACCACTTCATGCTCGTGGTCAAGGACAAGCTGGAGAGCTTCAGCGACCCGTCGTTGAAGTAGCCTAGCCCGGCCCCAGGTTGCCGCACGCCACGATCGCGGCTTGGTCGCCAGCGCCGCGAACGCGCACGATCCGGCTCGCGCCGCCGGTGTCGAGGAGCTCGGCGCCGAGTACCTCACGGACCTCGCCGTCGCCTGCCTCTCCCGCCGTGATCTGCCCCAGGACCGCGATCACCTCGCTCGGGCTCACGCACGAGCCTCCGACCAGCTCCGCGATGTAGGACAGCCCGCTGTTCGCGCCGTGGATCTCGACCGCGACCGCGGCGCCCCCCGCAACCGGGCTGAGCGTGACCGTGCCGGTGACGTCCGTGCCCCCTTGCGCTTCGAGCTCGGCCCTGAAGCGGCCGCCGACGGAGGGCACGCTCGGTACCGAGTCCGCGGAGGTTGCGGGCAGGTCGGCGACCGACTCGGCGGATGCAAGGGTGTCCGACCGAGGGACGGCGTCGTCTGCGTCTTCGGGCGGAGCGCCACACGCCCCGGCCGTGAGGATCGAGATCGCGGCCATGGCAGCGACCATGCGAATGCAGGCCTTCGATTGCTTGCCGTCCATCGATCCCTCCTGTTTGAATCCGTCTCGGTTGCCCAGGGTCTCCGGTTTCCAACGGTGTGACATTTCAATCTATTCGCTTCCCGACACGTGGGCCGTCAGGGAGGTTACGCTTACAATGATCGATCATGCCCGGAAGGGAGACGTTCGACCGACTGCGCCAGACGCGCGCCGCCCGGATCGTCGGCGTGTACGCGGCGACGGCGTGGGGGATCTTCGAGATCGTCGACAAGACCGTGCGGACGTTCGGCTGGCCGGAGGCGATCCCGCGCGGCTTCCTGATCCTCCTCATCGTGGGACTCGGGTTCGTGACTCTGGCCGCCTGGGCGTATGCGGGCCAGGAGATCGGGGAACGGACCGGGTGGCGGTGGCCAGCGCGAATCCAGGCCGTCCTCGCCCATCGGTGGTTCGGCCGCATCGCGGTTGCCGGCCTGGGGGCGGCGGTCCTCTTGTGGGGTTGGCGCACGATTCGGCCGGATGTCGAATACGGGCCGTTCAGCGTGGGCGACCTGACAGCGGCTAGCATCCCTCCGCGGGTCGTGGTTCTACCCGTGACGAGCGAAGAGACCGGGCTCGACCGGGAACGGCGGACGCTGACCCGGCTCATGACCGTCGACCTGAACGACGTCGGCGACTTCCGGACGATCCATGGCGAGCGCGTGGCGCGCGAGTGGCGCGAAGCTCCGCCGGTGGACCCCGAGGTGGCGGCCCGGTTCGCCCGTCGGGCCGATGCACACTTCGTCGTCATCGCCTCCCTGGAGCGGGGAGGAGATGGTCTCCGCGCCGCCGCCGAGGTACTGGAAGCGGGCCGCGGTGAGTCTAAGGGCCACATCGTGGTCGAGGGCCGGGCGGCGGACCTGCCGGGCCTGTCCGATCGGCTGGCGATGGAGGTCTTCCGCTCGCTGGTCGCCGACGTTCGGGACGAGAGGGTGACGAGCCCCACCCGAGCCCGAACATCCTCGATGCACGCGTACAAGGCGTTCCTTCGAGGCGAGCGGGCGTTCCGACACGCCGATTTCGCCGGCGCGCTGGCGGAGTACTCGCGAGCAACCGAGTCGGACAGCATGTTCGCGATGGCTCGTTTCCGGGAAGGGCTCGTCCGCCGCTGGGAGGATCCGTCGGTCGGTCCGCCGCTCGAGAGCTTCGATACCGCCATGCTATATGGAGACCGGCTCGCAGAGGACGACCGCGAGATGCTGAGAGCCAGCGGCGCGCTCGAGTGGGGAATGCTCGAGGGCGTATCAGCGATGGCGTCGGTTCTGGCGCGGCGTCCCGAGGACCCGCAGGCGTGGTACCTGCTGGCGGATGCGGAGGCCTGGGTCGGCTCATCGCTCCTACTGGCTCCGGACAGCGTGGAATCGACGCTCGCGCGCGCCATCGCCGCCGACCCGGAGTTCTGCCCCACACTCCTGATGCGGATCCCGATCTCCCTCCTGCGAGGGGCCGACCGCCCCCGTCTCGAGGCCCTGGTCGACTCGCTCGTCTCAGCGGACGCCCATCCCGCTGTGGTGGCCAGACAGAGGCTGCTGGTCGAACTCGCGTTCGGCGACGCTGACCAGTCCGCAGCCCTCGAGGAGGTCCCGGTTCACCTCCTGTGGTGGCTGGCGGACGCGCTCGGAACCCCGCGGTTCCTCGATCGCCAGGCGGTCGTACTCCAGGAAATCCGGAAGCGCGCGGATCGGGCGGATCCGCGGCCCGCCAAACGCGTGCTCTACTACAACCTGCTGGCGCGTGGGCTCCAATCCGAGGCGCTCGCTCTCCTCGACGATCCGGGCATGAGCGGGTTCCGGCCGGAAGCCACGTACCGCACGATTCAGCGGGGGATCGGGCTACCCGCGGATCTCGTCCTCGACGCGACGAACGTCTACGACACCTACGGCTCGGCGACCACCTGGTTCTACGGTGGCGCGATGGCGGCCGACCAGGGCCGATGGGGAGACGTCACCTACGCGGTCGATCGCTTGTTGGAGGAGGCGCGGATGATCGATCAGGAAGGAGACGGTTTCGCCGCACGCGAGCACTCGATGGTCGCGGAGATCCTCGACCAGTACGCGCGCGTCAGGTCCAGCCCGACCCCCGCCCGGGAACGAGTGACCGAGCTGGAGGCCCGGCGGCTTCTGGGGGCCGGATCCAGCGAGTGGGCGAGGATGATCGACGCGACCGCGCGGTGGTGGCTCGCGGAGCTGTGGCTCGAGCTCGGCGACCGGGACCGCGCGGCGGTCTACTTCCGGTCGCTGTGGCGGGACCCGGCCGCGGCCGACAGGCTGGGTGAGCTGCACGCGCTCGTGCCTCCAGCACGATCCTCCGTCGCCGGGCGCTGACACCGAGAATCTGATTTACATGAGTTCACTATCAGGTTGGATTACAACGACTTGACCCACTCTCGAGCATCCTCGACACGAGCGCTTGAGAAGTGCTTCACCGCGATACGCCCGGGCACAGGGGCCGAGCGGAGGGCCGTCTTCAGCCAGCCCTGGTCGCCCACCACCGCCACCCGCTCGACCCGTCCGGCCAGGCCGGCGACGAACGACATCTGGGAGCGGAGCGAAGCGGCTTCCAGCATGCCCAGTCCCTCCACCAGGACGAGCAGCCGGAAGGCGCCGTGCTGGAGCGCGATCTCCTCGGCGCGACGCGCGATGGCGGCTGGCTCGAGGCCGCCCCCGCGGCCGCCAGAGACGCGTAGCGCCAGGACCGGTCCCGCGCTTTCATCGAGGACGTCGACGACCGGCACCCGATGCCCGCGGCTAGCCGCTCGCCTTGCCGAGGCCGAGCTTGCCTTCGACGGGCCGCAGGAAGGAGATCACGTTCTCGACGTGCTTGTCGAACGGCACGCCGAGGTCGTCCGCCGCGCGCTTGAGGCTGTCGCGGTCGATTGCCTCGCAGAAGGTCTTGTCCTTGATCTTCTTCTTGACGGACTTGATTTCCAGGTCGCGTAGAGACTTGCTCGGCCGCACCAGCGCGCAGGCGATCAGGAAGCCCACCAGCTCGTCCACGGCATAGAGCGCCTTCTCCAGCTTCGATTCACGCGGGACGCCGGTGTAGTCGGCATGGCTCAGGATCGCGCGCCGCACTTCGCGCGGCCAACCCTGCTTGTCGAGAATCTGGACCCCGACGAACGGATGGCCGTTCTCGCCCTGATGCTTTTCGTAATCGAAGTCGTGCAGCAGGCCGACGATGCCCCATTTGTCGACATCCTCGCCGAACTTCTGGGCGTAACCGCGCATCGCGGCCTCGACCCCCAGCATATGGCTGCGGAGGCCCGGGCTATCGGTGTATTCGGTCACGAGGCGCCAGGCGTCCTCGCGCGTCTTTCCGTCGATGGGCATCGGGTCCTTTTCTCTCGGGTCTTTTATGGCAGTGGCGAGCATGCGATCCACAGGGGGCATGAATATAGTCGCCCGAGGCCGGGCCTCCCAACTCTCCGGTTCCGGTTGACCCCTTCAGCGGGCGGATCGTACCTTGCGATCCGTGAATCCCGAAGCCCAGGCGGAACGTACGATTCGCGGTCTCGAGGCTCCCGTCCTCCTCGATATGTACCGTCACATCTATGCTGCGCGCCGGATCGACGACAAGGAAATCCAGCTCAAGCGGCAGAACAAGATCTTCTTCCAGATCTCCGGCGCGGGACACGAGGCGGTACAGGCGGCTGCCGGGTCCTTGCTCAGGCCCGGGCAGGACTGGCTGTATCTGTACTACCGCGATCGGGCCTTGTGCCTGGCGCTCGGGATGTCGTACGACGCGATGATGCTGCAGGCGGTGGGAGCGGCCGACGACCCGCAATCCGGTGGACGCCAGATGCCGTCCCACTGGGGGTCCCTCGAGCTGAACATCGTCTCGACGTCGAGCCCGACGGGAACACAGTACCTGAACGCCGTCGGTTGCGCGGAAGCGGCCTGGCGTATGGCGCGCATCCCGGGTCTGGAAGACAGGGGCCAGGGTGACGAGATCGTCCTCGTGAGCTCCGGCGAAGGGACGACGAGTCAGGGCGAGTTCTGGGAGTCGCTCAACACGGCCTGCAACCTGCGCCTGCCCGTCCTCTACCTCATCGAGGACAACGGATATGCAATCAGCGTCCCGGTGGAAGTTCAAACAGCCGGCGGCTCGATCTCGAAGCTGGTTGCCGATTTTCCCGACTTGCTAGTGGAGGAGGTCGACGGCTGCGATCCGGTGGCCTCGCACGCCACGTTGGAGCGTGCCATCGACTGGTGCCGGAGGCGGAAAGGCCCCGCCCTCGTCCACGCCCGCGTGATCCGACCGTATTCACACTCGCTCTCGGACGACGAGCGCATGTACCGCCCCGATCGGGAACGAGAGTTCGAAGCCGGCCGCGATCCGCTGACCACGTTCCCTCGGCGGCTGGTCGACGAGGGACTCGCTACTGAGGAGGAGCTAGCGGCTATCCGGGCCGAGGTCGATCGCGAGGTCGACGCCGCGACCGAGCGCGCGCTGGAGGCGCCCCAGCCCTCGCCGGACACGGCGCTGCGATTCGTCTATTCGCCCGATGTCGATCCGACCGCCGAGAGGTTCGCGTCTGAGCCCGTGTTCGAAGGCGAGCCGACGACGATGGTGGATCTCCTCAATGCAGCGATGAGAGACGAGATGGCGCGCGACCCGCGCATCGTGGTCTTCGGTGAAGACGTCGCCGACGCCTCGCGCGAGGGCATCCTGGGAGAGGTCAAGGGCAAGGGGGGTGTTTTCAAGGTCACGGCCAACCTGCAGCGCCGGTTCGGCGGCGTGAGGGTCTTCAATTCGCCGCTGGCGGAGGCGAATATCGTGGGTCGGGCTGTCGGTATGGCGACGCGCGGGCTCAAGCCCGTGGTCGAGATCCAGTTCTACGACTACATCTGGCCCGCTTACCATCAGATCCGCAACGAGCTCGCCCTCCTTCGCTGGCGCTCGAATGACGACTTCTCCGCTCCCCTGGTCGTGCGAGTCCCATGCGGAGGCTATCTGAAGGGCGGCGCGGTCTATCACTCACAATCCGGCATGACGTTGTTCACGGCCAATCCCGGCCTCAGGGTCGTCATGCCCGCCACCGCCGAGGACGCGAACGGCCTCATGCGCACCGCGATTCGGTGCGACGATCCGGTGATTTTCCTGGAGCACAAGCACCTCTATCGGCAGGCATACAACAAGGGTCGCTATCCCGGCCCGGAGTACATGATTCCGTTTGCCAGGGCCGCAAGGATCCTGGAAGGCGCTGATCTGACGATCGTGACCTACGGAGCCACGGTGCAACGCTCGCTGGTCGCGGCCCGCGAGCTGGCGGAGAAGGAGGGCATCGCAGCCGAGATCCTCGACCTCCGGACTCTCTCGCCATACGACTGGGACGCCGTTGCCGAGTCCGTGCGGCGCACGAACAAGGCGCTGGTCGTGTACGAGGATCCGATCTCTTGGGGCTTCGGGGCGGAGATCGCAGCGCGGATAGCGGACGAGCTCTTCGAGTGGCTGGACGGACCCGTCAAGCGGGTCGCGGCCCTCGACTGCCAGGTCGGATACGCCCCCTCGCTCGAGGATGCCACTCTGCCTCAGGTCGAGCACATCCGCGCCGGGATCCGCGAGCTCGCGCGATACTGAGAGTCACCCCCGCAACCCGATGCCGGGCCCGATGAAGAACGATCCTCCCGCCGGCCCCAGCCCCGACCGAGAGCAGCTCGAACGCGCAATCGCGGCGCAGGAATCGCTGCGCGATTCGCTCGGTAGCGAAGTCGTCGATGCCGCGGTCACGGCCTTGCGGGAGAAGCTCGAGGCTCTCGCACCCATTCAGGAGGAGACCCGCCGGCAGGTCACGATCCTGTTCGCCGACGTGTCAGGATTCACCTCGATGGCGGAGACCCGGGACGCGGAAGAGGTGAGCGCGGCGATGAACGAGCTATGGCGTCGCGTCGACGGGGTGATCCTCGAGAACGGCGGAACGATCGACAAGCACATGGGGGACGCGGTCATGGCTCTGTGGGGCGCCAGCGGCGCTCGCGAGGACGACCCGGAGCGGGCGATCACCGCCGCCCTGGCGATTCAGCGCGATATCGACGGGCTCGAGCTCGCAGGTCGTCCCGTCCGGGTGCGGGTTGGAATCAATACCGGCATGGTTCTCGTCGGTCGCGTGGGATCGAAGGGCGAGACGACCGCGGTCGGGGACGCCGTGAACGTCGCCAGCCGGCTCGAGGAGATGGCGGCGCCGGGCACGATCCTCGTCTCCCACGACACGTATCGCCACGTGCGCGGGGTCTTCGAGGTGCGGGAAGAAGAGGCCGTGGCGGTCCGGGGGAGGGGCGAGCCGGTCCGCGTCTACACGGTGCTCGCCGCGAAGCGGCGAGCCTTCCGGCTCTCCACGCGGGGGGTCGAGGGCATCGAAACGCGGATGATCGGACGCGAGAGCGAGCTCCGTGCCCTGATCGAGATGCTGCGCGAGACGATCGACGAGCGCGATCCGCGGGTCGTCACGGTCTTCGGCGAGGCCGGTCTCGGGAAATCGCGGCTCATGTTCGAGTTCGCCAGCGCGGTGGAGCTCCTGCCCGACCGGGTCAGAGTGTTCACCGCCCGCGCGCATCAGGAGATGCCGGCCCTCCAGTTCGCGCTCGTGCGCGATCTCTTCGCCTCGCGCTTCGGGATCCAGGAGAGCGATCCGATCGACGTGAAGCGAGGGAAGTTCGAGAACGGGATGGAGGTGTTCCTCGGTCCGGGAGAAGAGAGCCGCATGATGGCCCATATCGTGGGACAGCTCATCGGCCTCGACTTCTCGACGAGCCCGTTCGTGAAGCCTTTGATCGGCAACCCCCGCCAGATTCGCGATCGCGCGCTCCGCTACGCGGCTGAGTTCATGCGCCGAGTGACGCAGGAGCTTCCTGCGCTGATCCTGCTCGAGGATATCCACTGGGCGGACAACGGCTCGCTCGACTTCGTGGACCAGGTGACGCGCGCCTGCGAAGGTGCGCGGATGTTCGTGCTCTGCCTGGCGCGGCCGAGCCTGCTGGAGCGCCGCCCGTCCTGGGGTGAGGGGATGGCCCATCATCAGCGGATCGATCTGCGCCCGTTGACGAAGCGGCAGAGCCGGCAGCTCGTGGAGGACATCCTGCGGCAGTCGGAGAGCGTCCCCGAGGTCCTGCGTGAGGTGGTCGTGGGAAGCGCCGAGGGAAACCCGTTCTACGTCGAAGAGCTGATCAAGATGCTGATCGACCAGGGGGTGATCCAGCCGACTCCCGAGGTCTGGAGGGTCGACGCCCGCCGGCTCGTTGAGGTGCGGGTGCCTCCGACACTCACGGGCATCATCCAGGCCCGTCTCGATCGCCTTTCGCGCTGGGAACGCGTCGTTCTCCAGCGCGCGTCGATCGTAGGTCGCGAGTTCTGGGCCGAGGCCATCGAGCGGATGGGTGAGGAGCCGGCGAGCGCGGTGGGCCAGGCACTGGAGTCGCTGCGCGGCAAGGAGATCATCTACCGGCACGAGGCCTCTCAGTTCGAGGACGACGTCGAGTTCACGTTCAAGCACGCGCTCCTGAGGGACGTGACGTACGAGAGCGTGCTCAAGCGCGACCGGGTGGCCTGGCATCGGGTGGTCGCGACCTGGCTCGTAGACCGCAGCGGCGGCGACGGGGACAGGTTCGCCGCCGTGATCGCCGACCACTTCGAGCGCGCGGGGATCGCCAGCGAAGCGGCGGAGTGGTACGGCCGAGCGGCGCGCCACGAGCAGCGCGCATATGCCCACGAGACGGCGATCGACTATTACCGCAGGGCGATCGACTTCGCCTCGGAGGCCCAAGCCGTATCCGGGGAATCCGGACGCCAGCGCAGGATCGAGTGGTACCGCGGCATGGCCGAGGCGCTCGGTGTTCTGGCTCGCTTCGACGACGCCATCGACGCCTACGAGAAGATGCGTGCGGCCGCCGCGGCCGCCGGCGACAAGGTGGCCGAGGCGCGGGCCTGGAACGGCCGTGGCTTCATCGAGCAGCGCAAGGGGGACTATCAGGGTCTACTCGCGAGCGCGGAGCGAGCCGAAGAGCTGGCGGCCGAAGCAGGCGACCTGCCGGAGGCCCGGATCGAGCGGGTGGTGGCGCTGGTGCGGATGAGCGACGGCTACTTTCGGCTTGGCGCAGCCGAAGAGCAGGAGGCGCTGGCTGCGCGCTCGCTCGAGCTTGCCACGTCGCTCGGGGAAGCGGCGCTGCGCGAGCAGGCGCTGAGCCTGAAGCTGCTCGGGATGGCGAGCCAGGTCGCGGGACGCTTCGAGGAGGCGCGTCGCCGCAAGGAGCAGGCGCTCGAGATCTTCCGCCGCCTGGGGGACCATCAGACGGTGGGGATGATGCTGAACAGCCTGGGCGAGACGCTGAGGCTGAAGGGAGACTACGCCGCCGCGCGGGACCGCTACCAGGAGGCGCTCTCGATCGCGCGCGAGACCGGCCACCGCCCGGAGCAGATCTTGTGCCTCAGCAATCTGGCCGGCGCGCGGCTCGGACTCGGCGAGTTCGCGGAAGCGGAGAGGCTCCTCCGCGAGGCGATCGATCTGGCGGGTCCGGCGGGGTACCACGTGCTGCCGGAGGCGTACCGTTTCCTGGCGGAGGCGTGCCTGGGCCTGGGGCGGAACGAGGACGCCCTCGAGGCGGCACGGCTTGCGCTCACGCTCTCGCGGGACGAGAGCCCGGATCATCTCGGCCACGCATGGCGGGTCCTGGGTCGCGTTGCTTCACGGACCGGCCCGGAGGAGATCGGCGGCGAGAACTGGACCCCCGAGGCCTGCTTCGAGGAGAGCGTGAGAGTCTTCCAGCGCTCGAAGATGGACTCCGAACGCGCGCGCACGCTCCTCGACTGGGGGCGTCATGAGCGCGAGACGGGGCTGGGCGCCGAGGCAGAGGCCAGGCTCGAGGAGGCGCGGGCGATCTTCGAGCGGCTCGGCATGGCGCACGACCCCGAGCCCGCCGCTCGCGCGGGTTGAGCGGGTAGGAGCGGGAGGAAGAAGAACCATGCGGGAGATCCGTGTCCGGAGCCGCGCGAAGCGCGAGCTGATCGACATCACAGACGAGGTCGCAGAAGCGGCGCGCGAGGGAGGCGACGGCGTGTGGCTGGTGTTCGTTCCGCACACGACGGCGGGTCTGGCGATCAACGAGGGCGCCGATCCGAGCGTGGCGACCGACATCGTGCGAGCGCTCGAACACGCGGTGCCCGAGGAACAGGCGTTCGAGCACGCGGAAGGGAACTCCACCGCACACGTCATGTCCACGATCGCGGGGTCGTCGGCGCTCGTGGCGGTGGAGAACGGCGAGCTCGCGCTCGGTACGTGGCAGTCGATCTTCCTCTGCGAATTCGACGGCCCGCGCTCGCGTGAGGTGTGGCTGCGGAAGCTGGGATGAGTGGCCCGGCCGGGCGGGGAGCGGTCGCATTCCCGCTGGCCGCCGTCCTGCCGGCGGCGGGTCCCGCGGTGTGGTTCGCCCTCCCCGAGCCATGGGGGGCGCTCGTCTGGTTCTACCTTTTTCTGGTCTTCGGGGCGCTGACGGGTGCGGCGCGGGCACGCCCGGGGTCGGCCGGGCCGGCGGCCTTCCGCTTCGGGGCCGCGTTCTCGATTCCCGGCGCGGTGCTGCCCTTCTCGCTGGTGCCCGCCGACGGCGCCGGGCTCGTCGTCTCGACCGCCGCAGCATGGGGTCTGGCGCTCGGCGCCGGCGCGGCCATCGGCGCGTTCCTGTCGGCGCGCCGGCTCGCCGGGCCGGGAGGATCGCGCCTCGGCGCCGCCTGGCGTTGGGGTGTCGCCTTCCTCGCCGGCGGCGCCGCGGGCGGCGCCGCGGCGAATCTCATCGTCACGGCGCTTCCCGGGCGCTGGTACCTCGCCGCTTGGGGGATCGGGCTGATCGGGGCCGCCGTCCTGGCGGGACGGCTCCTCGACCGGCGCCGGGATGGCTAGCTGTTCGCGGTCTTCCCGCGCAATCGCCCGGCCACCCGACGGATCCGTCCGCGCCGAGGGAGAGGGTGCACTCCGCCGTCCGCGGGGAACCAGGGCAGATTCGAACGGTCGACCACGCGGTCGGCGTCCTGGAGGGTGGCGAGCAGCCCGGGCAGGAGCTCGCGCGTCTCGGCGTACAGCACCTCGTTCAGCTCGGCCCCGCTGTCGCGATAGCTCGCGTTGAAGATGTGCCGGGCGCGCGCCTGCCGAACGCGGTTCATGACCTCGAACACGGCGGCATGGGCCTCGCGGATCGCTTCCTCGAAGAACGTTGGCAGGTAGCGCTGGAGACCAGTCCGATAGAGGTCGTCATGGGCCTGTTGCGAGAACGAGTGCGAGATCGTCACGGCCCAATCCCACATCTCGGTACGCGCCACCACGGACTGCTCGAGGGCCGACATCAGGTCCCTTAGCACGCGGACGTTCTGGCTTATCTCGCGATTGACGTGCTCGACAAGGAGCGCGAGAAATACCTTGTCGTCGTTCTCACGTGTACGGTGCCCCTCGGCGATCTGCCAGCGCACGATCGCGAGCGTCGCCAGACCGCCGAGGAGGACGCCGTAGAACGTGCCGACGAGATCCGGCCATTGGGAGAGGACGGTCTCGAAGAAGCTGCGGAGGAGCTTGGTCACGACCGACATCGAGGTTCCGAATATAGACGACGGGCGAATGCGCGCCGTCGCGGTTCCGAGCGACTTCGACTTGGCCGTGACGGTGTACTCGCACGGCTGGTGCATGCTCGCCCCAAACCAACCGGACGAAAACGGGAAGACCCTGGAGCGGGCCTGGCGCGTGGCGGGGGGCTCAACCCTGCTCCGGATGGAGCAGCCGCGGGGCCGGGGGTCAGGCGTGGAGCTGCGGGTGGTCGGCGGCCGTGGGGTGCGCGCGGGCCTCTCCACGGCGGATTGGGCTCGCGTGGAGAGGGACGTCCGTCATATGCTGCGCCTGGACGAGGAGTTCTCCGCGTTCCACGTCTTATGTCGAAGAGCGGGCGGGCAGTTCGCACGTGCGGCGGAAATCGGCTTCGGCCGACTCCTCCGCTCGCCGACCTTGTTCGAGGACGTAGCGAAGGTGCTGGCCACGACGAACACGACCTGGTCGGGAACGAAATCGATGCTGCGGAAGCTGGTCGACGTCGCCGACGAAGGTGGCGCGTTCCCGGGACCCGAAACGGTGGCGGCGCTGGGAACGGCTCGCCTCCGGGACGACGCCCGCTGGGGGTACCGCGCGGCGTATCTGTGGCGGATGGCCGAGGCGGTCGCAGGGGGATCGCTCGATCTGGCGGCGTGGGAACGGTGGGAGGGGACGACGGAGGAGCTGGAGCAGGAGATCCGGCGCGTGCCGGGGCTCGGGCCCTACGCGGCTGCCCATGTCCTCACCCTCCTCGGCCGCTATGACCGGATAGGCGTCGACACGGTGTTCCGCGCCTTCGTGAAGAAAGCGCACTTCCCGCGCGCCCGAAAGCCCGTCTCCGACCGGAAGATGCTCGACGTGTACCGTTCCTGGGGGGAATGGAGGATGTTGGCATACTGGTACGAGCTCTGGAGCGACTACACCGGAGGGTCTTCGGACGGCGCCGAGAGGTGAGCCACGATCGCGGCCTCGAGGTCTTCGAGATGGCCGGTGAAGAAGTGGTCGGCGTCCTCGACGACCACGAGCTGCCAGGGCTGGGCGACCCGGGCCAGACCCGCGCGCAGCTCGTCCAGCGGTCCGTGTTCGTCGTGAGCTCCCTGCACGAACAGCTTGGGCAGAGCGACGTCCGCGAGCTGCTGGAAGGGAAAGCTCGCGGTCGCCGTGCCCAGGCAGACCAGGCGGTCGACCCGCGGATCCGCGCTCGCCACAGGGGTCCCGACCGAGTTCCCGAACGAGAATCCGCAGTGAAGCAGTGGAATGCCGGGATGCTCGTGAGCCATCCAGTCAAGCGCCGCCCGCACGTCTTCGGCTTCGCCGATACCTTCCTCGAACGACCCAGCCGAGCGACCCACGCCACGGAAGTTGTAGCGCAGCGACGGGTACCCGAGCCTCTCGAACGCCTTGGCCGAGCGGAACACAACCTTATTGTGCATCGTCCCGCCGAAGCTCGGATGAGGATGCGACAGGATGGCTGCGCGTGCGGGACGCTCGGACCCCGGCTTATAGAGCCCCTCGATGGGCCCGGCGGGCCCGGCGAACGTGAACGTCCCCAGCTGGATCATGGGCGCCGATGGCTAGCGCGGCGGTCGGTGGGCGGCAAGCGTGCCCGGCTCCACGGGCGGTCGGGGCCGCAGAGATGATCGATGCCGGGACTCTGTTCGCGTCGGCGCGCCGCATCCTTGACGCTGCGGCCCGGGACGCCGCTGGCGGCCTCCACTTGAGCGCCTGCGTGGGAGCGCAGCGCGCGGCTGCGATGGCCACCGAAGCGTGGCTGAGACGCGAGGGTCAACCGCTCGTCTCCGCCAGCATCTACGAGAATGTCTGCATGGCACCCTACGCGGGCGCCGATGTGCGGGAATCGGCCCGGCTCCTCGACCGCCATCGGATCGACGAGGGCCCGCACGGGTCGGCGGCGGGAACCGCCAATTCGCGGAGGGAAGCGGAGGAAGCGGTGCTCGCGGGACGCCGCGTCCTCGAGTTCGTCGAGCGACGCATGAAAGCCTCCGGGTGAGCTCGGAGCCCACCGAGGTCTTTGGTCCGCTGGCGGAGGAGTACGCCCGGTATCGGCCTTCGTATCCGGGAGCGTTGTTCGACGCCCTGTTCGCGCGCCTGGAAGACACGCGGGGGCCGGTCGTGGATCTCGGATCCGGGACCGGCGCCGCGATCGCCCCTCTGCTGGATCGCGGGGCGCGCGTCGTCGCGGTCGAGCCCAACGTCGCGATGCTCGCCTGGGCATGCCGGCGGTTCGGCGCCCACGAGCGATGGATCGGTGCGATTGCGGCTCCGGCCGAGCGTCTCCCGATCGCCTCCGGCCGGGTCGCCTGCGTCGTGGTGGCCCAGGCCTTCCACTGGTTCGAGCCCGCACCGGCCCTCGCCGAGATCTCCCGCGCGCTCACGTCCGGCGGGATGCTGGCGATCGTCTGGAACGTGACGGCGGCGGACGAGTTCACCGACGAAGTCCGCGAGCTGATCGCTCGCTACAACCCGGGTTATGGCCGGCCGGTGACGCTATCCATGCTCGCTACGCCGTCGGCCCTGGCATCGCATGAAGCGCTCATCGTCGAGCCGCCGTTGGAGTTCCTCCACGAGCGGCCGATCGGCGAGGATGCATACGTGGGCTACGCCTTCTCATGGTCGTATTGCGGCGGGGCGCTCCGTCCGGCCGACCGCGATCCGTTCGAGGCCGAGCTCCGCGCCGCGATCCGCCGCCATCATCCCTCGGGCCAGTGGAGCGAGCGGCTGATCGCCGTGGCTCACTTCGCGCGGCGCGAGCCCCGCACCGCCCGGTGATTTGCACGCACACGGCGTTGGTGACCCACCCCCGGGGAGATCTATCTTCGGCGCCGTGAAGACGGTGTTTCCCGAGGAGGCGGCGCTCGCGGGCGAGAACCTCGAGCTCAAGGCGCGGATCGCAGACCTGGAGAAGGCGCGCGAGGTCGCCGCCGCCATCGGAGCCGTCCGTCAGGGGACGGAGGAGCAGGTGGACCAATACTTCTGCGTGTCCGCCGGCCGGCTCAAGCTGCGGCGCTCCTCGCTCGACGGGGCGCACCTGATCGCGTACCTGCGGCCCGATGAGCCGGGATCTCGCGTAGCGCGATTCCACCGCCTGCCGGTAGGTGATCCGGACGGACTGGAGGCGGTCCTGTCCGCGATGTTCGGCCTGGCCGCGCGCGTCGCGAAGGAGCGGGAGGTCTGGTGGTGGAAGGATGTCCGCATCCACCTCGACACCGTCCGGTGCCTGGGTTCGTTCGTGGAGTTCGAGGCTCGTCTGGATCGGATCGAGGATCCCAGGGAAGCGCTGCGGCGGATCGAGCGGCTGGGACACGAGTTCGGGATCGCCTCCGACGCGGTGATCGCAGGATCGTACGCGGAGATGCGTGGCGCCGATGCCGACTGATGGCGTTCATCCGACGGAGATCGGGGGTGCTGGCGAGCCGCTCGTCCGGGCCCGCGGCCTGCTCAAGGCCTACGCCTCCGAACCGGTAGTCAAAGGGATCGACTTCGAGGTTCGGCGAGGAGAGTGCCTCGGGTTCCTGGGACCCAATGGAGCCGGCAAGACCACCACGATCAACATGATCTGCTGCTTCGTCGAGGTGGGCAGCGGGACGCTCGAAGTGTTCGGCGAGCCCGTGGGCGGGGACGCGCGCTCGATCAAGCGTCGGCTCGGCGTCGTCTCGCAGGACAACAACCTCGATCCCGATTTGACCGTGATCAAGAACCTGCTCGTCTACGGTCGATACTTCGGTTTGGCGCGGGATCGGCGCCTGGCGCGTGCCGAAGAGCTGCTGGCATTCGTGCAGCTCGAGGAGAAGCGGGACGCTCACATCCGCACATTGTCGGGCGGTATGCGGCGACGGCTTACGCTAGCCCGGGCCCTGATCTCCAATCCGGAGCTCCTGATCCTCGACGAGCCATCGACCGGCCTCGACCCGCAGGCGCGCCACGTCGTGTGGCAGAAGCTCCGTGCGCTCAACCGCGCGGGCGTCACGATGCTGCTGACTACCCATTACATGGAGGAGGCGGCGCAGCTGTGTGACCGGGTCCTCATCATGGACGAGGGTCGGATCATCGCGCGGGGCACGCCCGCCGGTCTGATCGAGGAACACATCGGCGCGGAGGTGATCGAGCTCTACTCGGACGATCCGGCCCACGCCGACGCCGTGGCGGTCCTCGAGCGCGAGGCCGATCACGTGGAACGCGCGGGCGACGAAGTGTACGGGTTCTTCCGTCACGGCGACCGGGCCCGCGCGCTCCTGCCGACGCTTGCCGAGCACCATTTCGTTCATCGGCGAGCGACGCTCGAAGACGTCTTCCTCCGGCTCACGGGCCGGGAGCTCCGAGAATGACCGGCGTGTTCGAGCGGCTGGCCGGCGCGTGCCGCGTCTGGCTCAGGAACTACGAGTCGTGGAAGGATTTCGCCGTCGCCTCACTGGTCGGCACCGTGGCCGAGCCGCTCCTTTTCTTCGCCGCGATGGGCTTCGGCCTGGGGCGCTTCGTCGACGACATCCAGGGCCAGCCCTACGTGGCGTTCCTCGCGCCGGGGCTGGTCGCGGCCACGGCCATGAACGCCGCTTCTTTCGAAACGACGTTCGGCTCCTTTACGCGCATGACCGAGCAGCGGACCTACGAGGCGATCGTCATGACGCCGATCTCGGTGGCCGAAGTGGTGGCGGGCGACATCCTGTGGGCGGCATCGAAGAGCCTCCTGGGAGGAGCGGTGATCCTGGCGATCATGGCGCCCCTGGGGCTCATCCAGAGCCCGCTCGCGCTCGCCGTCCTGCCGTTGACCTTCGGTGTGGGGATCATGTTCGGCGCGTTGGGCATGGCGTACACCGCGATCGCGCCCTCGTACACGTTCTTCAACTACTTCTTCACGCTCGTCATCGGCGTCATGTTCCTGTTCAGCGGCGTGTTCTTCCCGCTCGAGGGACTCCCCGCCTGGGTGGGATGGGCGGCCTGGCTCCTGCCACTCACTCACGCGGTGACCCTGATGCGGTCGCTGACCATCGGGACCCTCGACGCCTCCCTCTGGGGGCACGCCATCTGGCTCGCGGTCTTCACGCTCGTGGTGTTCTGGCTCTCTGTGCGCCTCATCCGCCGGCGGCTGATCCGTTGAAGAAAGCCCGCCGGCCGCCGATCGAGGCGCCACCTCCCGGCGCGTGGGATGCACTGGAGGCCATCGCAGGAGACCTCTCCGGCGGCGCCTCGGAGGTCGCGCGAGCGCTGATCGCGTGGGGGGAAGGCTGGGCCGCGGGAGCGCCGGGCACGGGACGCGAGGCACTGGTCGGACTCGAGCGCGTCGCCCGCCGGCAGGCGGCGCTGGCGCCGGTTCTCCGAGTCGCGAACGACTTGCTGATCGAGCTTGAGCGCCGCGACCCGGAAGACGAGAACGCGCTGAGGGCGGGAGTCGGCAAGACGGCCGCGGTCTGGCGCCAGCGGCTCGACACCGCGCGTGACACGCTCCGGCTCCACCTGAGGCGCGCGCTCACGGCCGTTCCCGTCGTCTACACGTACTCGGCGTCCAGCACGGTTCAGGGCGCGATCGAGGACCACTTCGCGGGCGGCGCCTGGTTCCAGGTCGTCGTTTCGGAGTCGCGGCCGGGGAACGAGGGCGCGCGGCTGGCGGCGGCACTGGCGGCGCGCGGAGTCCCGGTACGACTCGGGACCGATGCGTGGCTCTGGGGGGCCCTGGAGGCGGACGGAGCTCTCGTCGTGGGCGCGGACTCGCTGCTGCCCACGGCATGGGTGAACAAGGTGGGGACGCGCGCACTGGCTGCGCGGGCGCGTGAGATCGGTGCCCGAGTCGTCTGCGCCGCGGACAGCTCGAAGTTCCTGCCGTCCGCGCTCGCGCTCCTGCCGCGATCCTACGAGCGTGACCCGGGCGAGATCCTGTCCGATCCGAGGCCGCCGCTCGCGGTCGAGAACCCGTATTTCGAGGAGATAGCCTGGGAGGCGCTGGACCTGCTCGTGACCGAGCGCGGGCCGACCCGTCCCCGCGACTTGAGGTCGGGAGACATCCCGGTGGCGCGCGCGCTCCGGGATGTCACGGGGACTCGACGCCGGAGTTGACCTCGGGGTGGCGGGCGGCTGATCGTGGGCCTCGCGACCGGGAGTGCAGGTCGCGAGGAGAAATGGACCGAACCGAGGAGGTTCCGATGAAGCTCGGGTTGGCAGTCGTGGCATTGGCATGGGGCGCCGTTATGGCCGCGCCCGGCACGGCCGGGGCGCAGGAGATGTCGGCCGAGGAGATCGCCGCCATGAACGCGGCGGTGGCTCCCGACGACAATCACGCGCTCCTCGAGGCGCTCGCAGGCTCGTGGAACCACGCGATTCAGTGGTATCCCGCGCCCGGCGCGACCCCGGTGGAGATGACGGCGACGAGCACGGCCGGGGTGTCGATGGGCGGCCGCTACCTGGTGACCGAATACGACGGCGATTTCGCTGGCGCTCCGTTCGAGGGGCGCGAGACGATGGGCTACGACAAGGTCAAACAGCGGTACTTCTCGCTCTGGGTGGACAACATGTCCACCGGCCCGATGATCGCCTGGGGAACCTACGATCCGGGCACGAGGACGCTCACGATGGAGGGGACATTCGCCGATCCGATGAGCGGGAATCCCGAAAAGAAGGTCCGGAACACGACCCGGTTCATGGACGACGGCAGCGTCCATTACGAGAACTGGGGTCCCGGTCCCGACGGAGAGTTCTACCGGACGATGGTCATCAACTCGACACGGCCGTAGCCGCCGTTTCGGTGTCGACCGGGCCGAGCCGGCCGAACGCGGCGTCGAGCTCGGACTCGAGTGCGCGCAGGTCGGCTGCGCTCCAGCGGAGCTCCGCGCGGGCGCCCCGGTCCACGTACCAGAGCAGGCCGCCGATCTCGTCGAGTCCCAGCACCGCGCTCGCGGCGAGGGCGTATATCGCGAGCTGGGCCTCGTGCCGCGCGTCCGACTCGCCGTCCGCACCCGTGAACTTGTAGTCGCCTACCCGCCACCCGCCGGCTTCCTCGCGCCACAGGGCGTCGATCGTCCCTACGACCACTCCGCCGCCCGGGAGGCGGAGCCGGAACGGCCGCTCACGCTCGACCTCGGCAGCCGGCTCGAGCTGGGGCCGGACCTCCCGTTCCCAGTAGGCCGCGAGCCCGGCCGCCTCCGAAGCGGGGAGCCCGCCGGGGCCCGCGAGCCAGGCGGCGACGTCCGCCGGCACGGGCGCGAGCGGGATCCGCTCGAGCGCGGCGTGGCCGCGCGCTCCGCGCTCGAGCGCCAGAGCCGCCGCCTCCCGCGCAGCGGCGACGGGCGCGGGAGCCGGGGGCTCCCCGGCGAGCGCGGCCGCGAGCTCGCGTGCCGCGGCCTCGCCCGGCGCGGCGGGGGCGGGGGATCGGACCGCTATCCCCGGATCGCCGAGCGGTGGCGTCTGGCCCACCGACGCGCGAAAGCGATCGCTCCAGCGGCCGAGCGGCTCGACCGTCAGCAGCCCCCTCGCCTCCGGCGTCGCGGCGAACGCCTCCACCGCGGCGAGCCAAGATGCGCCGGTCGCGCCGGAGCTCAGCACGAGGCGGTCCCGCGCGCGCGTGGCGGCCACGTAGAGGAGGCGTGCTTCCTCGGCCTCCTCGCGCTCCCTGGCCGAGTCCCGCGCGAGCGCGTAGGCGCCTGTGTCCAGCGGCTTCTCGGCGGAGTCGATCCATACCTTCGCGACAACGCCGAGGTCGGGGTCGAACCGCACGCCACCCGGACCCCGCTGGACCTTCCCTCCGATGTCGCCGAGCGCGACGATCGGAAACTCCAGCCCCTTCGCCTGGTGGATCGTCAGGATCCGGATCCGGTCGCCGACCTCGGGGAGAGAAGCGTCCCGGTCCCGCGGGGGGCGGTCCGCTCGGCGGCGGAGTGCGGCCGCCCATTGCGACAGGAGCGCGTGGCCCTCGACTGGCGCGCGGTCTGCGAGCGCGATCAGTCGCTCGACGTTCGCCCGGCGCTGCGCACGGTCGGGAAGCGCGTCGAGGACGGAGGCGTAGCCCGTCCGGTCGACGAGCCAACCGACGATAGCGCCCGGTGGCTCGAAGTCAGCCCTGGAGCGGATCCCGTCCAGGACGGCGAGCGCGTCCGCCAGTCGCACTGATTCTTCCGGATCCAGCTCCCGCGCGCGCTCGGCATCGGCCACGTGCCGGCGCAGAGGAAGCCGGCGATCCCAGCCGCGGACGAGCCGCCAGATCGCGTCGTCGGCGAGCCCGGCCATGGGGGAGCGGAGGAAGCCGACCAGAGGGATGGGATCCTGGGGTCGGAGAGCCGCGTCGAGGGCGTTCAGGATGTCGAACGTCTCCTGTCGAGCCCAGAAGGAGCCACTGCCGACGACGACGGACTCGAGCCCGACCAGGTCGAGCGCCCGCCGATACGGCTCGACCTGGGTAAGCCGGCGAAGCAGGATCACGACATCGCCCGGCCGGGCCGGACGCTCCTCGCCGGACTCTTCGTCCACCACGGAGATCCTGTCCTCTCCCGCGCCACACGCGGCGGCGATCCGCGCCGCGAGCGCCATCGCCTCCTCCTCGCGGGCCCCCTCCGCGTTCCGGCGCTCATCCGGTGGACTCAGAAGCTCGACCGCCGGTCCCTCACCGGCTTCCCTGTTAGCCACCTGCATCGAGTACATCGGCCGGTCGCCGCCCGGACCCGGAACGAGGACGGCGGGGAAGAACGCGTTGTAAAACGCCACGAGCTCCGCGCGCGAGCGGTAGTTCGTCGCGAGATCCCGACGCGCGCCCCGCGCGTGCGCCTCCCTGGACAGCTTCTCGAACGCCGCCACGGTGGCGCCCCGGAAGCCGTAGATCGACTGCTTCGCGTCGCCGACGACGCACCAGCGCGGATCGCCGTCCGCGGGGTGGCCGGCGATCGCGTTCGCGCCGATGAGGATCCGCAGGATTTCGTCCTGCACGGGGTCGGTATCCTGATGCTCGTCGATCAGAACAGCGCGGTATCGCCCACGCACCTCGTCGCGCACCTCCGCGTTGTGCCGGAGGAGGTCGCGCGTCCGGAGTAGGAGGTCGTCGTAGTCCAGCGCGGCACGCGCCCAGCGTTCCCGCCGATACGTCTCCCGCACCGTGACCGAGAGCGCGGGCCAGATCCCGAGTTGGAGCCGGTTCTCTACCTCGCGGGCGAGCGCGGCCCAGCTCGAGGCGAGCGTGAAGACCGCCTCGCGAAGCTGCTTGTTTCCATAGAAGCGCCAGCTCTTGCCGGCCGACTTCGCGGCTGCGGCCAGGTCGACCGCCGCGGCCACCGAGCGGTCGCGCTTCCATTCGCTCCATGCGGCCTCGATCCGATCGAGCGCGGCGCGCTGGACAGGAGTGTTCAGCGCCCCGCCCCGCCCCGCATCCAGGAGGTCGCCCGCGGCGACCTCGACCTCGGCCGCGAGCTGGCGGAGCCGCAGCTCCGCCTCGCCGATCCGCTCCTCGAACCGCTCGATCGGCCTCCGTGTGGGCCAGCCCGCCGTTCGGATCGCGATCACGAGCTCCGTCATCGTCTGGGCCGCGAGTCCGAGGCCCACGAGCTCGATCGCCTGCCGCGCGGCCTCGTCGCCGCGCTCGAGGCCTCCGCGGAGTGAGTCGAGGGCGGCCGTCCGCAGCATCTCTTCGGCCGCCTCCTCGGACAGGACGGTGAACCGCGGGTCGACCCCGGCCTCGATCGGATAGCGGCGGAGCAGCTCGGCGCACCAGCCGTGGAAGGTCGAGATCGGGGCGCTCTCGAGTTCCCTGCGCCAGCGGGGATCGGTCGTCCGGTCCCGGACCTTCCGCAGGAGCTCCCTCGCCGCGCGCTCGGTGAACGTGAGGCAGAGGATCCGCTGTGGGCCGATCGGCTCGGCCGATCGGGTCAGGGCGGGGTCGGCCAGGATCGCCGAATAGAGGGCGACGAGGGTGCGGGTCTTCCCCGAGCCCGCGCCCGCCGTCACGACGAAGTCGGACGCGAGCTCGACGACCGCGCGCTGCTCGGGGCGGAGGTCGTCGTCGGTGACGTCGGCATCGACGACGGGAGCGTCCGCGGGCCCTCCAACCAGGTCGAAAGAGAGCTGGTCGGCCGGCTGTCTCACTGCTCGTCCTCGCCTTCGACGACCACGCCGTGGACGGTGGCGATCCGGCAACTCCGACGAAAGTCGCAGATGCGGCAGCTCTTCGGATTCCGCGGGGTGGGATCGAACGCGCCCGACGCGGCTTCCTCGATCGCGCGCCCGATCGACGCGCGAACGACCTCGGGATCCGGCATGTCCAGCGGTCCGACCACAGCCGCGGAGCGGATGCAATGGATTGCGGCGCTCACCGCGGACGGTCGCGCGGCCGCGTTCGCCTCCACCCACGCCAGCGCGCCGAGGAAGTATGCATACAGCTGGAACCGCTCGACCCCGCACAGCTCGGGGTCCACCGCCTCCTCGTGCTCCGTGGTCTTCAGGCTGTACTTGTAATCGATCACGTGGAGCTCGCCCGACGTGGGATGGCGGTCCAGACGATCGATCTTTCCTCGCAGCGTCACGGTCCCGTGCCGGGTGTCGATCTGGACGCCGGAAACCGCTGAGCCGTCGAGACCGAACGACGCCTCGAGCGCGACCGGCTCGCGTCCTGCCCGCTCCTCTTCTTCCGCGACATGTCGCAGGTAACGGTGGATCGTCGTCGCGACCCGGCGCCGGGTCAGCGCCCACACCGCCGAGGGACCGCGCGCGTGGTCCTGCACCGCGCCCGCCACTGCGTCGACCGCCGCATGGACGCGCTCGAGCTCGTGGGAACCCCGGCCCTCGTCGAGGAGGCGTTTCAGGGCGAGGTGCGCGAGGTCCCCGACTGTTCGCGCCTGGGCCTCGATCGGGCGCTCGTCCGGCGGACGAAGCCGGAGCACGTAACGCTGGAAGTACTGATGGGCGCACTGACTCCAGGAGTCGAGCGCGCTGGCGGACCACGCGCGCAGCGCACCCTCGCGGACCTCGAGGGCGAGCGAATCGGCGTGCCGCCGGTCGAACGCTCCGTCCCATCGTCCCGCCCGGGATCTGCGCCCGGCTGCCGCGCGCCCGAAGAAGAGCGTCCGGTCCCGCTCGAGCCCCATCAGCTCCGAGACGAGCTCCGGCTTCCGGACGGCGCGCCAGGCGGGGACGTCGACCGGTGGGGGGTCGCCGGGGGGCGGTGCCCCACGCCTCTCCCGCTCGCGCTCGACTTCGAGCGCAGGGAGGAGCGGGGTCCCGTTCTCGTCCTCGACCGCCCACGACAGGCCGATTCGCTCGCCGGTCGCGCGCACTCGCTCGACGATCAGCAGGTCTCCCTCGAGGGCGTCCTGGGCGGCGGTCCGGAAGGCCTCGCGTCCCAGAGCACGGTTTAGCGCTCTGCGCTCGGGATCGCCCAGGATGGCGGCGGCGGGGGAAGGTCGCAGGAGAGCGCCCTGGACGAGCCCGATCATCCGCTGGCGCCGGAAGCCGAGTCCGCGCGCGTCGCGCGCCGTCAGGATCTCGACGCCGCGGCCCGACCGGCCGATCGGTGCGCGCGCGTCACTCACCGCGTCCATGATCGCGCGGCGGTGGGTGCGCCATCCGCGCGCGGGGCCGCTCCAGGTTCCGAGGCTCTCGTGGGCCCCGCGAAGAGCGAGGATCGCACCTTCCCAGTGCGCGAGGCCGGCGGGATCCCGCGTGGAGAGCGAGTCCAGGATCCCCACACGGGCCAGAATCTCGCCGTAGCGCGGCCAGAAGTCGGCCGGCGCGGTCTCGCTCCGGCCGAGATCGTCGATGATGGCGAGCGCGACGACGAGCCGCTTGGCCGACTCTCCCTGCGCCGACGACAGCGTGCGAGTCCATTCCTCGCGGGTACCGCCCGCCGCCGGGCCGCTGGAAATCGCCGGGAGGAGGAGCTCCGGGTCGAGCGCGGCGGTCAACGGCGAGGAAACCCAGGCCTCGAGCCGCTCACGCGGATACCCCTCGTCGAGGAGCGAGAACGGGAGGAGCGACGCCGCCATTGCCGGCGTCTCGGCGAGAGGCGTCCCGCTGCGCGCGTGATGGGCGACGCCGCGACGTGACAGCTCACGCGAAAGCGCGCCCAGCCGATGCGAGCGCCCGGGCACGACGATCGAGATTTCCTCGGCCGGAACGCCATCGTCGATCCAGGCGCGAGCGTCCTGGGCCGTGCGGCGCGCTTCCTGAGCCGGGTCGGTCTCCGCCTGAAACGAGACCTCGGGCACGCCCGGCGAAGGGCGCTCGTAGAACTCGAGCTCGACGTCGAGCCCGGGGTCTTCCAGGGACTCCCAGAGATGGATGTACGGATACGCGAAGGCAGTGGCGTCCGAGTCGTCGGGATCGAACGGGATCCCGACCCGGACACGCTTTGCGCGGCGGGCGAGAGCCAGGAGGAGCTCGCCTTCGACGCGAGTCGCATCGTAGAGCCCGCGCACCTCGAGGGTCTCCGGTGCCCGCTGCGGCCAGGCTCCCTCGCGAACGAGCTCCGCCGCCCGCGTGACCGAGCCCGGCTCGTCCAGGAGACCGGCGGAATCGAGCCTTCGCTCCCACGCGTCGACGACGGCGGCCAGAGCGGCGAGCCGCCGCGACACGCCTGTCGCCGGGACGAGATCGATCGCGCGAAGACCGGCGGAGCGCAACTCAGCGATCGCGGCCGCAACCGCACGCGCCGCGCCCGGAACCTCGATGCCGGGCCCGAAGAGGCGGAGCGCGTCGCCCTCCAGATCGCGGAGCACCTCGGCGGCGAGGAGGGCGCTCGCCACGCGTCCCAGCCGGCGGCGGGGTCGCTGGTCGGCCGCCAGAGAGCGGTCGACCACGTCGGCGAGCGTGGCGACGTCAGCGGTCCACGCCCCGCGCGACGCCCGGCCGGCGGCGGACGGAGCCAGCGCGGCATCGGCGATCCGGGCGGCGACGCGCCGGGAGGGGACGACGATCAGCACGGCAGTGCGGCGGCGAGCGCTCGCGCGATCCGGCGCTGAGCGGCCGGCAACCCTCGGCCTGAGACCTCGGGCGGCTCCCACACGGCCGCCGTCCATCCTGCCACCGCCAACACCTCGGGATCGGGCTCCGGTTCGGTCTGCGCGCGGAACAGGAATGCGTGGTAGAAGTGTCGCCTGTGGCTGTAGGCATGGCGCACGACCGCCAGAGCCCGTGCCGGCGACGCCTCGGGAGCGAGGGGGCGGAGCGCCTCGACGGCCGCCTCCAGCGGCGACTCGGATTCTTCGGTCACCCGCGCGGGGAACTGCCACAACCCGCCCAGCATCCCGCGCTCGGCCCGGCGGACGAGGAGAACACGACCCTCGGATGACAGCGCGACCGCGACCCCCACCTCGAACTCGGGAACGGGCGGGCGAGCGGAGTCGCCCGGACGCTCGGCCACGGTCCCTCGGGCTCGGGCGAGGCATCCGTCCGCGAGCGGGCACTCGTTGCAGCGTGGAGAGCGGAGCGAGCAGACGGTCGCGCCCAACTCCATCAGCGCCTGGTTGAAGTCGCCCGGCCGATCGTTCGGGATCAGCTCCGCCGCGACCGCGCGCAGCCGCGCGGGGCTCGGGGTCTCCAGGTCGAACAGTCGCGAGAGCACCCGGCGCGCGTTCGTGTCGATCGCCGGCTCGGGACGGTCGAACGCGATCGATGCGACCGCTCCGGCGGTGTATTCGCCGACTCCGGGCAGGTCGCGGAGCTCGCGTGCGGTGCCGGGGATGGCGCCCCCCAACGAGTCCCGCACGACGCGCGCAGCGGCGTGCAGGTTGCGAGCGCGCGAGTAGTAGCCGAGCCCTTCCCACTCCGCCAGCACCTCGTCCACCTCCGCCGCCGCCAGGTCCTCGACGGTCGGAAAACGCTCGAGCCAGCGTTCGTATCGCGGGATCACGGTCTCTACGCGGGTCTGCTGCAGCATGACCTCGGAGACCCATACGCGATACGGATCGGCGTCCCTGCGCCATGGCAGGTCGCGGAGGCGGGCGTCGAACCAGGCGAGCAGATCGCGAGGCGAGCGGGCGATGTGGGGGAGCACGAAGACGAAGATCGGCCTGCGGGAGCGCGGCTTCAAGTTGTAGGCGAAAGAGGCCCGGGTTACCTTCGCGGCCGCTCATGAAAACGCCGGCTCACATCTTCCGCGAGTACGACGTCCGCGGGCTCGTCGAGGAGGATCTCTCGGACGACCTAGTGCGCGCGCTGGGGCGTGCGTTCGCGACGTTCATGCGACGAGCGTCGGGCTCCGAGCGGCCCGCGCTCGCGCTCGGCTGGGACGTGCGGCCTTCGTCCGCGCGGCTCCGCGATCGGCTCGCCGAGGGGATGGTCGCGGCCGGAGCGCGGGTCGTCGACATCGGCCTCGTGCCGACCCCCGTCCTCTACTATGCCTGCCACCGGCTTCCGACCGAAGGCGGCGTCATGATCACGGGAAGCCACAATCCGCCGGAGTACAACGGGTTCAAGCTGGGCTACCGCGACCTCCCGTTGTCCGGTGCCGAGATCCAGGCGGTGCGCGAGCTGATCGAGGCCGAGGATTGGGATGCGGGCGAGGGCGCGCTCGAGGAACGGCCGATCACAGACGACTACTGCGACATGGTCGCGGCGAAGGTGCGCCTCTCCCGTCCCGTGCGAGTCGTTCTCGACCCGGCCAACGCGACGGGAGCACTGTTCGCGGGAGATCTCCTGGAACGGGTCGGAGCCGTGGTCGACCGCATCTACGACGAAGTGGACGGAACTTTTCCGAACCACCATCCGGATCCGACCGTGGACCTGTACGTCACCGATCTCCGGGCGCGGGTCGTGGAAACTTCCGCCGAAGCCGGAATCGGACTCGACGGCGACTGCGACAGGATCGGCGCGGTGGACAACCGTGGCAAACTGGTTCGAGGCGATCAACTGACTGCGATCTTCGCCCGCGATCAGCTGCGGCGTACTCCCGGCGCGCGCATTCTGTTCGACGTCAAGTCGTCGCGCGCGCTGGAAGAGGACATCCGCGACCACGGCGGAGTGCCGTTCATGTGGAAGACGGGTCACAGCCTAGCGAAGCAGAAGATGAAGGAAGATGGAATTCCCTTCGGCGGGGAGATGAGCGGACACCTGTTCTTCTTCGACGATTACTGGGGTTTCGACGACGCGATCTTCGCGGCCTGTCGCTTGTGCGAGATCCTGTCGCTCTCCGAGGAGTCTCTGGCTGAGAAGGTCGGTTCATTGAAGCGCTACTTCTCCACGCCGGAGGTGCGCCTCGACACCACCGAGGAGAAGAAGTGGCAGCTCGTCATCGCGGCGAAGGAGTATTTCGGATCGCGCTACGACACCGTTGACATCGACGGCGTGCGGGTCGCGTTCGACCACGGCTGGGCGCTCCTCAGGGCCTCCAACACACAGCCGGTCGTGGTCCTCCGCGCGGAAGGCGAGAGCGAAGCGGATCTCCGTGAGATCAAGGGGGAGATCGAGTCGTTCCTGGCCTCGCAGCGCGTGGACGGGATGTCGTGGGGCACCTGAATCGCCGGCTCGGAATTTTCATTGCAGGGGCGATCTTCTTTCTCCTGATCGTCTTCGGCTCGACCGTCAACACCATCGTTGATGTGCTGTGGTTCGGTGAGCTGGGGTACGATGAGGTGTTCTGGTCAGCCTTCTGGGCGCGCCTGTGGGTTCGACTGGCGGCCGGGGCGTTCATCTTCGTGTTTTTCTTCGTCAATCTGCGCCTCGCCGCCTCCTCGTTCGGCTCGATCCGCCGACGAATCTCGAACATCGAGATTCACGAAGAGATCCCTGGGCGCTGGTTGACGCTGACCGCGATGGCGGGGGCGGCGTTCCTCGCCTTCCTGTTCAGTGCCGCGGTCAGCGGTCAATGGCTGAACGTCCTCGTCTGGCTCGAGCAAAAGCCCTTCGATCTGGTGGACCCGTTGTTCTCCCGCAACGTCTCGTTCTACGTGTTCACCCTGCCGCTCCTGCGGCTGATCCAGAACCTGGCGTTCCTGCTCCTGATCGCGGCCCTCGTCATCCTGGGAGTGCTCTACGTGACCAGCGGCGGGTTGGAAATAGCGGAGAACAGGATTCGCTTCCGGCCCGGGCCGATGCGGCATGTGGCTGCCAACGCCGCCCTCCTTTTTCTAGTGCTGGCCTGGGGCTACCGGCTCGACCTGTACGAGCTGCTGTTCTCGCGTCGCGGAGTCGTTTACGGGGCTTCGTATACGGACGTGCACGCGCAGGTCCTCGGATACCGGGTGCTGGTCGCGCTGTCCCTGGCCGGCTTCGGCGTGACAGTGTACGACGTCGTCCGTGGGCGATATGGGCTGACGCTGACCGCCTTCGGTGCGCTGATCATCGGAATGATCGCGTTCAAGGGCCTGTATCCGGGGGCGGTGCAGCAGTTCGAGGTGGAGCCGAACGAGATCAACAAAGAGGCGCCGTATATCGCGAGGAACATCGCCTACACGCGGCATGCCTTCGATCTCGCGTCAATCGAGAAACGGCCACTTGACGCGAGCGCGAGTCCGGAGGTCGAGGCGCTGCGCGAGGCTGACCAGATTCTGGCGAACGTTCGCCTGTGGGACTGGCGTCCGTTGCTCGACTCCTACAGTCAGCTCCAGGAAATCAGGCTGTACTACGAGTTTCAGGACGTGGACGTGGACCGCTACGACCTCGGACAGGGTCCCCGGCAGGTGATGCTCTCGGCACGCGAGATGGCGGTCGAGGAGCTCCCGCCGAACGTTCAGACATGGCAGAACCAGCACCTGATCTTTACGCACGGTTACGGGCTCGTGATGAGTCCCGTCAACGAAGTCACTCCGGAGGGGCTGCCCAAGTTCTACCTCGCGGACATTCCGCCCACCATGCACGACACGCTCGCGTCGAGGCTCGCCGTCTCGCGGCCTGAGATCTATTTCGGCGAGCGGACCTCGGACTACGCGCTCGCAGCCACCCGCGAGCAGGAATTCGACTATCCGCAGGGGGACCAGAACATCTATGCCAGCTACGGGGGCGACGGGGGACTCGCTATCGACTCGTGGTGGAAGCGCGGGTTGTTCGCCTGGTACCTGGGCTCGCTGAAGGTCCTGCTCACGGACGCTATCAACGACGATTCCAGGCTCATGCTTCATCGCCAGATCCAGGAACGCGTCCGGCGGCTGGCTCCGTTCCTCGAGTACGATGCGGATCCTTACCTCGTGCTCCTCGACGGGCGGCTCATCTGGATCCAGGACGCGTACACGGTCTCGGACCACTACCCGTACTCGGAGGCACTGGTCGCGTTCGGGAACCGCGTGCGTCTGAACTACGTCCGGAATAGCGTGAAGGTCGTCATCGACGCTTACCACGGCGACGTGACGTTCTACGCCTGGGACCTGGACGATCCGATCCTCGCGACATACCGGGCAGTGTTCCCGACCCTGTTCACCTCGGCGGACTCCATGCCCGCCGGTCTCCGGGCCCACCTGCGGTATCCGCAGGACCTGTTCTCGATCCAGGCCGAGGTCTTGCGGGCGTATCACATGTTGGATTCCAAAGTGTTCTACAACCGCGAGGACCTGTGGAACATACCGAACGAGATCTATCAGGGTCAGCCGACGACGATGATTCCGTACTACGTGCTGCTCCAGCTTCCCGACGACGACGGCCCGGAGTTCCAGCTCGTGTTGCCGTTCACGCCGAACCGCCGCGACAACATGATCGCGCTCCTGGCCGCCAAATCCGACCCCGGAAACTACGGTCGCCGCGTTATCTACGAGTTCCCGAAGGATCGTCTCATCTACGGTCCCATGCAGATCGAGGCGCGGATCGACCAGGACCCGGTGATCAGCGAGCAGATCACGCTCTGGAGCCAGAAGGGGTCGAGCGTGATCCGCGGCAACCTGCTTGTCATTCCGCTCGCCAACAGCGTGCTGTACGTCGAGCCGCTGTTCCTCCAGGCGCAGCAGAGCCAGCTGCCCGAGTTGAGGCGCGTGATCGCGACCTATGGGACGACGATCGTCATGGAGCCGACACTCGAGGACGCGATGCTGGCGCTGATCCGACGCTCGTCCGGCGCGGCGGTCGCGCGAGAGGTGGCCGCCGAGATCGGTCTCGGCCCGGCCATAGGGCCGGAAGCGAGTGCGGCGGACGCGGGGGAGGAGCCGGCGCCCGCCGTGCCCGCCGCGTCGCTCGCGATCCGGGCGAAGACCGTGTACGACAGCGCGGTCGCGGCTCAGCGGGCCGGCGATTGGGCCGCCTATGGCGAGGCACTCGAGGAGCTGGGCACGATCCTCGAGGAACTCTCCGGGCAGTAGTCGGTCCTATGCAGCAGAGCGCGGCGATCGCGGTGTCGGAGAGGTCCCTCATAGATCAGGCGTTCACGCGGGCGTCGGGGGCCGAGCGGATCGAGGGCAACCGGGTGTGGCTTCTCCGCGACGCCTCCGAGAACTACCCCGCTTGGTTCGATGCCATCGCCGCGGCCGAGCGGTACGTGTACTTCGAGAACTACATCATCCGCGACGACGCGAGCGGCGCACGACTGGCCGACGCCCTTTCGGAACGCGCGGGCGCGGGCGTGAAAGTCCGGCTCCTCTACGACTGGGGGGGCGCGCTTGGGAAGACTTCCGGGAGGTATTGGGAGGCGCTCCGCGCAGCGGGCGTCGAGGTCCGGTGCTTCAACCCGTTCCGGTTGACGAGCCCGCTCGGGTGGGTTTGCCGGAACCACCGCAAGAGCCTGGTCGTGGACGGTCGCGCAGGATTCATCACGGGGCTGTGTGTCGGAGATGAGTGGGCCGGCGATCCCGCGCGGGGAATCCCGCAATGGCGGGACACCGGAATCGGAGTCGACGGCCCGGCCGTGAAGGCCATCGAACAGGCATTCGCCCGCGTCTGGGGGCTCGTCGGTCCGGCGATCCCCGAAGGCGAGCGTCGTACCGGGCCGGTACCGGTGACCGGGAACGTGGCGGTGCGGATCGTGGCGAGCGAGCCGAATCGCGCCGAGCTCCTGCGGGTGGACCAGCTGGTCGCGAGCGCAGCGCGCGAGACCCTCTGGCTCGCGGACGCGTACTACGCTGGCGTGCCATCGCACGTGCAGGCAATATGCTCCGCCGCGCTCGACGGCGTGGACGTGCGGCTTCTCCTGCCGGGCGCGACGGATCTGCCGGTGGTGCGCGCGATCTCGCGCGCGGGTTACAGACCGCTCCTCGAAGCAGGTGTGCGGGTCTTCGAGTGGAACGGGCCCATGCTTCATTCCAAGACCGCGGTGGCAGACGGCCTCTGGGCGCGCGTCGGGTCGAGCAACCTGAACATCGCGAGCTGGCTGGCGAACTACGAGCTGGATGCGGTGGTAGAGGACGCTGGGTTCGCCGGGGACATGACGCGGCAGTACGAAGCGGACCTGGCGAACTCGACGGAGGTCGTGCTCGGGGCTCCCCGGCGAAAACGAGAACGCCCACGAGTCCGCAGGGGGAGCGCGGGGCGCGCGGCGGTGCTGGGGATCCGGTTGGGAAACGCGCTCACCGCGGCTGTGAACAGCCATCGCGCGATCGCCGCGCAGGAGGCGGGTCTCCTGGCGGGGGCCGGAGGCGCGGCGATCGTGGTGGCGATCCTGGCCCTGCTATGGCCGCGCCTGTTCGCGATCCCGTTTGCCGTGATCCTCGCATGGCTGGGGGCGACGCTCCTCGCGAGGGCGTGGCGTCTCCGGCGGGAGCGAATCTCCGGAGCGCGCAGCGAGGACGGCTGAACCTCGCCCCCGCTACAGGTACTTCCAGTTTCGCGGTCTCCCTTCGGCCAGCCATTCGATCGTCGTCGCCACGCGCTTCTCGCGTGTCTCCGGTCGCTTCGCTTCCTCGATCCATTCCACATATTCGCGGCGATGACTGGGGCTGAACGCCGCGAACGCAAGGCGCGCCTTCGCGTTCCTTCCCAGCGCTTTCTGGAGATCCGCCGGCACCCTTACCTCACGCTTCTTCGGCTGTGACGCGCGCGGCGCCTTCACGCCCTGCTGGTTCAGCGACATGCCCTTCCGGATCCAACCGGTGAGCGTCTTCTTCGGTGGGAGGTCTTCGACGCTCCGAATACGCCCGAGCTGGCCCATCGCCTCCGTGCTCGGCTTCTCGACGATCAGCGAGCCCTTCCAGAATCCGAACGCGCAGTGCTCCTTGAACGCGGACATCCCGCAGAGGGGCCCCTCGTAGTCGAAGTACGGCATGCTCCACTTCATCGTCTCCCGGACCTCGGGGCAAACCTCGTGCACGACATCGCGGAGCCGAGTCAGGATCGGCCTCGCGAACGCCGCCGACTCCTTGATGTACGCGTCGACGCGTGGATCCCGCTTGCCCATGTGCCCTCCTTTTGTCAACCATCCAGCTCCTCGATCAACTCGACCTCCTCGGCATCCGGCCCCCGGACGAACGCGACGCGCACCCGGAAGGGCCGGTCGGTCACCTCGTCGATCAGGTCGAGCGCCGTCAGGGGCACCGTGACCTCTCCACCCGCTGTGACGGCTGCAGAGAGCGCTGCCTGGGCGTCGTCGGTCTCGAGCGCGAAGTGCCAGAGGACGTCACGCTCGGAAGGACGGCGGGCGCCCGCCACGGATTCGATGAGCTCCACGCGCCCGCCGCGCGGAGCGACCATCAGCGCGAAGCGCCTTCCGCGCAGCTCGAACGCCGAGCCGAGAGTCAGTCCCAGACCGTCACGGTAGAAGGCGATCGAGCGCTCGATGTCCGCGACGCGGAGCGAGATGTGATGTAATGCGGCGTCGGAGGTTCTATCGTTCATCATCTACGGGGTAGTATCGGAGCGGCCCCCGCTCCCGCGCCAGACGCCCGGTGGTCCGGCGCCGTCCCGGGTGGGTGACATCCGCCCTCGGCGGTTGAACCGGGCCCTGGCCGACCGTAGCTTGTCGGGCCGTTCACGGCTTCCGGCCCCCTTGCGCCGGCCGCTTCGCTCGGAGCGATCGATCCGAATCGAAAGGGAGACATGAAGATCCACGAGTACCAGGCGCGGGAGATCTTCCGCGACCACGGCCTCCCGGTGCCCCGGGAACGGGTGGCGGCAACGCCCGAGGAAGCCGAGGCCGCCGCCCGAGAGCTCGGCGGCACGGTCGTGATCAAAGCCCAGGTCCACGTCGGGGGCCGCGGCAAGGCGGGAGGGGTCAAGGTGACGAAGAGCCCGGCGGAGGCCAGGGCGGCCGCCGAGAAGATCCTCGGCATGAAGATAAAGGGACTCGAGGTACGAAAGGTCCTGGTCGCGCCAGCGGTGGACATCGATCACGAGTCGTATGTCGGCATCATCATCGACCGGGCGAGCCGACGCCCGGTTCTGATGGTCAGCGCGGCGGGCGGTGTCGACATCGAGGAGGTGGCGCGTGAAACGCCCGAGAAGATCCACAAGGTCAGGATCGACCCCCGGTACGGGCTCCTCACCCACCAGGCGATGGGCCTCGGTTTCGCGCTCTACCACGACCTGGACCGCGCGCGCGCCGCAGCGGGCATCTTCCGTGGCCTGTATGCGGCGTTCGAGGCCGTCGACGCCTCGCTGGCGGAGGTCAATCCGCTCGTCGTCACCCGGGAAGGCGAGCTGCTCGCGATAGACGCCAAGGTCAACCTCGACGACAACGCTCTCTACCGGCACCCGAGATTCGAGTCCCTGCGCGATCCCTCGTCCGAGGAGCCGGGGGAGACCGAGGCGCGGGAGAAGGGCCTGTCGTACGTCAAGTTGGACGGCACGGTAGGCTGCATCGTGAACGGCGCCGGCCTCGCTATGGCCACGATGGACCTCATCAAGTATTACGGCGCAGAACCTGCGAACTTCCTGGACATCGGGGGGTCGTCGAATCCTGAGAAGGTCGTAAATGCCATGCGGATCATTCTCTCGGATCCGAACGTGAAGGCGATTCTCTTCAATATCTTCGGCGGGATCACCCGGTGCGACGATGTCGCCAACGGCATCGTCACGGCGCTGAAGCAGCTCGAGGTGGGAGTCCCGCTCGTGATCCGGCTGACCGGCACGAATGAGAAGGAGGCGCTCGATATCCTGGCGTCGGTGGGGCTGCCGGCGACCAACTCGATGGACGATGTCGTGCAGAAAGCGATCGAGCTCGCGCAGGGGGGCACGCAATGAGCGTGCTCATCGACGGTTCGACGAAGCTGCTGGTCCAGGGGATAACCGGCCGCGACGGCTCGTTCCACGCTCGCCAGATGATGGAGTACGGGACGCGGGTGGTCGGGGGAGTGGTACCGGGAAAGGGCGGGCAGTCCTTCGACGACCGGGTTCCGATCTTCGATACCGTCGCGCAGGCCGTGGCCGAGACCGGCGCGGACACGTCGGTCATATACGTGCCTCCGGTCTTCGCCGCGGACGCGATCTACGAGGCTGCGGACGCCGGTGTAGGCCTGATCGTAGCCATCACGGAGGGAATCCCCGTCCTGGACATGACCCGAGTCATGCCGTTCGTCCGGGAACACGGCGCGCGACTGATCGGCCCGAATTGCCCGGGCCTGATCAGCCCCGGCCAGAGCAAGGTCGGCATCCTGCCGGGCCAGATCTGCGAGCCGGGACCGGTCGGCGTCGTTTCGCGAAGCGGGACCCTGACGTACGAAGTGATCCATCACCTCACCGGCGCCGGAATCGGCCAGTCGACCTGCATCGGGATCGGCGGCGATCCCATCATCGGGACGAGCTTCATCGACTGCCTCGACCTGTTCGAGAACGATACCGCGACTCTGGCGGTCGTGATGATCGGCGAGATCGGCGGCACCGACGAACAGGAGGCCGCCGAGTTCGTCCAGCGCGAGATGGCGACTCCGGTCGTCGGGTTCATCGCGGGGCAGACGGCGCCCCCGGGTCGCCGAATGGGTCACGCCGGAGCGATCATATCGGGAAGCGAAGGGACGGCGGCCGAGAAGATGGAAGCGTTCCGCGAGCACGGCATCGCGGTGGCGCGGCGGCCCGCGGACATCGTGGGCCTGGTGGAGGAGGCGCTTGGCTGAGCGCAGCGCGAAGCGGCCGCTCCTGACCGCGTCCCAGATCGCGCCGCCTCTCGAAGCCACTTCCTACGCCGAGG
>JAICNR010000212.1 GCA_025931135.1 Gemmatimonadota bacterium | reverse complement strand
CTTCGATGCGGTCGAGGTAGTCGCGGACGCGCTCCTCTAGGTCGGCCGTCAGACGCTCGACAAGATACGAGCCCCCGAGCGGGTCGGCCGTATCCGCGACCCCGCTCTCCCACGCCAGGATCTGCTGCGTCCGTAGGGCGATCTCCGCGGACTCCTCCGTCGGTAGCGCGAGCGCCTCGTCGTACGCGTTCGTATGCAGGCTCTGCGTCCCGCCCAGGACAGCGGCCAGGGCCTGGAGGGTGACCCGCACGACGTTGTTGAGAGGCTGCTGAGCGGTGAGCGTCGCGCCGTCGGTCTGGGCATGGAACCGGAGTCGCGCCGCGTCCGGGTCCCGCGCGCCGAACCGCTCGCTCACGAGCGAGGCCCACACCCGCCGCGCTGCGCGGAACTTCGCGACTTCCTCGAAGAGGTTGTTGTGCACTCCGAAGAAGAACGAGAGTCGTCCCATGAAGTCGTCTGCGTCGAGGCCCGCCGCGCGAGCCGCCTCGACGTAGCAGATCGCGTTGGCGAACGTGAACGCGATTTCCTGGGCGGCGGTGGCGCCCGCCTCGCGAATGTGATAGCCGGAGATCGAGATCGGATTCCAGCGCGGCATCTCGCGCGCGCACCAGGCGAACGAATCGACGATCAGACGCAGGCTCGCCTCCGGCGGATAGATGTACGTCCCGCGCGCGATGTACTCCTTCAGGATGTCGTTCTGGATCGTGCCGCGGAGGGCGGACGGCGGGCTGCCCTGTTCCTCGCCGACCAGCGCGTAGAGAGCGAGCAGCGTGGTCGCCGTCGAGTTGATCGTCATCGACGTCGAGACGTCGGCGAGCGGGATCCCCGCGAACAGCCGCCGCATGTCGTCGAGCGTGTCGATCGCGACCCCAACCCTCCCCACCTCGCCCGCCGCGGCGCCGGCGTCGGAGTCGTACCCCATCTGGGTCGGCAGGTCGAACGCGGTCGAGAGCCCCGTCTGCCCCCGGTCGAGGAGGAAGCGGAACCGGGCGTTCGTCTCCTCCGCGGTGCCGTACCCCGCGTACTGGCGCATCGTCCACAGACGTCCGCGATACATGTTGGGGTAGATCCCGCGGGCGAACGGGGGCTCGCCGGGCCAGCCTGTCCGATCCGCGGCGCCCTCAGCGTCGGAGGGTCCGTACGTCGGCTCGAGCGGGAGGCCGGTGGAGGTTACGAATCGGGCGTCCCGTTCCGGGTTCCGCTCGAGGTGCGGCTCCAGCGTCCGTCGCCGCCAAGTCTCCTTGTCGTCCGGATCGCTCATCCGTCCGCCGTCTCCACGACGCAGAGGAGCGCGTCCCGCTCGACCGCGTCCCCCGCCGACACCGACAGCCGGCGAACGACGCCCGCCACCGGCGCCCGGATTTCGTTCTCCATCTTCATCGCCTCGATGATGAGAATCCCCTGCCCCTCCGACACGCGCTCGCCTTCGGACACCTCGACCAGCAGGACGAGGCCCGGCATCGGCGCCCGCACCCGCGCGGGACCTCCCGCCGCAGCCCCCCGCAAGCCGAGCTCCGCGACCCTGTGCGCAGCTTCGCTCTGAACCCTCAGCTCGTGAGACCAGCCTTCCAGCGCGAGGCGTCCCGCGCCGGGATCCCATCCGTAGCGGAGCAGCCGCTCCCCGCACCACGCCTCACCGTCCCGCTCTCCGGCGGACAGCGGAAACGTCCAGCGCTCGCCTTCCCGTTCGACCACCGCCTCCCATCCCGGCGATATCGCGCGCAGCTCCACGCGGTACGGCGCGCCGGCGGCCGCCGTTACCCAGAAGTGCCGCTCGCCGCTCACGCGTCGGCACCCCGTCCGAGAACCGACACGGTCTCGACGTGCGCGGTCTGCGGGAAGAGGTCGAAGGCGCGAACCGAGTCGAGCCGCCATCCGTCTCCGAGGCGACGTACGTCGCGCGCCAGCGTGGTCGGGTCGCACGAGATATAGACGATCCGGCGCGCCGTCGAATGGACGATCGAATCGATCACGGGGGCCGCACAACCGGTGCGCGGAGGGTTGACGACGACCGCGTCCGGTCGCGGCCGGCGCCAGTCGACGCGCTCGGCCGGGAGCTCGAGCACATGAACCGGCTCGCCGCCGGACGCGGCTGCGTTCGCTCGCAGGTCCGAGGCGGCTCCCGGATGGGATTCCACCGCCGTCACCCGGACGCCGCTTCGGGCCAGGCGGCACGTGAGCGCTCCGACCCCGGCGTAGCCGTCGATCACCCGCTGGCCGGGGAGCGCTTCGAGCCCTTCCTCGGCGGCCTCGTAGAGCCGCTCCGCCGCCTCCGGATCGGCCTGGAGGAAGCTATCGAAGCCCACCCTCAGCTTCAACCCGCCGAGGTCGAGCGTCGAGGCCAGCCGTGGAGCGCCGTCGGAGAGGGCGAGCGGAGCGGAAGCCCCGCCGGGCGTTCCCCACGTGACGAGGATCCGGGCGCTGCGTGCGCACGCGTCGGCCAGCTCCCGCGCGCGAG
>JAICNR010000200.1 GCA_025931135.1 Gemmatimonadota bacterium | reverse complement strand
CCCTCCCCGCGTGCCCGCTCGAGCTCCTGATCCAGCCGCTCGAGGAGCGGCGGGTGGACAATGGCGTTCAGCCGGGCGACCCGGGCAGGGGACGCGAAGGCAGCGTCCCCCAGCGCGGCACGGTCGATCCCGCCTCCGGGCTCCAGGATACCGGACCCGAACTCGGCCACGAGAGCCTCCCGCGCCTCGGCGTCCTCTTCCAGGACCTCGTGCCCAAGCCGATCCGCGTCGACGACCGTCACCCCGAGCTCGCGCCAGCGATCGGCGACCGTGGTCTTCCCGCTCGCCACATTGCCGGTCAGGCCCACGGTCAGCACCGGATGGCTACGAGCCGCCGGCCTCCCCGGCGCCTCCCGCGCGACCGAGCAGCGCTTCCATCTTGCCGAGGAGCCGGGCCAGCTCGATCGGCTTCGTGTCATAATCGTCGCAGCCGGCTTCCAGCGCCTTCTCACGGTCCCCGGACATGGCGTGCGCGGTCAGGGCGATGATCGGGAGCGACTTTGTGGCAGGGTCGGAGCGTAGCTCACGAGTCGCCTCCCAGCCGTCGATCTCGGGCAGACTCATGTCCATGAGCACGAGGTCGTAGGCCAGCGTCTTCGCCTTGTCGACCCCCTGCCGGCCGTCGACGGCCATGTCGACCTGATACCCTTTCCGCTCCAGACGGCGGGAGAGCATGTCGCGATTCATCTCGTTGTCCTCGACGAGCAGGATCCTCGTCATCCAGCCTCCTATGCGATGGTGTGCGACTCCGAGGCCCCGACCGCGACCGTCGGAAGCCGGATCGTGAACGTCGAGCCCTTTCCGGGCTCGCTCTCGAGAGCAATGCCCCCGCCCATCATCTCGCAAAAGCGCTTGCTGATCGCCAGGCCCAGGCCGGTCCCGCCGAACTTGCGTGACGTCGACGCTTCGGCTTGCGAGAAGGCCTCGAATACCCGGTCCTGTTGCTCGGGGGTCATACCGATGCCGGTGTCCCGCACCCGGAACACCAACGCCTCGTCTCCGCCGTTTCGCTCGCGCTCTACCTCGAGGTCGATGCGCCCGTCGGACGTGAACTTGCTGGCGTTCGACAGGAGGTTCAGCAGCATCTGCCGGACCTTCGTGAGGTCGCCGCGCATCCCGCCGAGGTCCGCGGGGCAATGGACCTCGAGGCGATTCGCGTTCTTCTCGATGAGTGGCCGGGCGGTGGTCGCCACTTCCTCGACCATCGACGGCACGTCGAACTCCTCGATGTAGAGCTCCATCTTGCCGGCCTCGATCTTCGATAGGTCCAGCACGTCGTTGATCAGCGCCAACAGGTGCCGGCCGGCGGTGTGGATCTTTCCGAGATCGGGAACCAACGCGGTCTGACCCAGGTCCTCGACCTCCTCCTGCAGCATCTCACTGTAGCCGATGATCGCGTTGAGCGGCGTCCGGAGCTCGTGGCTCATGTTCGCGAGGAACTGACTCTTCGCGCTGTTCGCCGCCTCTGCCTCGCGCCGCGCCTGGAGGAGCTCGGTGATGTCGTGGTAGAGCGCCATGAGGCCGAGCCGCTCGCCGTCGACTGCCACCGGCACACCCAGGAACTCGACGTCGACGAAGGCCCCGTCCTTGCGGCGGCGGCGGCCCATGCCCCGTACCGCGTGGGCGAGGCCTTCGCGCGTGTACGCCTCGGCCTCCGACCGCGTATCGGCGGTCGAGATGAGATCGTCGAGCGGCCGCCCGACGGCTTCCTCGGAGGAGTACCCGAACAGCCGTTCGAAGGCCGGGTTGCACGACACGATCTCGTGCTCGAGCCCCAGCGACACGATCGCCACCGGGCTGTTCAGCACCAGCGACTCGAAGTACTCCCGCTGGCGCTGGGCTTCGGTGTAGAGCCGCGCGTTCTCGATCGCGATCGCCGCTTGCGGCGCGAACATGTTGAGGAGACGGAGATCTTCCTCGTTGAAGACGCGCTCGGGATCGGAGTGCACCGTCGCGATGGCGCCTACCAGCCGCCGCCCGATGAGCAGCGGCGCGGCCATCACGGAGTGCACCGTGATATCGGAGTATTTCTCCGATCGACCCAGCCATTCGCCGTAGGAGGGGATGATGAGGGGCTCGAGGGTTCGCGCCACCGCTCCCATCGCGCCCTCGTCCAGCTTGAGTCGCGTGCCGGTCGAGTCCTTGCCCACCCCGCGGCTGGCGAGCACCACGAGCTCGTGCCGCTCATCGTCCCAGATCGCGACCTCGCCGCCGGAAACCCCCAATTGCGTCACCGCCCGCTCGATCACCGCTTGCAGAACGCGGGTCAGCTCCAGCTCGGATGACAGGTCGGCGAGGGTGTCGAGCAGCGCCTTGTGCTCGTCCGCACGCCGGCGTTCGGCCTCGATCAGCCGCACGCGCGCGATCGCGATCGCCGCCTGGTCGGCGGCGGCGCTCAGGATCTCGAAGTCGTCGTCGCCGAAAGCGTCGCGCTCGTCGCTCTAGACCACCAGCACGCCGATCGTCTCGCCGTCGACCCGCAGCGGGATGTCGACCTCGGAGCCGCGTACCCGGCTCGGCAGGTAGGTCGCTTCGCGCGTGACGTCGGCCGTGTAGTGGAGCGTCCCGTCCTCGACCGCGCGCGCGCTCAGGCCCTCGCCCTTGTGAACGCGCCAGTTCTCCGGCGCGTCCGGCCAGCCGGCGCTCGCCCGCAGCACACGGTCGCCGGTGTCGGCCTCGAGGATGAACGCCCCCAGGAAGCTGTAACCGAGCGCCTCGTCGTGGAGACCGCCCACCATCGCGCGGTAGATGTCGTCCTCGGTGTGGGCCGACACGATCCCGGTCGTGAGACGCAGCAGTGCCGCCTGCCGGTGGGCCTGAGCCGAGCGCCGGGAGGTCGACTTCCGGATCACGCGGCCGGTCCTCCCGCTTCCGGCCGGGCGTGCATGG
>JAICNR010000134.1 GCA_025931135.1 Gemmatimonadota bacterium | reverse complement strand
TCTCCTCGGGAGGGGTTGCGTCCTTCGTGTCGTAGATCACGAGCACGCCCGGCGCGAGCGTGAGCTCCTCCTTGAAGCGAGCGAAGTCGGCCCAGTTGAGCGCCACAAGGACGTCGAGCCGATCGCCGTAGGATAGGGCCTCGTCCTGGCTGATCCGGACGCGGCACGAGGACTCGCCGCCGCGGATCTGGGGGCCGAACGACTTCAGGATCGTGGCGTAGAGGCCCTCGGCCGCGGCCGCCGAGACGAGCAGCTCCCCGCTCGAGATCACGCCGTCGCCGCCCGAGCCGACGATGCCGATCACGATGTCGTCGGTCTTCCGCTGGAAGGACGCGGGCGCTGCGGGATGCGTTGCGGTCGAGACGTCGGGCACGTGTCGCTCCGGACGGAGGGGCGCAGAAGGGGCAGAAACAGGACGAAATTCGTCCGAAAAGATACGGGAGGCCCGAAGAGCGGACAAGCGACGCGCGCGAGCGCTCTCTATCTTGCCGGAATGCCGATCGCGGCACTCCAGCCGAGCGCGCGCGGTTCCAGCTGGTCGCGCGAGTTCGTCGCGGGGACGACGACGTTCGCCACGATGGCGTACATCATCGTCGTGAACCCCGCGATCCTGGAAGCCGCGGGCATCCCGTTCGGGCCATCGATGGTCGCCACGATCCTGAGCGCCGCAGTCGGGACGCTGCTGATGGGTCTGTACGCGAACCGCCCGTTCGCGGTCGCCCCGTACATGGGGCTGAACGCGTTCGTCGCGTACACGGTCGTGCAGGGCATGGGCCACGCCTGGCAGACGGCGCTGGGCGCGGTCTTCGTGAGCGGGATCCTGTTCCTCGCCATGTCGCTCTTCCGCGCCCGCGCATGGCTCGCCGAGGCGATTCCCGAGAGCCTGAAGATCGGCTTCGCGGTCGGGATCGGGCTGTTCCTGAGCTTCATCGGGCTTGCGACGATCGGCGTGGTCAGGGCGGGGACAGGCGCGACGCCGGTCGTCCCGGGCGATTTCCACGACCCGGCCGTCGCCCTGGGACTCGCCGGAATCGGCCTGATCGTGCTGCTGCTCGTCGCGCGGGTGCCGGGCGCGATCCTGATCGGGATCCTGGCGACGAGCGCTCTGGCCTTCCTGACCGGCGTGGCGACGCCGCCCGACGCCGTCTTCAGCCCGCCGCCGGACCCGCGGCCGACCCTCCTCGCTCTCGACGTGCGCGCCGCGCTGACCTGGGGCTTCGCGTCCGTCATCCTGACCATGTTCGTGCTCGACCTAGTCGACACGATCGGCACCCTGATGGGCCTGGCGATCAAGGCCGGCCTTCTTGACGAGCGCGGCCGGCTCCCGGGGATCGAGCGCGCCCTTCAGTCCGACGCCGCGGCGACCGTCGCGGGAGCGCTCCTGGGGACGACCACGACGGGGACGTACATCGAGTCCGCCGCCGGGCTCGAAGCCGGGGGCCGGACGGGCGCGACGTCGGTGGTCACGGCCGGGTGGTTCCTGGCCGCACTGTTCTTCGCGCCGCTCCTCTCCGCGGTGCCACCGTCCGCCTACGGGCCCGCGCTCGTCGTCGTGGGAATGCTGATGCTGGAGCCGGCGACGCGCTTCCGCTTCGACGACATCGGCGAGCTGGCGCCCGCATTTCTCACCATCGTGCTCATGTGCTTCACCTACGATCTCGGAATCGGCCTCACCGCGGGGTTCGTCTCCTGGGTGGCGCTCAAGGTCGTGCGCGGGAGGCCGCGCGAGGTACCCGGGGGGATGTGGGTCCTGGCCGGCGTGTCCGCCCTGTTCTACGTCTTCTATCCTTACTGAGCGCGCGATGAGCAAGGGCCGTCTGGAAGCATTCACCGACGCGGTCATGGCGATCCTGATCACGATCATGGTGCTCGAGCTCCACGCGCCCGAGGGCACGAGCCTGGAGGCGCTGCGGCCTCTGACGCCGGTCTTCGTCACCTACCTGCTGAGCTTCGTGTACCTGGGCATCTACTGGAACAATCACCACCACATGCTCCAGCTGTGCGATCGAATCGACGGCGCGGTCCTGTGGGCGAACCTCCACCTCCTGTTCTGGCTGTCACTGTTCGTGTTCTGCACGAGCTGGATGGGGGACAGCGGGTTCGCGCCCGTTCCCACCGCCATGTACGGAGGCGTGCTGTTCATGGCTGCCGTCGCCTGGACGATCCTCCAGCGCCGTCTCGTCGCGATCCAGGGCAGGGAATCCCCCCTCGCCGCCGCGATCGGCGCGGACGCCAAAGGCTGGCTGTCGCTCGGGTCGTACGCGGTGGCGATCCCCGCGGCCTTCCTCCGGCCGTGGATCGCGGGCGCGATCTACGCCTTCGTCGCGCTGTTGTGGCTGGTCCCCGATCGGCGTTTCGAATCGCAGGTGGCGGGGCGCTGATCCGTCAGGGCTCCGCGAGAGACTTGCGCATGGGGACGATCTCGATCCGCACGCCGTCGTCCATCTCGTACTGCACCCGCTCGTCCTCCACGTAGCCGAGCGCCCGATACAGCCGCACGCCGGGAAGCGTCGCCATCATCTCGAGCGACCGGAAACCGTGGGCCCGTGCCTCCGACTCGCACCGCTCGAGGATCCTCCGCCCGATCCCGCGCCGCGACCATTCGGGGTGCACGAAGAACGCCCGGATCTTCGCGGGCTCGGAGCGGGGGTCGAGCTCCTCCGCCTCCCGCCGGGCGAACCGGTCGCCGCCGAAGAGGGTCTTCCTTCGGCTCCAGCCGCCGCAACCGACCAGCCGGCCCTCGGCTTCGACGACGAAGTACGTGCCGTCCAGGATCAGCTCCGTGTCGACCCCGAAGACTCCCGTCTCGATCGCGCTCTCGATCTGCCGATCCGTGTAGTCTCCCCGTCCGAGGCCGCGAGCGGATACCGCGATCAGTCCCGCGATGGCCGGGCGGTCGTCGAGCGTCGCCCTCCTCAGCGCGCCCGGCGGTCGGCCCCCCTCGCTCACGAACCGGAGGCGGTCAGCCTGCGGGCGACCTCCGCGGAGACATCGAACGGCTCGTCCGGCGCGGCGCGGTACCGCCGCTCCAACTCGTACGCGTCCCGCTCGAGCGGGATCGCCGTGTAGGAGCGCCCACCCTCGAGCCAGCCGCGCACGTAGCGCTCGACGAACGGCCGGACGCCGAGCTGTCGCGCCTGCTCGACGTGGACGAGCTCGTGGAACAGGATCGCGAGCGGCAGCGGCGCGGCACGGCGTTCTGGCACGACGATCGTGTCGAGGTAGGTGATCCCCAGGATCCGCTCCACGTCGACGGTCGGGAGCCCGAACCGGCGAGAGACGCCGAGGAGCCGGGAGATCGAAAGCCTGGGCACGATGGCCACGCGCGCGACGGCCAGCGTCTCCTCCGGGAAGAAGCCCGTCAGCGCGCGCAGCGCCTCCGGGGCGAGCGGCGCGGAGTCCCGGCGGTGGCGGTCCCGGCGACGGCGGACCCAACGCACGCCCCAGAACGGAAGCACGCGGGCCAGTGGAGCCGTCAGGCGCGCCACTTCAGACCTCGGCCGCCTCCGCGTCCACCTCGTGGCGCGCGGCTTCCTGCTGCCTCCGCCACATGTCGGCGTAGACGCCTTCCCGCGCGAGCAGGTCCGCGTGACGTCCGCGCTCCACCACACGTCCGCTCTCCAGGACCACGATCTCTTCGGCGTCGACGACCGTCGACAGACGGTGGGCGATGACGAGCGTCGTGCGGCCGCGTGCGACCTCGTCCAGGCTCGCCTGGATCTCCTTCTCGGTGCGCGTGTCGAGCGCCGACGTCGCCTCGTCGAGGACCAGGATCGGAGGGTCCTTGAGGATCGTCCGCGCGATCGCGACCCGTTGCTTCTCGCCGCCCGAGAGCTTGAGCCCGCGCTCTCCGACCTTCGTCTCGTACCCTTCGGGAAGGGCAGCCACGAAGTCGTGGATCCGCGCCAGCCGGGCCGCGCGCTCAACCTCTGCGGGCGAAGCGCTCGGGCGCCCGTACGCGATGTTGTGGTAGATCGTGTCGTTGAACAGGACCGTGTCCTGGGGCACGATCCCGATCGCGGCGCGGAGGCTGGCCTGGGTCACGGCGCGCACGTCCTGGCCGTCGATCTCCACCAGGCCCCCACCTACGTCGTAGTAACGGAACAGAAGCCGCGAGATCGTGGACTTCCCCGCGCCGCTGGGGCCCACGATCGCGACCCGCTTTCCGGCCGGCACGCCGAACGAGACTCCCTCGAGGATCGTGCGGTCGGGGCCGTAGCCGAACACAACATCCCGGAACTCCACTTTTCCATGCTGCACCGCGAGCGGGCGCGCGTCGGGAGCGTCCTCGACCTCCACGTCCTCGCCGAGCAGCGCGAACATGCTCTCCATGTCCACCAGCGACTGCTTGATCTGGCGGTAGACGAAGCCCAGGAAGTTCAGCGGCTGGTAGAGCTGGATCAGGTACGTGTTTACGAGCACGAAGTCGCCGATCGTCAGCGCGCCCGCCACCACCCCGCGGGCCGCCATGATCATCAGGATCGTCACGCCGATCGCGATGATCAGTCCCTGGCCCATATTGAGGAGCGACAGGGTCGTCCGCGTCCGCACGGCGGCCCGCTCATAACGCTGCAGTTGCCTGTCGTACCTCGCCGCCTCGTATTGCTCGTTCCCGAAGTACTTGACCGTCTCGTAGTTGAGGAGCGCGTCGACGACCCGCACGCTGGTCTCCGTGTCCAGGTCGTTGAGCTCCCGGACGAACTTCGTGCGCCACTCGGTCACGCCGATCGTGAAGGCCACGTAGGCGACGAGCGTGACCAGCGTCACGATCGCGAAGCTGGCCGAGTACATCCCCCACAGCACCGCGCAGACGAGCCCGATCTCGAGCAGCGTCGGAAGGATGTTGAACAGCATGAACGAGAGCAGGAACCCGATCCCGTTCGTCCCGCGCTCGATCGCGCGCGCCACGCCGCCCGTGCGACGGTCGAGATGGAAGCGGAGCGAGAGGCGATGGAGGTGGTCGAAGGTCTCGAGCGCGACGCGGCGGATCGCCCGCTGCGACACCTTCTCGAAGAGCGCGTCGCGGAGCTCGGAGAAGGCGGCGCCCCCGACGCGCACGATTCCGTAGGCCAGGATCAGAGCCAGCGGAACGACCAGCGCCGCGGTTCCCGGATCCGGCGTCAGCGCGTCGACTGCGCGCTTGTAGAGGATCGGGACGTAGACGGTGGCGACCTTGGCGACGAACAGGCAGGCGAGCGAGAGGACGACGCGCGCGCGGAGGCCGGGCTCGCCCTTCGGCCACAGGTACGGCAGGAGCGAGCGGATCGTGGCCAGATCGCCGCGCGGAACCCTCGGCGCGGCCGCGGGAGGGGCTACGGTGTCAGAAGACGTCGAGGTCATGCGCCGAAACCGTCTCGCCGTCGTATCCCCGCTTCACTTCGGCGAGCAGCTCCTCCTCGCTCGCGCCCCAAAACAGCTGGTGGTAGAGGACCAGGAGCCGCGGTCGCGCGCGTCCTGCCAGCCGCGCGAGCTCGGACGCGGACGTGTGGGCGTCTGCGTGATAGCGCTGCCACTCGACCGGCAGGCGCGCGAACGCCGCGTCGGAGTACACCTCGTGGACGAGCACGTCGCATCCGCGGCACGCCTCGACGACCGCGTCGCTGGGGCGGGTGTCCCCCGAGACCACGACGGTCCGATCGGCGGTCTCGAAGCGATAGCCATACGCGCTCGCCCAGCCGTCGTGCGGCACGAGGAACGCGGTCACCCGAACGTGCTCGTCCTCGTACGCGACTCCGGGATCGATCTCCGTCACCTCCGCCCGCCAGCCCCCCTCCTCGTGGGGCTGCAGTCCGGTAGTGCGGTTCCGGATGTCCGCTTCGTAGGCGGCGAGCAGCCCGTCGAACAGCGCGCGGGTCCCCGGCGGGCCGTAGACCCTCAAGGGGGACGCGCGGTCGGTCACCCAGGGCGAAAGCAGGAGGTCCGGGCATCCCAGGGTGTGGTCGGAGTGGAGATGGGTCAGGAATACGATGTCGAGCTTGCTGGCCTCCAGCACCTCGACGCCCTTCCGCCTGGCCGCCTCCGCCCGCCGGACCACGCCCGGCCCGCAATCGACGAGGTACGGATGACCACCGGCGACGATCGCCACCGCGGGCCCCGATCGATCGGGATCGGGGTTTGGGTTGCCCGTGCCGAGGAGCACGACCCGCGTGGTGTCCGCCGCGCTGGAACCGCGACTTGCCTCGTCCGCGATGTCGCTGGCGTCCTGAGCGGCCAGGAGCATCGCGAGGATCGCGCCGGGCAGGGAGAGAGCGGACATCTCAGGTGTAGCTCTGGCGCGGGCCCCCGCCCCCTTCGGGCGGGACCCACCAGATGATCTCGTACGGGTCACGGATGTCGCAGGTCTTGCAGTGCACGCAGTTCGACGGATTGAGCTTCAGGTCGCCGTTCTCCCACTCGTACACGTGGGCCGGACAGAACTGGACGCAGGGGTTCCCGTATTCCTCCGTGCAGCGGGTCCGGCAGATCTCCGTGTCGAGCACGACGAGATGGCTCGGCTGGTCCTCGGCGTGCGCGGCCCCGGAGTGATAGACGTCCGACAGCTTGTCGAACGTCAGCTTCGTGTCGTACGAGCGCGGGTCGGGGCGCGGTGGATCGTCGCTGCCGTAGTGCGCGCGCAGCGTCTCGTACCCCTCATGGTCGCTCCGGCCGGGAAGCCGGTCGCCCCAGTCGCGACCCCCGGCCAGCCACTGGAGCCCGACCCGCAGCATCCCGGTCCAGCGGCCGTGGGCCATGACCTGATGCACGTTGCGGGTCTTGCGGAGCTCCTGCCCGACCCACGAGGCGCGGATGGCGTCCTCGTAGGGTGCGAGCGTGGCGGCCGAAACGTCGTTCTTCGCGAGCGCGGCCAGCGCGGCCTCGGCTGCTAGCATCCCGCTCTTCATCGCGAGATGGATCCCCT
>JAICNR010000222.1 GCA_025931135.1 Gemmatimonadota bacterium | reverse complement strand
CTCGAGGGGATCCTCGAGCACTTCCCGAAGACCCTCTACCTGGCGTCGGTTTCGATGCTGTTCGCGACGCTCTCCGGCATCCTGATCGGCATCGTCTCCGCGGTAAAACAATCCACGTGGCTCGACGGGTTGGGGATGACGTTCGCGTTCCTCGGAATCTCGTTCCCCGTGTACTGGGTGGGGCTGATCCTGATCCTCGTCGTGTCGGTGTCGTGGGAACTGCTGCCGCCGTCGGGCTATGGCGGCGGCGCGCTGCCGTACCTGGTGCTCCCCGCGCTCACGCTCGGCATGCGCTCGACCGCCTACATCGCGCGCCTCACCCGCTCCTCCATGCTGGAGGTCATCCGCCTCGATTACATCAGGACCGCGCGCGCCAAGGGGCTGAGCGAGGTCACCGTGATCGGCAAGCACGCGCTCAAGGCCGCGCTGATCCCGGTCGTGACCGCGATCGGCCTCGACTTCGGCGCGTACCTGTCCGGGTCCGTGTTGACCGAGTCGATCTTCGCGTGGCCGGGGATCGGCCGCTTCGCGTTGAACGCGATCCTCAAGCGCGACCTGCCGGTCATTCAGGGGACGGTCCTCTTCCTCGCGGTCGTGTTCGTGCTCGTGAATCTCGTCGTCGATCTCATGTACGGCTGGCTCGATCCACGCATCCGGTACGAGCGGACGGAGACCTGATGGAGCTCTGGAAGGCGCTCAAGCATCGAAGACTCGCGATGGCGGGGGGCGCCGTGATCGTGCTCCTGGTCGTCGTGGGGATCGCGGGGCCGTGGCTGGCGCCGTACGATCCGCTCGACCAGGATCTCGCCAAGAGTCTCCACAGTCCCTCGTGGGAGCACTGGTTCGGGACCGACTCGTTCGGCCGCGACATCCTCTCGCGCGTCCTCTACGGCGCGCGGATCTCGCTCCTCGTCGGGATCGCGTCCCAGGGGATCGCGTTCTCGCTCGGCGTCGCGATGGGCCTCGTGTCGGGCTACTACGGCGGGAAGGTCGACGCGCTGATCATGCGGCTGGCCGACGTGACGCTCGCGTTCCCCACTCTCCTCCTGTTGATCGCGATCACGGCGGCGTTCCAGCCGGGGCTGACCGTGGTGTTCGTCGCGATCGGGATCGTCGGCTGGGCCGGCCTCGCGCGTCTCGTCCGCTCGCAGACGCTCGTCGTCCGCGAGCTGGACTTCGTCCAGGCGGCGCGCGCCCTGGGCATGAACGACCTCCGGCTCCTCGCGCGACACGTGCTGCCGAACACGCTCGCGCCGGCAATCATCGCGGTGACGCTCGGAATGGCGGGGGCCATTCTGCTCGAGGCGGCGCTCTCGTTCATCGGTCTCGGCGCCCAGCCGCCGACGCCGTCCTGGGGCTCGATGATCTCCGACGGCCGCGACTTCCTGCGGACTGCCCCCTGGATCTCGGTCTTCCCCGGCCTCGCGATCGGCCTCGTCGTCCTCGGGTTCAATCTGTTCGGCGACGGGCTCCGGGACGCGATGGATCCGCGGCTCCGGGGCGGCGCTCGGCGGGTGGCTCCGCCCCCGACCTAGCCCTCCGGACGGACTCCGGAACGTCCCCCCGGGATCCGCGTATTCTCTTCCAGCGCTCTGCGGAGCCGGCGCCCGCCGGCTTAACGATCGCTCCCGTTCGCCGTCCAATCGGCGAAGGGGGAAGGACCCGAGCCATGGAGCGGGGTTGGAGGAGACGAAGCTCGTCGAGCGGGCCCGCGGCGGCGACGCCCGCGCGTACGGGGAGCTCGTGGAGCGCCACCAGGCGCGCGTCTACGCGACGCTCCGGAAGATCACCGGCGACTCCGACCTCGCGATGGATCTCACCCAGGACGCGTTCATTCGCGCCTGGGAGCGGCTCGACCGGTTCGAGGAGCGCTCGGCCGTCTCGACCTGGCTCTACCGGATCGCCGTGCGGCTCGCGTACGACGCGCTCGAGCGCGAGCGGCGGACGACACCGGGCGGGCTCGACCGGGATGTTCCCGACCCCGCGCCCGGCCCCGACCGGCACGCGGAGCGTCGGGCGGACGCCGAGGAGCTCGAGCGGCGGATCGCCGAGCTCCCCGACGTCCAGCGCGCAGTGGTCGTCCTGCGGACCTACGAGGAGCTCCCGTACCGGGAGAT
>JAICNR010000243.1 GCA_025931135.1 Gemmatimonadota bacterium | reverse complement strand
GGTGCCGTCCTGCGCAACGGTGAACTCCCCGCTGAGCTCGTCCCGCTGCCAGACCGTGATCTCGACCAGATCCCCGGGCTGAAGCCCGGGATCGGAGGGCGCGACCTGGGCCGCCGATCGTACCGGCAGAGCCAGAGAGACAGCAAACACCAGAGCGAACAGAACCTTCGTCATTCGGAACCTCTCCTCACAACGTTCATGGTGACCCACCCGGGCCAGCTTGTCAACCAGTGACTTTGTCAGGATTACCTCGTCAACCAGATCACCGGCGGATCCGTGCCGTCCCGCCGAACTTCTCCGGTCGCGTGGCTGCCGTCGGCGCGAATCGGACCCAGTCGGTCCAGGCGCCGAGCCAGTCGGGTGGAAGCCTGTCTACCCCGCTCGGACAGCGGGGCCGTGCATTCGGGTACCAGAGCGCAGAGCGCGTCCAGGAGATGGTCGGTGTCGCTCGCCTCCAGCGCCGCGTCGAGCGCCGCGAGCCCGTCGCGGATCGCGCCTTCCTCCGTCTCGTCCGTCTGGACCACGTGAACTTTCTCGACCTGCGTCTCGACGGCATGCTCCACTTCGGACATGAGATCCTCGTGGAGCTTCTCGCCCGGTCGAACTCCGGTGAAGATGATCGGCATCTCCGTGTACGGTTCCAGTCCCGAGAACCGGATCAGGTTCTCGGCCATCTCCAGGATCCGGACCGGCTCGCCCATGTCGAGCATCGAGATCCTTCCAGCCGCCTCCGGCAGAGCCGAGGCCTCGAGCACGAGCTGCACCGCCTCGGGGATCGTCATGAAATAGCGCTGCATCTCGGGGTGCGTGACGGTCACCGGGCCGCCGTTGGCGATCTGATGGCGGAAGACGGGGATCACGCTGCCCTGCGACCCGAGCACGTTGCCGAAACGGACGGCGCGGAAGTCCGTGGGCGAGCGGCGGAACTCCGGCCACCCGAGGACGATCCGCTCCGCCACGCGCTTGCTGGCGCCCATCACGCTGGATGGACGCACGGCCTTGTCGGTCGAGATGAGAACGAACTTCGCCGCCTGGTGACGGACCGCGGAGCGGGCGACGTGGAACGTGCCCATCACGTTGTTCCGGATCGCCTCCTCCAGGTTCGTCTCCATCATCGGCACGTGCTTGTAGGCGGCGGCGTGGAAGACGGTCGCCGGTCGATACTCGGCGAACACCCTGTCGATGCGTCGGGAATCCGTGACGTCCGCGATGACCGGCACGACATCCAGGTCCGGATGCGCTTCCGAGATTTCGTGCTCGATGAAGAAGAGGGGGCTTTCCGCCTGCTCCAGGAGCACGAGCCGGGAGGGTCCGAATGCCGCCACCTGTCGCGCGAGCTCGGCCCCGATCGAGCCGGCCGCGCCGGTGATCAGGACCACTTTTGCGTGCAGGTCGCGGTCCACGAGCTCCAGGTCCAGTCGGACGGACGGCCGGCCCAGCAGGTCCTCGACGGAGACAGAGCGCAGCTGGCTGAGCCGCGCCTTTCCATCCATGAGGTCCAGCAGGGAGGGGACGATCTTGAACTCGACCTTGACCCCCGCGCACCGCTCGGCGATCC
>JAICNR010000067.1 GCA_025931135.1 Gemmatimonadota bacterium | reverse complement strand
TTCCGGCAGGACGGAACGCTCGAAGGCACGTACCGGATCGGCGCGCCCGACCTGATCGCGCTCGCGCGCGGTTCAGGAGGGTACCGGTGCGAATACGTCTACGAAGTACGCGGTGCGCCGCGGCTCAGGCCGCGGCAGGCTCAGCCGGCGGTGCCAGCGCCCGCCGAACGGCAGTGAGCATCGCGCCCAGGCGGGCGCCGTTCTCGTCGAACCCCTGAGCCGAGGGGAAGAGCGCGTCCCAGGCGACCCCGTTTCGACCCGTCGAGGAGTGGAGCAGTCGGCCGCCCGCGGCGAGGATGCCGACGTGGGTCGCCCTCGCGCCGGGAGTCTCGGAGAAGAACGCGAGGTCGCCGTCGGCGATCCCGCTCCCGTCCGGCCCCACGTCCACCGGCTCCCCGCACGCGGCCTGCTGATCGGAGTCCCGGGGCAACCGTGTACCATGGAGCTCGAAGAGCCGCTGCACGAAGCCCGAGCAGTCGAAGCCTTTCTCCGAAGTCCCGCCCCATAGGTACGGCAAGCCGAGGAACTGCGCGCCGTGGTCGAGGACCGCTCGGCCGCTCGGCGTGAAGCGCTCGGAGATCCGCTCGGCGGGAACCACATCGCCTCGGCCGACCCAGCCCGTCTCCCCGTCCGGCAGGACGACGCGGGCGAAGCGGCCTCGGATCTCGGGAACCTCGACGATCCCCCCCTGAATAAGGTCGGCCATCGGCGCCGCGTAGGGAGCGGGCTCGGCCACCGCGCGGGCGCCGCGCGCCGTCACGACCCAGCGTCCGGGCGGGGGCAGGCCCTCGAGGAGCCGCGCGCGGAACTCCGCCGGATCCGCCGGCGCGGATCGGACGAGCGAGCGGCCGTGGACCCAGGCCACGTACCGGTCGGCCGTCTGGACCTGCAGCCACTCTCCGCGCTGACGGAGGACGAGCGCTTCCTCACCGAGGAGCATCTGGGAGACGAGCTCCGCCGCGTGGCGTGGCTCGGCCCTCAGATGGGCGAGGCTCCGGTGCGCGACGCCGTGGATCGCGGCGTCCGGGTCGCCCTTGGGGATGAGCTCGACGGCCAGGCCGGTATTCGCCTCGCGCGCGAGCGACTCGAGGTCCCGGAGCGCCGGAGCCGCCGACACGACGCCCGCGAGAAGCCGGGCGCCGTCCCGCTCCTCGACCGTCACCTCCCACACCGTCAGGCGGCGGTCGGGCGCGTGGACCGCCGCCAGCGCTTCGAGCCCCGCTTCCAGTCCGGCCCCCGTCACCGGGCCCCGGCGACTCGCTCGGAGTCCGGCACGCCCTGGTCCGCGAACTGGAGCTGATAAAGACGCGCGTACAGGCCGTCGGCGGCGAGCAACTCGGCATGCGTTCCCATCTCGCGGACCTCGCCGTGGTGGATCACGACGATCCGGTCCACGCTTCGAATCGTGGCCAGGCGGTGGGCGATGACGATCGAGGTGCGTCCCGACAGGAGCCGCGCTTCGGCGGACTCGATCAGCCGTTCGCTCTCGCTGTCGACGCTGGAGGTGGCCTCGTCGAGGACGAGAACGGGCGGATCGAACGTCAGGGCGCGGGCGAAGGCCAGGAGCTGCTTCTGGCCCGTCGAGAGCGCGCGGCCCCGCTCGCCGACCTCGGTGTCGAGTCCGTGCGGCAACTCGTCGACGAATCGCTCCGCGCCGATCGCATCGATCGAGCGGCGAACTCGTTCGTCGTCGATCCGCAGGTCGTGCAAGCGCACGTTCTCGCGCACCGTGTCGGAGAAGAGGAAAACGTCCTGGACCACGAGTCCGATGCGCCGGCGCAGCTCATCGCGCGGATACTCGCGGACGTCCATCCCGTCGAGGAGGATCCGTCCGCGCTCGACCTCGTAGAAACGAGTCAGAAGGCTGGCGCAGGTCGTCTTCCCCGACCCCGTCGGACCGACCAGCGCGACCCGCTCGCCGGGCGCGACGCGAAACGAGACACCGCTCAGCGTCCACGCGTCCGGACCGTAGCGGAACCACACATCCTCGAATTCCACCTCGCCGCGCGGCTCCGGGAGTCCATGCCCCACGCCGGAATCGATTTCGGTCGGTTCGTCGAGGAGCGCGACGAGGCGCTCCCCCGACGCCATCGCAGCCTGGAGCAGGTTCCACTTCTCGGCGAGGTCGCGGATGGGCGTGAAGAACTTGTGGAGATACTGGAAGAAGGCGACGAGCGTCCCGAAGGTCAGCGTACCCTGGAGGATCTGCCCACCTCCGTACCACAGGATCAGGGCGATCGCGAGTGCTCCCCCTACCTCGACGAGCGGATAGAACAGAGCATGATAGAAGACCGAGCGAATCTGCGCGTCTCGGTGTTCCCGGTTGATCGCCTGGAATTCCCGCCGGCTATTCTCTTCACGCTGGAACAGCTGAATGATCGACAGGCCCGAGACGCGCTCCTGGAGGAAAGCATTGAGTCGAGCGATCCAACGCCGGATGTCGCGATACGCATCCCGCATACGACTCCGGAAGAAGAACGAGACCACCGCGATCACCGGGAGCAGCAGGAACGTGATCATCGCCAGCCGCCAGTCCATGGCGAACATCATGCAGGCGATTGCTACCATCAGGACGAGGTCGCCGATGATCGCGATGACTCCGGAGGAGAAGAGGTCGTTCAGGACTTCGACGTCGGTCGTCACGCGGGTCATGAGGCGACCGATCGCGTTTCTGTCGAAGAACGGGATTGGCAGTCGCTGCAGCCGATCGAACAGCTGCTCGCGGAGGTCGTGCATCGCGCGCTGCCCGATCCAGGTGGTCAGATACGTGCGAAGGGCTCCCGCCAACAGCTCGAACAGAAGCAGCCCGAAGAACGCGATCGCGGGAACCCAGAGCCCTGAGATCTTCCCGACGGCGATGTGATCGTCGATCGCGTGCTTGATGAGGATGGGCCGGGTCGCTTCCGCAGCGCCCAGGAGCAGGAGGAGCCCGAGCGCGCCGGCCATGTGGCGCCGGTAGGGGCGGAGGTAGGTCACGAGCCGCCGGGCGACCTGGGAATCGTATGGAGCGTGAAGTGGCTCGTCCGCCGGATGGCGCATGGGGAGCCTCGAAACTGTCCGCTCGGGTCCCGAGGGTCAAGCGGTGGTATGTTCCGTCGTCATTTCCGATGCGATGACGACCGAGCACGGAGGGAGAAGATGGACGCACGCGTGATATGGCTGACCGCGGCTCTCCTGGCGGCGCCACTGGCCACTGGCTGCGACCGGGCCGACGCACCGAACGGCGACGAGGATGTCCAGGTGGACCCCGACCTCGGCACTTTGAAGGTGATCAATGAGACCACTGAGCCGGTGGCCATCTTCCTCGACGGCCAGGAGCTCTACGCGATCCAACCCGCGAGCACCTCGACGTTCCAGAACCTCCCCACGCGCAGAGTGAATATCTACGGGGTTGGCAGGATCACGCAGAAGCACTACGGCCTGCCGGAGCTGACGGTCGCAGAGAAGGGGGACTACGAGTGGACGATCAGGCCCTGAGCGAACCCAGGCGGGGCTTGGGGCGGACCGCCGGTTGGATCGTCCTGGGAGCGGCTGTCGGTCTTGCCGTAGGCTGGCTGGTGTGGCGGGGTGGAGGACCTGCGGCCGCGGGGTCTGGCGGGGGGATGGAAGCCACGGCCGGTGTCAACTACGTACACGGCGTGGACGTCAGCAATGATCCCACCTTGGGTCCTGCGGATGCGCCGATCACGATCGTCGAGTTCAGCGACTTCGAGTGTCCGTTCTGCTCCCGCTTCGCGCAGTCCACTGCGCCCGCACTCCGACGCCACTACGGCGACCGTATCCGATGGATCTTCGTGAATTACCCGCTGCGGTCGATCCACCCCAACGCGTACGAAGCGGCGCTGGCGGGCGAATGCGCGTCCGAACAGGATCGCTTCTGGCCCTTCTACGACGCGCTCTTCGGCGGCCGCTACGAACTCTCGTCTTCGGGATACTCGGCCGCGGCGCGAGAGATCGGGCTCGACGAAGAGCGCTTCGAGACTTGCTACCGGAATGCGGATCACGCCGCGGAGGTCGCGCTCGACATTCAGGAGGGAGAGAAGTTCTACATCCTCGGAACGCCCACGTTCTACGTCAACGGCAAGCGGATGGAGGGCGCTCAGCGGCCGGAGGCGTTCGCAGCCGTGATCGATTCGCTCCTGAGCAACTGAGAAGTCGGGTCGTGACCCCTCCAACGTCTGGATTCGACGAGGAGCGCGAGACGCTGGGTACGACGGCGCTGATCGCGGAAACCGTCACCGGGAAGCGCGGATAGATGCAGACGATCAAGAGACTGGACGAGCTTCTGGCTCGTTCCGCGGCACGGACGCCGGACGCTCCGGCCGTCTCGACCGCAGAGTCAGGCGAGAGCCTCACATACCGAGACCTGGAGCGAGAAGCCGGTGCGGTGGCCGCCGCGCTCGAGCGCCACGGCGTGGGACCGGGTGACCGTGTGGCGGTATACGCCCCCAAGTCCCTTGCCTCGGTCACCGCGATCCTCGGGATCCTCCGATCCGGCGCCGCGTACGTGCCCGTCGATGCCTCGGCTCCGACGGCCAGGGGTGCGTACGTGGTTTCGGATTGCGGGGTCGCGGCCGTGATCGCGGACGTGGAGCTCCTGGCGGACATGCGCGCGGCCTCCGATACGGACCTGGCGTCCCTGGAAGCGTGGGATGCCCCCGGCGGCCGCTCCTTCGAGATCGCTCGCGGCGCGGGGGGAGAGCGGGCGGGCGACCCCGCGGATCCGCTGGCCTACATCCTCTATACATCGGGCTCGACCGGCAGGCCCAAAGGGGTGGTCCATACCCACGGCAGCGCGCTCAGCTTCGTCGAGTGGTGCGCGGCCACGTTCGGCCTGGGGCCGGAGGAGCGGTTCTCCTCTCACGCGCCGTTTCATTTCGACCTGTCGATCTTCGATCTCTACGTCTCGCTGCTCCACGGCGGGGAGATCGTTCTGTTCGGCGAGGACATCGCCAAGCAGCCGACCGCCATGGCGGAGGCGATCGCGGAGCGGCAGATCTCGGTCTGGTACTCCACCCCGTCCGTGCTTCGGCTCCTGGTCGAGTTCGGACAGCTCGAGCGCTACGACTGGTCAGCCCTCGGCCTCGTGCTGTTCGCGGGGGAGGTGTTTCCGATCAAGCACCTCCGGGCGATAATGGCGGCGTGGCCCGCCCCGAGATATTTCAACCTCTACGGACCGACCGAGACGAACGTGTGCACCTACTTCGAGGTGCCGACCGAGGTTCCCGCGGACCGCGAGGCTCCGTACCCGATCGGGCGCGTTTGCGAGAACGATCGAGGAATGGTCGTGGACCAGAGCGATCGCGAGGTCTCGCGCGGCGAGGAAGGCGAGCTGCTGATCGCCGGAGGGACGGTGATGCAAGGCTACTGGAATCTGCCGGAGCGTAGCGCGAGCGCGTTCCACGTCGACGACGCCGGCGAGCGCTGGTATCGGACCGGCGACCTCGTGCGCGAGGAAGCGGACGGTACCCTGATCTTCATCGGCCGTCGCGACCGGATGGTCAAACGCCGCGGATACAGAGTGGAGCTGGGGGAGATCGAGTCCGCGCTCTACCGGCATCCCGATGTAGTCGAAGCCGCAGTGGTTGCCCTGCCCGACGAAGACGGCGTTCGCATCGAGGCGCATGTGAGCCGGGCCGACGGTGGGAAGGGCTCGATCATCGAGATGAAGACCTTCTGCTCGAAGGAGATCCCGCTCTATATGATTCCCGACCGTTTCGTGTTCCGTCCCGCGCTACCCAAGACCTCCACCGACAAGATCGACTACCAGGCACTCGCAAGAGGAGACGCGTGAACCTCGATTTGACCGCCGAGCAGAAGCTCCTGCGGGACGAGATCGTGCGCTTCGCGCGCGCGGAGTTGAACCAGGGGGCGCGGGAGCGCGATCGCGACCAGGAGTTTCCTCGCGAGCTGTGGCGCAAGTGCGGGGAGATGAAGCTCCAGGGCCTTCCGGTCCCGGAAGAGGACGGGGGCGGCGGACTCGACGCACTCGGCACCGCGATCGCGCTCGAGGCGCTCGGCTATGGCTGCGAGGATGGCGGCCTCGTGTTCGCGATCTGCGCCCACCTGCTGGCCTGCGTGGTCCCGATCTGGAAGCACGCCGACGACGATCAGCGCGCGCGCTGGCTGCCGAAGCTCTGCGACGGCAGCCTGATCGCGGTGAACGGGATGACCGAGCCCGACTCCGGCTCGGATGCATTCGCCATGAGCACGCGCGCCACCCGCGACGGCGACGGCTGGGTGCTGAACGGCGCCAAGACGTTTTCGTCCAACGGGCCCGTCGCGGATCTGGCGCTCGTGTACGCGGTGACGGACCCGGAGAAGGGGTTCGGCGGGATCACCGCCTTCGTCGTGGAGAAGAGCGCGGGCGGGTTCCGTGCCGGCCAGAAGTTCGAGAAGATGGGTCTCCGAAGCTGTCCGATCGGCGAGCTCGTCCTGGAGGACGTCCGGGTCGGCCCGGACGCGCTGCTCGGGGGCGAGGGAGCGGGCGCGACGATCTTCGCCCAGTCGATGGACTGGGAGCGCGCCTGCCTGGGCGCGACCCATGTCGGCACCATGCAACGTCTCCTCGAGGGAGCCATCGCTCATGCCCGTGCCCGCCGGTCGGGCGGACAGCCGATCGGAAAGCACCAGGCCGTGGCTCACAAGATCGCCGACATGAAGGTCCGGCTCGAGGCCTCGCGGCTCCTCGTCTACCAGGCCGCTTGGCGCCTCGAGCGGACGCGCGCCTCGGCCATCGACGCTTCGATCGCCAAGCTGCACGTCAGCGACTCGCTGGTGGCCAGCGCCCATGACGCGGTTCAGATCCTGGGGGGATACGGCTTTCTGGTCGAGCAGGGTGTCGAGCGCACGCTGCGGGACGCGGTCGCGAGCACGATCTATTCGGGAACCAACGAAATGCAGAAGAACATCATCTCCCGCTGGCTCGGTTTGTAGGCAGGCGGGTGAAAACGGGGGGCACCCGCGAAGCGGGTCCTGCTGCGTTGCGCTCCTCGTGTCTTCCTGCGGGGATCTAGGCTCGTTCCACTTCCTCTTCCAGCCGCTGGCGCCGGTCGAGGGCAGCATAGGCGCCGTCTGCGGCGACCAGCTGGTCGTGCGTGCCGCTCTCCACGATGCGACCGTCTTCCAGAACGATGATCCGATCCGCCGCCCGCAGGGTCGAGACCCGGTGGCTCACGAGAAGCGTCGTGCGCTCGGCCATGAAGGCGCGCAGGCGCCTCAGGATCCTCTCTTCGGTCTCGGTGTCCACGGACGAGAATGCATCGTCCAGGATCAGGACGGTGGGCTCGGAGAGAAGCGCACGTGCCAGGGCCGCGCGCTGCTTCTGACCACCCGACAATGTGATCCCGCGCTCGCCCACCATGGTGTCGAGGCCTTGGGGGAAGGTCTGGAGGTCGACGGTCAGGCCGGCGATCTCGGCGGCCTCCTCGAGGGTCAGCGACCTGGATCCCGTTCCGTTCGTCTCTTCCCGGCGTCCGAACTCCAGGTTCGCCCGCAGCGTGTCGCTGAACAGGAACGGCTCCTGCGGGGCGTACCCGATCGCGGCCCTGAGGCTCGCCAACGGATACTCGTGCAGCACGCGTCCGTCGATCTCGACGGCGCCCGTGACCGGCTCGTAGAGCCTGGGGACCATCTGCACGATGGTGGTCTTGCCCGAGCCCGTCGGACCGGTGATGCCGAGAGTCGTGCCCGCGGGAACCTCGAGATCGAACCCCTCCAGCACCGGTGAGCGCCCCTCCGAGTACCGGAACGACACGTCGCGGAAGCGGATGCTTCCGGCCGTCGGGCGGGCCTGGTGGTCCGCGCGCTGATCGTCGATGGCCGCCTCGGACAGCAGGATCCGGTTGATGCGGCCCATCGCCGCCGAAGCGCGCTGGAAGAGGTTTGCGATCCAGCCGAACGCGATCAACGGCCACGCGACCATGCCGAGGTACAACATGAAGGCGACGAAATCTCCCAACGTCATCGCTCCCTCGGCCACTTGGCGGCCGCCGACGTACAGGAGCAAGAGGACGCTCAGCCCGAGCAGGAACCCCAGCAGCGGTCCCATGAGGGCGTGGATGCGCCCCAGGCTCAAGTTCGCCTCCAGGTAGCGCTCGCTCCGGTCGCGGAAGCGGGCCCGCTCGGTTCCCTCGCGGCCGTACGCCCGCACGACCCTGAGGCCCGCCAGATTCTCCTGGGTAGCGGTGGACACGTCGGCCAGAGCGGCCTGGGCGACTTCGCTCCGCCGATGGATGCGGCTTCCCATGAGCTTCACGCTCAGCGTCACTCCGGGGAGCGGGAGCAGAGCCCATAGGGTGAGCCACGGGTCCAGCCACAGCATGAACGCGATGGCCAGCACGACCGTGATCAAGGTGTTGACTCCGAACAGGATTCCGGGGCCGAGCATCATCCGCACGGCGCCGAGGTCGTTGGAGAACCGGCTCAGCACGTCCCCGGTGGGGAACGTGTCGAACCAGGCGGGAGGCTGACGGACTAGGCGTCCGTACATCGCGTCGCGGAGATCCGCCTCCACGCAGCGGGACATCTCCATGATCTTCCGACGCTGGAAGTAGCGGAATACAGCCTGAACGAGCGCGATCCCGACGATGAGCGCCGAAAAGGCCCCGATCGTGCTCCAGCTCACGCCCTGGCGCAGCGCGTCGACGGTGAGCTTGACGACGTAGGGCGTGAGCGACCCGAGCATGGCACTGACGACGACCGCGGCGGCGCCGAGTGCGATCGGCCGTCTGTACGGTGTGAGAAACGGTAGCAGCGGAGAAATGGGGTGGTCGCTCACCCGAAGCGACCGGTCAGAACCCGTCGGCCAGTCCGCCCCCACGAAGGTCGCTGCGGCCGAACAGGAATCCGTGCTCGAAGTCGACCTCGATGGTCTCGACGCGCCCCGAGTACCCACCGCGGAACCGGATGGTGTGACCCATCGTGGTCAGACGATCGACCGTATCCTGGGACAGGCCGAAGGGCTCGACTTCGATCCGGTCGGGAAGGTGCTGGTGGTGGATCCGCTTCGCGTCATTGGCCTCGGCCAGCGTCATCCCGTAGTCGATGGCGTCGATCAGGACCTGCGTCACGCTCGTGATGATCGTCGACCCGCCCGGTGTTCCGAGGACGTACTTCACGCGCCCGTCCTTCTCGACGATCGTCGGCGTCATGGCCGAGAGCGGACGCTTGCCGGGCTCGATCGCGTTGGCGCGCCCCTGCACGAGGCCGTAGGCATTCGCGACGCCGGGCTTGATGGTCGCGTCGTCCATCTCGTTGTTGAGGAAGAACCCGGCGACCGTCATGTAGGAGCCGAAGCCTCCGTTGATGGTGGTCGTCGACGCCACCGCGGAGCCGTCCGGGGCGATGATCGAGAAGTGCGTGGTCTCGGTCGATTCGGTCGGAACGACGGCTGCGAAGAGCTCCGGTCGGATCTCCGCCGAGGGCGTCGCCAGGAGCGTGTCGATGGTGGCGGCCAGCGCCGTGCCGTAGCCCTCGCGCCAGGCTTCAGGGGGGATGTCCGCGAAGTCCGGATCCCCGAGCAGGACGTTCCGCTCGCCGTACGCCCGCCGCATCGCCTCGACGATCCGATGGACGGATGCGGCCGAGTGGAAGGGGTACTTCGAGAGATCGAACGTTTCGAGCTGTTCGAGGATCCACATCATCGTGAGCCCACCCGACGACGGCGGCCCCATCGAATGGATCCGGTGGCCGCGGTAGTCGAACGTCACCGGTGGCCGCTCCTTGGCCTCGTAGGCCGCGAGGTCCTGCTTCGTGATCAGGCCTCCGTTCGCCGCCATCGCGTTGGCGATGGAATCGGCGATCTCGCCGCGATAGAAGACATCGGGGCCGCCATCCGCGATGAGCCGGAGCGTCCGGGCGAGCGCGGGCTGCCGCAGCCTGGAGCCGATCGGGGGCGGATTCCCGCCGGGGAACAGGATCGCGGCGGCGCCGGGGAACTGACGGATGTCCGTGGCATCCCCCTCGAGCGAAGCCCACGTGTGGGGATCGACGACGAACCCCTCCTCGGCGAGCCGGATCGCAGGCTCGATCAGATCGCGCCACGGCAACGAGCCGTGGCGCTCGTGGACCAGCGCCATGCCGGCCACGGAACCCGGGGTCCCCACCGCCTTCCAGCCATACCAGGAGAGTCCCTCGACGGGGTCCCCCGCCGCGTCGAGATACATGTCCTCGGTGGCTGCGAGGGGCGCGCGCTCGCGATAGTCGTACGTGTGGACGGCGCCGTCGGCCTGCCGGACGACCATGAAACCGCCGCCGCCGATGTTGCCCGCCGACGGTAGCGTGACCGCGAGCGCGAAATGGACGGCGATCGCCGCGTCGACCGCGTTGCCGCCTCGGCGCAGGACATCCAGGCCGACTCGGGTCGCCTCGGACTTGGCGCTCACGACCATCGCGCTGTCGGCGACGGCCGGACCCCACCAGCGCGGCTGCTGGGCGGATGCGGGCCCGGCGGACGCCAGGCACAGGACGACGATTGCGAGGAAGCGATGACTCATGAGAGGAGTCGAATATCGAAGCGGCCGGGGGTCGGGGCAACCTATATTGCGACCATGCAGCTGCGCACGGTCTTGGCCCTGGCGCTCGCCGCGACGATTTCCGGCGCGGGTTCCGCCCGCGCGCAGACCGAGGACCGTCACGTCGTCCGCATCGTCGTCGACGGCGCGATCTCGCCCGCCTCGGCGGAGTTCATTCGCGACGGTATCGACGAGGCGGCCGACGGGGGGGCCTCCGCGTTCGTCATCGTGCTCGACACGCCTGGCGGGCTCGTCGAGTCCACGCGCCGGATCGTCCAGACGATGATGGCCAGCCGGGTACCGATCATCGTGTACGTGGCTCCCTCGGGCGCGCGCGCGGGCTCGGCGGGAGTCTTCCTGACGCTCGCCGCGCACATAGCCGCAATGGCGCCGGGAACCAACATCGGAGCCGCCACCCCCGTCTCGATGGGCGGCGGCGGTCTCCCCGGCGGCCCCGCCACCGCCGACAGCGCGATCGAGGGAACCGGTGACGCGCTCGACCGCAAGATCCTCAACGATACCGTGGCGTTCATCCGCACGATCGCGGAGCAGCGCGGTCGCAACGCGGACTGGGCGGAAGCCGCCGTCACCGAGGGCGCTTCGGTGACCGAGACCCAGGCTCTCGAACAGGACGTGATCGATCTCGTCAGTCCCACGCTCCCCGCACTCCTCGAGGAGATCGACGGCCGCCCGGTCGAGCTGGCTGCCGGAGGCACCACGCTCCGAACCGCCGGCGCCGAGGTTCGCACGATCGAGAAGGGGATTCGGTTCAAGATTCTCGACACGATCGCCAACCCGAACATCGCGTTCATCCTGATGATGATCGGGATCTACGGGATCTTCTTCGAGCTCATGAATCCCGGCGCGATCCTGCCCGGAGTGGTCGGCGGCATCTCGCTCCTGCTGGCGTTCTTCGCGCTCCAGGCGCTGCCCGTGAACTACGCGGGCGTTCTGCTGATCTTGTTCTCGCTGATTCTCTTCATCGCGGAGGTGAAGGTCGTGAGCCACGGGCTCCTCACTGTGGGCGGGGTGATCGCGTTCGTACTGGGCGCGACGATGCTCTTCGACACGCCGGGGTCCTTCCTGCGCGTGAGCTGGAGCGTGATCATCCCGGCGGCGCTCCTGACGGCGGGCTTCTTCGCGGTCGTCATGGGACTCGCCTGGCGTGCCTGGAAGGCCAAGCCGACCACCGGGCGCGAGGGTCTGGTGGGGGAGCGGGGGGTCGTGCGCCGTCGGATCGACCCGGAGGGTCAGGTGCTGGTCCACGGTGAGCTGTGGCGCGCACGCGCGGACCAGCCGCTGGACGCGGGCGAGAAGGTTGAGGTGGTCGGTGCGGATGGGCTGACGCTCGAGGTCCGTCGGGCCTGACGGGACCGGAGCCTGAGCGATCCCGAGACCAAGGCGGCGTACCGAGAGCGCGCCCTCGCCGCTCGACGGAACCTCCCCGACACGGTCCGCGACGCATGGTCGCGGGCGATCGCCGATCGATTGGAGGCGCTTCCGCTGTGGCGGGAGGCACGGGTCCTCCACACGTACGTGGGCGCGGTCGAGGGAGAGGTCGGCACGCGCGAGCTCGCGCGGAGGGCACTGGCGGAAGGGAAGACGGTCGCCTGCCCGCGCGTCCGTTGGAGCCCGCGCGGGCTCGACTCATACGCGATCCGATCGCTCGACGACCTCGTGGAAGGGCGGCGCGGCCTCTGGGAGCCCAACCCGGCGCGCTCCGCACCGGTCACCGGGGCCGAGCTGGACCTCGTCCTCGTCCCCGGCCTGGCGTTCGACCGGTGCGGCTGGCGGATCGGGTTCGGGGCGGGCCTCTACGATCGCTTCCTGGCCGGGGTGGACGCGCCCAGGGTGGGACTGGCATTTTCCTTGCAAATACACCCATCCCTGCCCGTCGAGCCCCACGACGAGCCGGTCGACTGGATCGTCACCGAGGGCGAAACCATCGCCTGCCGGGCGATTCGCGAGCACTCCGAGCGCGAGGCCACCC
>JAICNR010000157.1 GCA_025931135.1 Gemmatimonadota bacterium | reverse complement strand
CGGCCCAGTCCTGCCCGAAGGACTCCCGCGCGATGCGCGGAACGGGCATGACTGCCGCGGAGAGCGGGAGCCCCGGACGGACCTGCGCCAGGTCGCCGCGGATGAGCGCCACGAGGCGTGTCACGTTGGCCTCGCCCCCAGGCGGGCTCCATCCGCTCGGATAGCGGATGTAGTCGAGATGGACCCCGTCCACCTCGTAGCGGGTGGCGACCTCGAGAACGAGCCGGCGCAGCTCGGTCCGCACCTCCGCGCGCGCGGGATCCAGGAACCACCCCTCCCCCACGAATCCGGCACGATCCAGATCGAGGCGTGTCAGCTCGCGCATCGATCGCCCGGCTCGATGGACGAACCAGTCGGGGTGCCGATGCCACACGTGGTGCGGATCCGGCGGCGGCTCGGCCGCCGACCACGCGATGAGCGCGTTCACCCAGGCGTGGACCTCGATCCCGCGAGCGTGAGCGTCGGAGAGGGCGTCCGCGAGGGGGTCCTCCCACCCCCGCGGCGGAGTCACGGGCGGTACGAACACGTGACTGGGGTAGAGGGCATCCCAACGGCCGGAGACCTGGAGGTATATCCGGCCGCAGCCGGCGCGTTCGACCGCCTCGAGGGCCCGCCGCCAGGACGCCGGGCTCTCGAGGGCGTTGCGAACCACCCACACCGCGCAGGCGGGCTCCTGCGCACGTCCATCAACTACATTGGTGGTCAGGCTCAGCGCGAAGAGGGACACGAAGATACAGGTCCGGATGCGGCCTCCGGAGTGGACGCTCGGAGCCTCGGCCGGTATATTCAGTGTCCGCCGCAATACCTCATCTCCGGAGCCGAAGACGATGCCGAATTACGACCTGCACAAGCTGCACACGGAATACGGTACCAAGAACATCCGCGTCCTGCTCAGTCGCCTGATCAAGAAGAACCCGGAGTTCCGCGAGCGCACCATCGTAACCTACGAGGTGCGGGACAGCGGCGACATCCGGCTCCAGGTGTGCTTGGACCGGGACGAGGTGCGGCAGGTCTTCCTGAGCCCCCATTGCCGCCAGGCGCGCACGGTCTGGACCTCCCCCGCGAACGGGAACGGCAAGTCGGACGCCGCCTGAGGGGGCGCGTGCCGCCCGCAGAGGCGGACGACGTCAGGGCTCGGCTTCGGGACCAGGGTCACCACCGTTCGCAGTCGGCTCCAGCGGACGCGCCGCGACGAGCCCCGACCGGAACGCCTCGATCGCGATCTCGAACACCCAGATCGGCGGCACGCCCACGAGGCGAAAGCCGTTCACGAAGAACGTCGGCGTGCCGGTGACCGCCAGCGCCATTCCCGCCTCCATGTCCGCGTGCATGCGCGCCTGGTGTACGCCGTCCGCGAGCGCCCGCTCGAACGCCGCCGCGTCCAGCCCCAGCGCTTCCGCGTAGCCGACCAGGTCGGCGTCCGTCATCGCGCTCTGATTCTCGAACAACAGATCATGGTAGGACCAGAAGGACCCCTGGCGCTGGGCCTCGATGGACGCCTGCGCCGCGCGCGCGGCGTGCTCGTGCATCGGCAGCGGGAAGTGCCGGAACTCCAGCCGCACCTCGTCCGGATGGGCCGCCAGGAGCGAATCCGTGACCGGGAGGGCCCTGGCGCAGAACGGGCACTGGAAGTCGCTGAACTCGACGATCTCGAGGACCGCTCCCGCCGGCCCGCGTGACGGGGCTTGCAGGGCCACAGATTCGACCACCGACTGCGCGGGGAGCGCAGATGGAGCGGCGAACAGGGCGAGCGCCGCCGCTCGCCTGAAGACCTCCCGCGCGCCTATTCGGCGGGAGTCGTCTGACGGGAGCGGGGGGGCGCGGCCGTGCCCCCGTCCGGGCCGATCAGCTCGAGATGCGCGACCTCGGCCCCGTCGCCCGGTCGGAAGCCACCCCTGAGGATGCGCGTGTATCCGCCCTGGCGATCCCCGAAGAGGCCGGCCCAGTACTCGAAGAGATGCCGCACGGCCTCGGGGCTCCGCACGTAGGCGGCCGCCTGGCGCCGGGCATGGAGGTCTCCGCGCTTGGCGAGCGTGACCAGCTTCTCGGCCACGGGCCTCGCGGCCTTCGCCTTCGCGCGGGTGGTCTCGACCCGGCCGTGCTCGAACAGGCTGGTCACGAGATTCCGCAGCATCGCGCTCCGGTGAGCCGTATGCCGGCTCAGCTTGTTGCCCTTGTTTCCGTGGCGCATGGCTGGCTCCTACTCCTCGCCGCCGTCCTGGAACTCGCCCTCGATCTCCTCTTCCTCGTCCCACAGCTGGACGTCGGGAAGCCGGCGCAGCTCCTCGCGGTCCTGTACCTCGTAGTCCCCAGACGCAGGGTTCCGGCGCACGCTCATGCCGAACGTCAGCCCGTGACGCTGGAGGATGTCGGAGATCTCGTTCAGCGACTTCTTGCCGAAGTTCCGGAACTGGAGCATCTCGGATTCACTCTTCTGCACGAGATCCCCGAGGGTGCGGATGTTCGACGCCTTGAGGCAGTTCCCCGAGCGGACCGAGAGCTCGAGCTCGTCGACCGGTCGAGCGAACAACTCCTTGAAACGGTTGTGCTTCGCCTCGAGCTCTCCTTCCAGCTCCTGGTCCGGCATCTCGAACGACAGGAAGTACTGGAAGTGCGTACGCAGGATCTCCGCAGCCTGGGCGATTGCCCGCTCCGGATCGATCGCACCGTTGGTCTCCACGTCGACCGTGAGCCTGTCGTAGTCCGTGCGGCGTCCGACGCGCGTGTTCTCGACGCGGAAGTTGGCGCGGGTGACCGGGCTGAAGATCGAGTCGACAGGGATGAAACCGATCTCCTTGCGCCGCTCGTTCTCGTGCTGATCCGACGGCACATACCCGCGACCGCGCTTGACGTGTACCTCCATGGACAGCTTCTTGTTCTCATCCATCGTGAGGATATGCAGGTCGGGGTTCAGGATCGCTACCTGGGCGTTGTCCTCGAAATCGGCGGCCGTGACCTCCCCGCGCTCCTTTCGCGCGAGGCGCAGCGTGGCTTCCTCCACCCCGTCGGCCAGAGTGATCACCAGCTTCTTGAGATTCATGACGACCTCGGCAGTGTCCTCGACCGCGCCGGGGATCGTGGAGAACTCGTGCAACACATCGTCGATTCGCACGCCCCACACGGCGGCGCCCTCGAGCGAAGAGAGCAGGACCCGGCGCAGGGCGTTGCCCAGCGTCAGCCCGAAACCTCGCTCCAGCGGCTGCACGTGAAACTCCCCGTGAGTGTTGCTCAGCGAGTCGGGGTTCTTCTCTACGCGCTTAGGGAGAATGAAGTTCTCCAGAGCCATTCCTTCCTCCGTCATATCATCGGATTCGCGGCCCGCGAGACCGACCGGTTCCCGCGTTACTTCGAATACAACTCCACGATCAATTGCTCCTCGGCCGCGATCGGTATCGTCTCGCGGGTCGGAATCTCGACCATGGTGCCCGATTGGGACTTGAAGTCCACCTCCAGCCAGGGCAGCGTGCCTTCCTTCCCGCGACTCTCGATCGATCCGAGGATCAGCGGCATCTCGCGGCTCTTCTCCTTGACCTGAATGCGCTCGCCGGGAGACACCTGGTACGAAGGGACGTCCACCACACGCCCGTTCACCGTGATGTGGCGGTGGCGAACCAATTGCCGCCCGGCCTTCCGCGACGGCGCCAGCCCCAGGCGATAGACCAGGTTGTCGAGCCTTCGCTCGAGCATGACCAGCAGGTTCTCGCCGGTCACGCCGGGCGTCTTGGCGCTCTTGGTGAAGTAATTCTCGAACTGCGACTCCAGCACTCCATAGATACGCTTCACCTTCTGCTTCTCGCGCAGCTGGGTAGCGTACTCGGACTGCTTGCGTCGCCGGCCGGCCATGCGCCCGTGAACACCCGGCGGATAGCCGCGGCGCTCGATCGCGCACTTCTCCGTATAGCAACGCGTGCCCTTCAAGAACAGCTTCTGCCCCTCGCGGCGACAGAGCCTGCAGACCGGACCGGTGTGACGCGCCATTCTCTCTCCTGTACCGACTTGAGCGGAAGCTTCTCGTTACACTCGCCGGCGCTTGGGCGGCCGACAGCCGTTATGGGGAATCGGGGTGACGTCCTTGATGGAACGGATTGAAAGTCCCGCCGCCTGCAAGGCCTGGATCGCCGACTCGCGCCCGGATCCGGGACCCTGGACCCGCACGTGCACGCGCTTCACGCCGAGGCCCAATGCCTCCTTGGCGCAGTTTTCGGCAGCGATCTGCGCGGCGAACGGAGTCGACTTCTTGGAGCCCTTGAACCCGCTCTTGCCGGCCGAGCCCCACGTGATCGCGTTGCCCTGCATGTCGCTGATGGTGATCAGCGTGTTGTTGAACGTCGCCTGGATATGTGCGACGCCCTCCGCCTCGATCACGCGTGACTTCTTCTTCGCCTTGGGACCCTTCGCCATTGCGCTCCTTTCGCGATCGGCTACTTCTTCGCCGTCGCCTTCTTCTTACCCGGAATCGCGCGCCGCGGACCCTTCTTCGTGCGCGCATTCGTGTGGGTCCGCTGTCCACGGACCGGCAGGCCGCGACGATGCCGCAGGCCCCGGTAGCAGCCGATGTCCATCAGGCGCTTGATGTTCATGTTCACTTCCTGTCGCAGCGCGCCTTCGACCTTGTAGTCCTTCTCGATCACCTGTCGCAGCTTGTTCACGTCCGCGTCCGACAGCGTATGAATGCGGGTATCCGGGTCCACGCCCGCCTTGCGGAGGATCTTCTCCGCCGATGAGCGACCGATCCCGAAGATGTACGTGAGACCGACCTCGACCCGCTTCTCGCGGGGCAGATCGACACCTGCGATACGTGCCATGCTTTCCCTCTCTCCTTAGCCCTGGCGCTGCTTGTGGCGCGGGTTCTTGCAGATGACGCGAACTACGCCCCGGCGACGAACGATCTTGCAGTTCTCGCAAATGGGCTTCACGGAACTTCTCACCTTCATCGTCCGCTACCTTCCTTCTTGCCCCGCCTGCGCGGGATCCTCAAGCGACCCGGGTCAGGATGTCGGGCCCGTTCTCCGTTATCGCCACCGTGTGCTCGAAATGCGCCGAGAGCGAGCCGTCGATCGTCACGATCGTCCAGGCGTCCTCGAGCGTGCG
>JAICNR010000102.1 GCA_025931135.1 Gemmatimonadota bacterium | reverse complement strand
CGGACCCTCCCAGCTACAGCGCGGTCCGCGCCACCATGCGGGTGCTCGAGGACAGAGGCCGCCTGCACCACAAGGAAGAGGGTCGCAAGTACGTCTATTATCCGGCGGTCGCTCCCGAGCGCGCCCGGCGGAACGCGCTCCAGCACATCGTGAAGACGTTCTTCGGCGGATCGGCCGAGCAGGCGGCGGTCGCGCTCCTCCGGATGTCCGATACCGGTCTCGCGCAGCCCGAGCTCGATCGGCTCGCTGCCCGGATCGAAGAGGCCCGAAAGGAAGGCAGGTAGCGATGGATTCCGTTCTGATCGGCTCGATCGTCAAGGCCACGCTCCTGCTGTTGGCGGCCTTCGGCCTCACGGCGCTCATGCGGGGAACCTCGGCCGCCGCGCGTCACGCGGTCTGGAGCGCCGCGCTGGTCGGCGTCATCGTCGTTCCACTCGTCTCGATCGCGCTCCCCTGGCGGATGGGCATTCTCCCGTCGGGCTGGGGAGACTCCGTCGGATCACTGTTCGCCCGAGCGGAGGGACCGGACCTCGAGGACCTCTCCAGGACTCCGACACCGACGCCCATGCCGATCTCCGATACGGCGTCCCCCGTGAGCGTGGATCACGTGACCGACGTCGGCCCCGCGTCGCCGTCGGTCGAATCGCCGGGCGAGCCGACGGCTGGGGGATCCACGGGTCTGACCGCCGCGCTGACCCGTGATCCATGGCGACTCGTGCTGATCGCGTGGCTCGGGATCGCCGCGGTAATCCTCGCGCGGATCCTCTTCGGAATGATGTGGATGTGGCGGCTCGCGCGCCGCGCCCAGCCGCTTTCGGGCCCGACGTGGCTCCTGCCGCTCGGCCGCGTGACCGAACGGCTCGATCTCCGAACCGCGGTGCGGGTGGTGAAGAGCGATGCGGCCGCGATGCCGGTCACCTGCGGAGTCCTGCGGCCGGCCATCGTGTTGCCGGAGGAATCCGAGGCGTGGACCGAGGAACGCCGGGAGGCGGTCCTCCTCCACGAGCTCGCCCACGTCCGCCGTGGAGACCTCGCGACGCATCTGATCGCGTGGGTCGCATGCTCGCTGTACTGGTTCCATCCGCTGGTGTGGATCGCGGCGCGCCGACTGCGGCACGAGAGCGAGCGGGCGTGCGACGATCTGGTTCTGGGCGCTGGCACCCGCGCGTCCGAATACGCCGGCCATCTCCTCGACATCGTGCGCACCGCCGGGCGCGGCCGCGCGCCGGCCGCGGCGGTCCCCATGGCGCAGAAGTCGAGCTTCGAGGGGCGACTCCTGGCGATCCTCGAGCCCGGCGTGGACCGGAAAGCGCTGTCTCCGCGCATGAAGGTGGCGGTTGCGGCGGCGTTGGCGCTCGTCGTCCTGCCCCTGGCCGCGATGGCCCCGGCGCCTCCGGGCTTGGCGGGGGTGGAAGGGTCCCGCCTGCTGGACGGCGATTTCGACGATCCGATCGACACGGCCGCTATCTCCCTCGAAGAAAAAGGCTGGAAGTCGAACACCGACACCAGTGTCAGCTCCGGCTCCAGCACGACTACAAGCGTGAGTGAGGGTGAGGTATTCGACTTCGCCGAGGCGCTCGACGGGTTGGGACCGATCCACTTCGACGTTCAGACGAAGACGGAGAACGGGAAGACGCATGTCGCGCAGACCCAGGTCGCGCAGGGCACGATCGACGCGCTCGAAACGGCCCTGGACGACGCGGACGCCGACGTGCGGCGGACAGCCGCCGAGGCGCTCGGCTCGCTCGAGGATCCGCGCGCGGTCGAGGCGCTGCTGGAGGCCCTGCGCAGCGATAGCGACGAAACGGTCCGGAAGATGGCGGCCTGGGCGTTGGGCGAGATCGAGGACCCGCGCGCGGTCGCCGGGCTCGGCCAGGCGGTGCGCTCGGACGGCTCCTCCGAGGTGCGTGCGATGGCGGCCTGGGCGCTGGGCGAGATCGAGAGCCCCGAGGGAGTGGACGCGCTGGGCGCCGCGCTCCGCGACTCAAGCGTCGAGGTGCGGCGGATGGCCGTCTGGGGTCTCGGGGAGATCGAGAGCCCCGAGGCGGTCGAATGGCTGACCCCGGCCCTGCGGGACGAGGACGTCGAGATCCGACGTAAGGCCGCCTGGGCGCTCGGCGAGATCGAGAGCGCGACCGCCGTTCCCGCGCTGGGCGGCGCGATGGGGGACTCGGACGCCGAGGTGCGCTCGATGGCGGCCTGGGCGCTGGGGGAGATCGAGAGCCCCGCCGCCATCGACGCGCTGCGCGCGGGCGTGCGGGATTCGAACGTCGAGGTCCGTCGCCACACGGTCTGGGCGCTGGGAGAGATCCAGGACGCGCGTGGGGTCGCGCCGCTCAGCCAGGCGCTCGCGGACGAGGACCGGGAGGTCCGGAAGACCGCCGCCTGGGCGCTCGGCGAGATCCAGGATCCCTCCGCGATCCCGGCCCTCCGGCCGCTCCTCCAGGACTCGGACGCTGAGATCCGGAAGACCGCGATCTGGGCGCTCGTCGAGATGGACGACCCGGCTGTGTACGAGATCCTGGTCGAGCTGCTGAAGGACGAGGATCCGGAAGTCCGGAAGCAGGCCGCGCACGCTCTGGGGGACATGTGAAGCGAACCCGCCGGAAGGTCGCGGGGATCACGGTGGGGATCGTCCTCGCCGCCGCAGTCCTCGTGGTATGTCGCGCGGGCGAGGGACCGGCGTCGCGGGCGGAGGCGGCCGTGGCGCGGGTGCCGAGCGACTCGCTCGCAGCCGCGCTCCTGGCGACCGTGCGCGGCGCCGACCCCGTGGTCTGCGAGCTCGCCGTGCGCGCGGTCGATGGCCGGCACGGCTGGTCTTCGACCGCCGACGAGCTCGCGGGGGTGGGCGCGACCCTGACGCCCCTCCAGCGGGCGACGATCCAGTGGGCGGTCGACGACGGCGACGAGGAAGAGCGTCCCGACCCCGCGGCGGTCGAGCCGCTCTCCGCGGCGCTCCGCGACCCCGATCCGTGCGTCCGGCGGATGGCGGCGCTCAAGCTCGGCCGGAGCGGACACCCGCGGGCGATCGCCGCATTGACGACCGCCCTCGGGAGCGCCGAGCCCGAGGTCCGCGCCGTCGGCGCGCTCGGGCTCGGCTACGCGGAAGATCCGCAGTCGATCGACCCGCTGGGGGACGCTCTCGACGACGGAAGCCCCGAGGTCCGGGCGGCCGCGGCGTGGGCGCTCGGCGAGATCGAGGACGCCCGCGCGGTTCCGCTCCTGATCCCCGTCCTGCGGAGCGACGCGGACCCGGCCGTTCGCCGGGTCGCGGCCTGGGCGCTGGGCTCGATCGAGTGACCGCCGGCTGACGCCCTCCGTTCGGGCGTCGGCCGATCGTCACCCTTCCTCGCTTCCCGGTCCCAAGGAGCGAGATCCGTCGGGAAGCACCGCGCGGGCGCGCTTTTCGCGTCCTCCGGCGAAATGGTACATTCTCCTCGCATGCTCCCCGTTCACCGGAACCTCCTCGTGGCTTCGGTCGCGCTCGCGATCTCGTCGGTCCAATGCGGCCGGGAGAGCGACGCGCGGGTGGATGGAGTGGGGGGACGCGCCGCCGGAGCCTACCTGGAAACGATCCGTGAGGCGCCTCCGTTCGAGCTCGAGACCCTGGAGGGCGACACGCTGTCGCTCGCCGACCTGGACTCCGTTCCGGTCATCCTGATGAACTTCTGGGCTTCCTGGTGCGGGCCCTGCAAGATCGAGATCCCGGATCTCATGGTGCTCCACGAGAAGTATGCCGCGCGGGGCTTCATGGTCCTCGGCGTGACGGTGAACGATCTGCCGCGAGACTCGCGCGAATTCGCCGCCGAGGTGGACATGAGCTATCCATCCGTGATCGGGACGCCGCAGATGCTCGAAGCCTATGAGCTCTCGCCGTGGCTTCCCACCTCGCTCCTGGTCCAGGACGGCCGCGTCGTCAAGGAATGGGTGGGCCCGCGGTCGCGTGAGGAGTTCGAGTACCCGGTCAAGGTCGCGCTCGGCCTCGCGCCTGCGCCGTCGGACCTGATGGAGGACGAGGAGGAGTCGGCGGGGGAAGCCCGAGATGGGCGGTGAGCTGTCGCTGGCGGTGGCGTTCGCCGCCGGGGTCGTCTCGTTCCTGAGCCCTTGCGTCCTCCCGCTCTTCCCGAGCTACCTCTCCTTCATCACCGGTCTCACCTTCGACGAGCTCTCGGACACGGACCCGGGCGCACGCGGCCGCGTGCGCCGTCTCACGGTCCTCCATTCGCTCCTCTTCATCCTGGGGTTCATGCTCGTGTTCGTCGCGCTCGGTGCCTCCGCCACCGCGCTGGGGCAGTTCCTGCGCGCGAACCAGACCTGGATCCGCCAGGTCGCAGGCGCGGTGATCGTCCTCTTCGGGCTCCACATCACCGGGATCCTGAACTTCGGCGTGCTCCTGCGTGAGCGGCGACTCCACCTGCAGGAGCGACCCGAGGGGATGCTCGGATCCGTGGTCGTGGGGTTCGCGTTCGGTGCGGGATGGACGCCCTGCATCGGGCCGATCCTCGGCTCGATCCTCACGATGGCCGGGTCGAGCGGCGAGCTGCGGACGGGCGTGGGGCTCCTCGTGGTCTATGGTCTGGGTCTCGGCCTGCCCTTCTTTCTTGCCGCGGTCGGTTTCAATTCCTTCCTCACTGCCTTCCGCCGGGTCCGCACCTGGATGCGCCCGATCGAGATCGTGAGCGGCTTGATGCTGATCGCGGTCGGGATCCTGATCTTCACGAACTACTTCGCGGTGCTGGCTGCGTACTTGAATCGGTGGCTGCTGCCGTTGTTTCCGTTCATCGCAGAGAACATCTAGGGGCGTACGTCGATTTGGCGGTTCACGACCAGTGATTTGCAGCCGACAGTGAGCTTACCTATTGTCGGGCAGGTCACGCGATCACGTTCCACTGCCGAGCGACTGGAAAGGGTGTCGATGAGGGCGTTTCCGATTGCCGCATTGCTTCTGGTCGCCTGCGCCTCCGTTCCCCGAGACGAGGGTGAGCTCGAGAGACGTGCGATCTACGAGGGATACACGGTCGAGCAGGTGCGGGCTGCGGCGGTCGCGACGCTGAGCGATCTCTCGCGCTTCATCGCTCCCGCGCGTGTCGCGGCGGACGGGCGCGTGGTCTCCGAGTACGCGGCCAACGGCTGGACGTCATACGAAGTCGGTTTCGAGGAACTGGCCGGCGGGGTCGCGGCGGAGGTGCGGATCGTGACGAAGCCCCAGCTCGACTGTCCCGGACGGAGCGCGGCCCCCGTGAGCGCCGCCCAGGTCGCCGCCGCCCGGGCGCCGGACGGGAACGGTCCGGAAGGATATCCGGTGCGGAGCACGCCGCTCCTTCCGCGCGTTGCGCTGGTGGAGCCGGATTGCGAGTTCCGGACGCGCCATGTCCGGAGCGACAACGCGCGGGTGATCCTCGACCGGATCCGGACCCGCCTCGAGTCGAGCCACTAGAACCCTTCGCTCTGAAGCGTCGCGAGCCTCCGACCACGCCGGCGGTAGCCCGGGGGTGTGTCGGGGTCTAGATTCCCGGCCACCGGTACGCGGCTACAACGTGGGGAAGGGAGGGGTTTGTGGACTGGTTCTACATGTACTTCATCGGCTTCCTCGTCCTGATCGCCGCCATCGCGATGGGGATGAACATGATCGGGATCGGCGCCCAGTGGATCTTTGTGGTCTGCCTGGCGCTGTTCGGCATCGCGGTCATGAGCGCGGTCAAGCACACGCGGGGCGGGTCCGAGGGCGACGGTCCGTAGTTGTCGCTGGCTTCGCGGATCCGCGATTTCTTCACCCGCAACCTGGCCTACAAGGCCGTGGCGCTGGTGCTGTCCCTCCTGCTGTGGTACGACGTTACCTCGGACGAGACTACGGTAATCGACTATCCGGTGCCCCTCCAGATCGCGGTCGAGGGGGCGGACATGATCATCACGAACCAGGAGCAGCTCCCGCCCGAGGTCGAGGTGACGTTCAGCGGCACGGGGAAGGATCTCCTGCGGCTGGACAAGGGGGATCTCTCGGTCCAGGAAGAGGTGCAGGGCGGCGAGAATGATTCGATCGTCGTGACCCTCGACCTGGGCGACGTGCGCCGGCCCGCGGATCTGGCGGTGACCCCCATCGGCATCGCGCCGCGTCAGGTGACCGTCGTGACCGATCGGTTCATGGAGCGCACGGTCCCGCTGCAGTCGGTCGGATCTCCGCGCGCCGCAGACGGCTACCGGATCCAAACCGTGGAGGTCTCGCCCCAGCGCGTGAGCGTCCGCGGCGTGACCGCCGAGGTGCGGCCGATCGGATCGCTCGCCCTGGACCTGTCCCAGGTCACCGATGTGGACGGTGAGTTCGACGAGCGGCTCGAGATCGCGGTCCCCGAGAGCCTCCGCACGGTGACCGTCACCCCCGACACCGTCCGGATCCGTGGCCGGGCCGTCCGCGACGTCGCGCCCGTGGAGGAGTAACCGTGAAGCCCGTGGGAGGCGCGCTGACGCTGGGGATCGAGACCTCCTGCGACGACACCTCGATCGCGGTGCTCGCGGGCGAGTCGGACCTCCTCGCGAACGTGGTAAGCTCACAACTCGTCCACGGTGCGTACGGGGGTGTCGTGCCCGAGCTGGCGAGCAGGGCGCACGTCACGAACGTGCTGCCGGTCTTCGAGCGGGCGCTGGCCGAGGCCGGCGTCGCTCCCGAGGATATCGACCTGATCGGTGTGACCCACGCGCCCGGGCTCGCGGGGGCTCTGCTCGTAGGGGGCGCGTTCGCGCAGGGCCTCGCGCTCGCGCTCGATCGCCCGATCGTCCCCGTCCACCACCTCGAAGCCCACATGGTTTCGATCCTGCTCGAGAAGCCGGCAGTTCGTCTACCGGCCGTCGCGCTGATCGTGTCCGGAGGCCACACGCTGCTCGTCCACGTCCGCGCGTGGCGGGATTACCGGATCCTGGGAAGGACGCGCGACGACGCGGCCGGGGAGGCGTTCGACAAGGTGGCCAAGCTGCTCGGCCTCGGGTTCCCCGGGGGCCCGGCGATCGAGCGCGAGGCGGCGAACGGGAACCCGCGCGCGATCGACTTTCCGCGGCCGATGCTCGGGACCGAGGATCTGGACTTCTCGTTCTCCGGCCTCAAGACCGCGGTCCTCCACTGGACCGGTGACCGGGATCCCGCGGAATCGCTCGCGCGACGGGCGGACGTATGCGCGTCGTTCCAGGCCGCGGTGGTCGAGGTGCTGGTCGATAAGACCGCCCGCGCGGCGGGGGAGTGCGACGCGGCGAGCGTGATCGTCGCCGGGGGAGTGGCGTGCAACCGGGCGCTCCGCGAAGCGATGCGCGCTCGGCTGCCGGAGATCGACGTCGTCTGGCCGTCACCCGTGCTCTGCACCGACAACGGCGCGATGATCGCGCGTACCGCGCGCCTCCGCGCGGACCAGGCGGTCGGACCCGGCGGGTTCGACGTCCACGCCAGCCTTCCGCTCCCCTGACGACGGCTCCAACGGGGGGACACTTTTCCACACAGAGGGTGTCGGGGGTTCGACACTTTTCCGGTTGTGGACGGCGCGCTTCACCGGAGCGGGCGTCCGCGGCTCGCGGGTTGCATTCCGCCGCGTTGACAAGCCGATCGCGGATCGGGTAAGACAGGGACATCCCGTCCACGCCACCCCCAGCCGGTACGGCGGGCTAGGTCCCGTCGCCTCGCGAGGCCTCATGCTCCACGAAGACGCGCCGGGTCTGGACCCGGAGACGCGGCAGCTCATCGACTCGTTGACGCAGTGTGGCGCGGACCCCGGCGCGCTACCGCCGGCCTCCCAGCAGCGACAGCTCGGCCTGCGACTCTCCGGTGAAGGTCGGCTCGGAGAGGCCGAGATCGTCCTGCGGGGGGCGCACCGGTCCGCGGCCCGGTCTTCGGACGCGCGGCTCATGGCCGCGACCACCCTCGATCTCGCGCGGATCGCGCTCTACCGGTCCCCACGCGAATGTCTCAGCCTCCTTCGAGTTCTCGAGCGGATGGAGCGTACCGAGGTGAGTCTGGTCTGCGTTCACAACCTCCTCGGGACGGTGCTGATGGAACTCTGCCGCTTCGCGGCCGCCGAGCGCCAGTTCGGCTTCGCGCTCCAGGTGTCGCGGCCACGCCTCGACGATCCGTTCGGTGTGTACGCGATGGCCAACCGCGCGCGGCACCTGTTCGAGGTCGGGTTCCCTGGCGAAGCGACACGGATGAACCGGAGCGCGCTCGGTCGTCTGGAGGACCGCGGCGAGTCGTCCGGCGCGAGCCTCGTTCTCTGCAACATGGGAATCCACGCCACGCTCCAGGGCAACTACGACGAGGCCCTCGACCTGTTCGAGCGAAGCCGCGAGCTGTCGCCGATTTCGTCGTGCCTGCGGCTCGATGCGGTGCTGGAGCTGGGGCGCGCAGAGGCCGAGCTCGCCACGGGCGAGGTCGAGGTTGCGCTGCGCCGGCTGGAATCGGCAGCGCGCGTCGCGCTACAGGTGCCGCTTCCGGCCGTCCAGGCGCGCGCGGTCGTGTGGAAGGCGCTCGTCGAACAGCGGGGCGAGGAGGCGGTGCTGGGAGACGTCGAAGCCGCGGCGGCGGATCTCCACGGTCGGGATCTGCGGTACGACGCAGGAATGGTGTACCTGCTCGCGGCGGCGTGCGCCCGTCGCTGGGGTGTTTCGGAGGAGCGCTACGGCTTGCTCGCGCGCTCGATCTTCGGCGAGGAGGAGGGGGCGCGGCTCCTGGCGTCCCACTACGCGCGCGTGGTCGCGGTCCTCGACCGCCCCGTCCGGACGCGTCGTTCCGAAGCGTTCCCCGCGTTCCTCACCCGCTGCCCGGAGATCCTCGCGGCGAAAACGCGGCTCCAGCGCCTGACCGAGTCCGACGTCCGGATCCTGATCGAGGGGGAGTCCGGGACGGGGAAGACGTTCCTCGCGCGGCAGCTCCACGCCGAAGCCCGGCGCCGCGAAGCCCCGTTCGTCGTCGTCGACTGCACGAATCTCGAAGAGAACCTGTTCG
>JAICNR010000027.1 GCA_025931135.1 Gemmatimonadota bacterium | reverse complement strand
GGAGATGAAGAGAAACTTCGCCATGGAACCCGTTCAGCCTCCGGGCTCGAGTTCGCGGGTCAGCTGGATCGGAACGGCCAATGGCTAGTCGCCTCAGTGCCGCGGTGCAAGCCGAGCGGCTGCGTCAGGCCACCAGGGCGTAGCGCCGGAGATCCAGCTCCTCGGCGAGCAGCTCGGGGAAACGCTCGAGCGCCCCGCGGATGTGCGCGGTCTCGAAATGCGCGTCGAGCGACGCCGGGTCAGTCCATTCCTCGGTGAACGTGAACTCGGTCGGATCCTCCATGTTCACGAACATCTGGTATCGAAGACAACCCGATTCCACCCGTGTCGGCGAGAGGAGACCAAGGAGGACGGCGCGCAGCTCTCCGACCTTCTCCGGCCGGGCCTTCAGCCTCGCGACGATATGCAGCGTACCGGCTGTCATTCTCCCTCCCTTCGTTCGGCGTTCAGCTCGATGACGTTCCCGTCGGGATCGGTGAAGTGGATCTGCTCCCAGGGAGTGGCGTTCCGCGGATTGTCCCGCACGTCCACTCCGTGCGACCGCAGGCGCGCGAGCGCGTCGCTGCGGCTCTGCACCCTCAGAGCGAAGTGTCCGTCGCGGGGGTCGACCTCAGTGGTACCCCTCAGGCTCCGCGGAGCCGTGTGCACGATGAGGTGGAGCACCGAGAGGCTGACGTGGTGGAGCGTTTCGGTCCCGATGCCTACCGTCAAGCTACGCGGGCCACAGCCAGCCGAACGCACCCGCGGTCAGGAGTCCGTAGATGAGCGAGTCGAACGTATTCTTGATCGTCGTGCTCCAGGCGATCTTGTACCAGATCGAGTTCTGCCAGAGGGCCAGGCCGTACCCGACGAACGCCGTCGTGCCGGCGAAGCGGAACACCGACAGGTACTCGGCCCCGGGGCCGAGCGCGCGGCCCGCGACGTACGCGGCGAAGACCCCGACCACCAAGCAGTACACGAACCACTGGGCGAGGCTGCCTCCGAACGAGGGATCCTTCATGATCGTCAGAGTCGCGACCGGCCCCCGCTTCTTCTTCTCGATGAACGCCGGGTCCTTCATCCCGGAGGGGCTTCCCGCATGGGGGAACATGTAGTTTCCCGGGGGGATCGCGAACCGCCGAAGGGCGTCCATCACGTCGTCCTCGGACGGCACCTTGCGGAAATCGGAGCGATGATAGGGGAGCACCATGTGCAGGATGAAACTCGCGAGGAACACGAGGACCGCGGACAACAGGATCGGGGCCCACAGGGACATCACCGGTACCATTCGCGACCTCCTTGGGTTCAGCCTACTGCATCTCTGGTGAGGCCACGATAGAATCCGCGCCTTGCCGAGGCAACGGAAACCACAACGCGGGGGAGAGCATGAGCGTCTGGGGCGAGAAATGCGTGCGCTGCGGCAGCAAGCGCACGAAGAGCACGTACGAGGGCCTTCCCACCTGTGACGACTGCCGGGAGGCGCTCCAGGCGAGGCTGAAGGCGGACGCGGAGGACCGGCGCTCCTGCCCGCTCGATGGATCGCCGATGTCGAAGGAGGTCGTGCTGAACGTGGTCCTGGACCGCTGTCCGGCATGCAGGGGAATGTGGCTGGACGGCGGCGAGCTGGAGCTCCTGAAGGCGGGGATCGAGGCCGGGATGGCGGCCGACCTCGGCCACGCCCTGTTCGTGCCCCCGTTCTGAGCGCCGCGGTCGGCTACCGACCCGCTACCAGCACCTCGTCGTAACCCCGGCCGCGGAACTCGAGCAAGCAGAAGCCGTGGCCGAACGGATCCGACAGGCGCGCGATCCTCCCCCAGGTGTAGTCGCCGAGCTCCCCCTCCACGCTGGCGCCGGCCGCCCGCGCTCGCTCCACCGCCGCGTCCAGGTCCGCGACGACGAAATCCAGATGGACGGGCGTCCAATGGCGCCGGTAGCTGCGGCGGGGCGCTCCGGGCCCGGGGTTCGAGGCCGTCCCCGCCGGGCGACCCAGCAGGTCGATCGGTACGGGACCCCCTAGCAACTCGACCCAGGCCTCGTCGAACCGGCGTCCGACCGAGAGGCCGAGGCCCCGAGTGTAGAACGCGATCCCGCGCTCCACATCGTCCACGTCGATGCAGGCGCGCATGCCCTCGGGCACTGGAGCGGTCACGAGAGAGGATTTCGCTCCGAGCGGGGGGAACGGCAAGCTTGGGTCGGCGGCGCTGGCTCGTCGAGTGGTGCGGCGGCGACATTCATGTTCTGGAACGGATGTTCGAGCGCGACCTGTCCGGTGGAGGTCCCCATTGACGCGATCCCATCAAAAGCCGCACGGCTATTCCACCGTCTCCCCGTACCTGATCGTCGACGGGGCTGCCCGCACGATCGAGTTCCTCGGGCGCGTCTTCGACGCCCAGGTCCTGCGCCAGTTCCCCGACTCCGACGGGAAGCTGCTGCACGCCGAGGTGCGGATCGACGATACCGTCGTGATGCTGGCGGACGGGAGCGCGGAATGGCCGCCGGTCCGGGCGAACGTTCACGTCTACGTGGACGACGTCGACGCCTCTTATCGGCTCGCACTGGAGGCCGGCGCCGAATCCGTGCAGGAGCCCGTCCAGACGGATGACGAAGACAAGCGCGGCGGGGTGCGGGACACCGGCGGAACGACGTGGTGGATCGCGACGCGGGTCGGCTGACCGGCCGGTCTCAGGCCTTCTCCTGCGCGCGGAAGACGAGCGCGGCGAGCGCGCCGCCCAGCAAAGGCGCTGCGACGTAGAGCGGAATCTGGGCGAGCGTCCCCCCTCCGAGGGCGGCGTGGACGAGCGTAGGACCGACTCCGACCGCCGGGTTGAACGCCGCCCCGGAGATCGGGCCGACGGCGATCGCTCCCACGCCGACTGTGGAGCCGATCGCCAGCCCGTAGGAGGAATTCCCCTTGGTCTTGGCGTGCGCGGCGGAGTTCAGAACCACGAGGCAGAGCGCGAACGTGAAGAGGAGCTCGGCCAGCCAGAATCCGGCGGGCGAGGCCGCGGGACCCGGCGCGGGCGCGAACGTCTCGCCCACGATCGCGCGGGCGGTGAGCGCACCGGCCACCGCACCGACGAGCTGCGCCGCCCAGTAGGGCGCGAGCTCTCGCCTCTCGAGCTTGCCGGCGAGCGCGGCTGCCAGCGACACCGCGGGGTTGAAGTGGCCGCCCGAGACGTGTCCGCCCATGTACACCATGACCATCAGCACGGCGCCGATCGCGATCGGGCCCAGCGGCGTAGCCTGGACGACGACCAGGCCGATCGTGAGGACCAGGAAGAAAGTCCCGATCAGCTCGGTCAGGTATCGGATCACCCTCCCTCCTCTCTTAGCTGCTGCAGTCGCTCCTAAGCCCCAGCGTGTCGGCGATCGCGGCCCACGAAAAGGCTGCGATGTTCCCATCGTTGTGGATCGCGTAGAAGGCGCCGGCCGGGAACGGTCCGAACGCCGCCTGCGTCAGAGCGACGCCGTCGGTATTGCGGGTTGTCGCACCCGCGAACGCGCCGACGTGCTCCAGCGTCTGCCGATCGAAGACGTGGAACGTGTTGTCCTCCATCCCCTGATCGGTCGCTACCCAGTAGCCGGCGCCGTCCGAGCAGGCGTAGAGGGCGAGCCCCTCCGCCTCCTGCGGGAAGTAGCCGCGCCCGAAGACGGCACCCGAAAAGCTGCCGTCGAGGCGATACACCTTCCAATGGGAATCTGGCTCCAGCTCTTCGGCGACCAGCAGCCGATCGTTCGCCGGGTCCACGCCGATCGTCTCGACCTTGCGGAGAACCCCGTTGCCGCTCGTCTCGCCGAAGCTCCGGATGTGCTCGGCACGCAGCTCTCCTGCCTCGAGCCGGACCTGGAAGTGCTCCACGCGCTCGCCGAGCATGCTGTCGGGAGGGATCACGTCCTCGGTGAGCTCGTAGTTGTCGGTCACGTAGAGCTGAAGCGCCGCGCCGTCGTCGTATGCGGCGATCCCGTAGGGTCGCCGGAGCTGATCCTCCCCGAAGGTCCCGAGCGACTCGAGCCCGGGAAGCGAGAACGCTTGCAATCGGGCGTTGTCGCGCTCGACGACGAAGAGCGTGTTCCCCACGACGGCCACGCCGTTCGGCCGGTCGAGCTGTCCCGGCCCCGAGCCCGTGCCCCCGATTTCCCGGATCAGCTCGCCGGTAATAGCGTCATGGACGATCACCAGATCCGTCGCCTTTGCCGACGTCAGGATCCAATGCTCGCCAGCGGGCCCGTGCCAGACGGATGGCGAATCCACGTCGTCCACGGTGTCGCGCTCGGTGGAAAAGACCTCCTCTAGCACGATGGCGTCGACGGGAATCGTGTCCACCACCGTCATGGCCGCGGTGTCGGCCGCCGCCGGGTCCTCCTCGGGCGGGGCGTCCGGACCGCAGGCGCCCGTCAGCGCGAGGAGCGCGAGCGCCCCCCACGCGCGGCCGGCGATCGGGCGCTGCGGGTCAGGGCCGCCAGCGAATTCCCAGCTCCCCCCATGTCTCATAATACTCCTCCTGGATGGGCCGCTCGGGAATCCCCTGATAGGTGACGAACGGCTCGTTGTTCAGGTTGACGAGGTCGAGGAACACGGCCGCCTGGGGCGTGACCTGGTAGCTCATCGACAGGTCGAACTGCAGATGCTCGTCGACGATGAGATCCTCCTCGCGCTCCTCGGCCTCTCCCGTGTCCCCCCCGAACTCGAGGATGAACTCATCCCGGTAGTTCATGCTGATCTGGCCCGAGAACCCGGCCTTCTCGTAGCTCAGGGCCACATTTCCGACGTGCTCGGACTGACCGCCGAGACGGGTCTCGCGGCCACCCGGGAGCGTCGCGTCCGAATCCGTCCACGTGTAATTCGCATAGATCCCGAACCCGTCCATCGGCGAGGGGAGCCACGACAACTGCTGCTGAAGCGCGAACTCCACGCCCATGATCTCGCCCGAGTCGATGTTCCGCGGCTGGACGGTGTTCCCTCCGAGCTCGTTCTCCTCCGTGAACGGGAAGATCGGATCGTTCAGCGACTTCCAGAAGAATCCCGCGGACAGGACGCCGATCCGGCGGTCGTAGTGCTCGACCAGCAGGTCGAAGTTCGTAGCCGTCGTGGGATCCAGGTCGGGGTTCCCGATCGTGATGTCTTCGTCGTCCACCACGCGGAACGGGACGAGGTCCACGAAGTTCGGGCGCGCAATAGCGGTCGTCAGCGCGGCCCGGAAATTCGTCAGCTCCGTCAGCTCGTACCGAAAGTGCACCATCGGGAAGAACCGGCCGTAGTCGTTCTCCGCCGACACCGGGGTCAGGGTCTCTTCCTCCGAATCGAATTCGAACCCGTCGCTCGAGAGTGAGGTGTGCTCGTAGCGAAGACCCGGAAGAATCATGAGCTTCGGGGTCATGTGGATCTCAGTCATCGCGTACAGCGCGGTCGTCGTTTCGCCGACCTCGTAGTCCTGGGTCTCGGCCTCGAGGTTCAGCTCGCCTTCGATGACGTCTCCGAACCGCACGTCGAAATCGTCGCTCTCGTCCTCCGATGTCGCGAACGGGGAGAACGAAGACGCATAGTCTCCGGGATTGTAGTCCTCGAGCTCGAACGGCCCGCCGATGTCCTCTCCCAGAATGATGTCATCGACGTCGTCGATCAGCTCGAACTCCTCCTCGTTCACCGACTGATCCTTGTCCTTGTCGCGGATCTTCACGCCTACCTTGAACAAGCCCGAGCCTTCCGATCCGAAGCCGTAAGGGACCGTGAAGTCGACTGAGCCGACGAGGTCGAGGTTCGTCGTCTCGTTGCTCGATGGCTCGTAAGCGTCGAACACGTACTCGCCGCCCGCGCCGCCCACCGGATTCGCCTGGATGTCGTCGGGGTTCGAGATGTCCGGTTCGAACTCGACGTCTTCCTGCACGAAGATCAACTCGTTGTCGTCCGGGCTGTCCTCACGCCCTCGAGCGACGGTGCCGTGATAGGCGAGCTCCATGTCGCCGCCAACCAGGTGCTTGCCGCCGGCCATGACGTTCAGATTCGACGTCGTCTCGTCCCGGTTGCGGTGGAGGAACTCGAGCGCGTTGTCTTCGATCACGCTGACCGTCTGGAGCCGCTGCTCGTCGTCCCTGAGCTGGCTGTAGAGCCCGGTCAGATAGAGCTCGGACCCCTCACTCAGGCGGTAGTCGAGGTTTCCGGTCACCCCGAACCGCTCCCGGAACATCGAATAGTGCCGGAGGGAGAGCTCTTCGAGCTCGTCGTCGTCGGGACCGGGGTCCTCGATGTTGAAGGCCGGCTCCAGGTCGTCGGAGCCGAAGTAGCGCCGGCTGTAGGACCCGGAAGCCAGGAAACCCAGCTTCCTGTCGCTGCTCCGCGTGCCGTACGTGATCGTGCCGCTCCCCGAGAAATCGTCGCGGATCGGCGCATAGCCGCCGGCGACCTCCATCGACAGCAGCACGTCCTCCGGGGCCTTCTTCGTCACCAGGTCGACGGATCCGCCGATCGCCTCCGCGTCCATGTCCGGCGTGATCGCCTTCGCGACCTCGATCCCCTCCAGCACGTCGACCGGAATCGCGTCGAGAGCGATCTGCCGGATCTCGGCCTCCGGCGAGGGCACCTGCTCGCCATTCACGGTGACCTGCGTGTTCGCAGCCGAGCCGCCGCGGATCTGGATGTAGCGGCCCTCGCCCTGATCACGCTCCAGCGCCACGCCCGGTACGCGCTGGATCGCCTCAGGCGCCGACGCGTCGGGGAAGCGTCCCATCTGGTCCGACGCCACGATGTTCTTGATGTTCGGCGCCGCCTTCTGCCGCGAGAGCGCCTCCGCCTGGCCCTCCGCGCGGATGCCGACCACGATCTCGCCCGCCTCGATCGCCAGGACGTCGAGCGAAAAGTTCGCGCTCGCGAGTCCGCCGGCGTCGACGTCGACCGTGCTGCTGGCCGTGGATCGGCCGAGATACGTGGCTTCGATCGTCCGCGAACCGGCGGGGACGCGCGGCAGCAAAAAGCGGCCGTTCTCGTCGGTCACGGTTCCGATCGAGGTCCCGGCGACCGTCACCTGCGCGCCCGTCAGCGGCTCGCCGTTCTCTCCCCCGACCACTCGACCCGCCACGCGGCCGTATCCGTCCTGCGCGTGCAGCGCTCCGAAGGCTGCGGGGATCATCAGCACGGTGATCGTGAGAACGCGAAGCAGGGTCCTCGTGCCCATACTCACTCCTCTCTGGCGGGTGCTTCTACGGCGCCCGTCTGCTGGCCCGTCACGAGCTCGATCCTCACCGGCTGCTCGGCCGGCACGGTCTCGCCGCGCAGGAGGCGATCGGCGCTGATCACTGCCAATCGTCCCATCTCGCGCGGGTTCTGCGCGATCGTGGCATCCATGCGCTCCTCGCGGATCGCGATCCGCGCGTCATCTTGAGCGTCGAATCCCACGATGACGATCTCTCCCGTCCGCCCCGCCGCCGCCACGGCCTCCACCGCTCCCAGCGCCATGACGTCGTTCGCGGCGAAGATCGCGTCGAGGTCCGGATGCGACTGGAGCACGTTCTGCGTCACGTTGAAGGCCTGATCCCGCTCCCAGTTCGCCGTCTGGGAGCTCACGATCTCGAGACCCGGGTGCTCGGCGAGGACCTCGCGAAAGCCCGTAAGGCGCGAGTCACCCGTTTCGTGGCCGGGAATCCCCTCCAGCACTGCCACCCTCCCCTGCCCGCCCAGCCGCTCGGCGACGAACCGACCCGCCATTCGGCCGCCGTCCACGTTGTCCGAGCCGATGAACGAAGAGATCCGGGCTCCCGCCTCCTCCAGCGCCGGTGCGTCCACGCGCGTATCGACGACGACCACCGGGATGGCCGCTTCGTTCGCCTTCACGACCGCGGGCACGATCTCGCGGGAGCCGCTCGGAGTGATGAGCAGCGCATCCACCCGCCGCTGAAGCAGGTTCTCGACGATCTGCATCTGCTTCTCCACGTCGATCTCGCGCTCGGGCGCCTGCACGACGAGCTCGATCCCGAGACTGTCGGCCGCCTCGCGCGCCCCCTGCTCCATCTCGACGAAGAACGGATTGTTCAGCGTCTTCAGGACCAGCGCGACCGTAGGCGCGCCCCCGTCGCCGCGATTGCATGCCGCGATTCCCAGGCAGGCTCCGACCAGCACGGCTGCGATGCGAACGGGCCGGCGGCGGAGCGTCATTCCGCCGCCCGCCGCGCCCGCCGGCGCAGCATCATGTCGACGAGCACCGCGACGATGATCACGCTTCCGATCGCCACCTGCTGCAGGTATGACGAGACTCCGAGCAGGTTGAGACCGTTGCGCAGGACCCCCATGATGAGCGCGCCGATCAACGTGCCGATCACTGTTCCCGAGCCGCCCAGCAAGCTCGTCCCGCCGATCACCACCGCCGCGATCGCGTCCAGCTCGTACATGATCCCCGCGATCGGCTGCGCGGAGTTGAGGCGCGCGACCAGCAGCATCGACGTCACGGCGGACAGGAGTCCCGCGATCGCGTAGGCCGCGGCCTTGTACGCGCGCACGTTGATGCCCGACAGCGCGCTCGCCTCCTCGTTGCCACCGATCGCATACGTGTAGCGCCCTAGGAGTGTGCGTGTGAGCAGGAAATGAGCTACGGCATAGATCGCGAGCATCAGGATCACGGGAAAGGGGATTCCTAAGACATGGCCGGTCGCGAGCGCGCGGAATGATGCGGGGTAGCCCGAGATCGGGCGCCCATCCGAGAGCATGAGCGCGATCCCTCGCGCCACGCTCATCATACCGAGCGTGGCGATGAACGGCGGCAGACGGCCGAGCGTGATCAGCGCCCCGTTCCCGAGACCGCAGGCGAGACCCACGGTCAGGCCGACCGCGGCAGCGGCGGCGATGGGCAGGCCGGCCTCGTGCGCCGTCCCCAGCGCCACGCCCGAGAGCGCGACGATCGATCCGACCGAGAGGTCGATTCCTCCGGTCAGGATCACGAACGTCATCCCGACCGCGACGATCCCGATGATCGCGCTCTGCTCGACCACGTTGACGAGGTTGGAGACGGTGGCGAAGTGAGGGGTGGCCACCCACAGAGCCGCACAGAGCGCGAGCAGACCGGCCAGGGTACCGACCTCGCGCCCGTGGAGGAGCTTCGTGCGGGGGAGCGCCATGGCCGGGAAGATAGGGTCTGGAGACCGGGATCGGACCCCCACCAGCGATCGGGCCCCGGGGGAGCTCACCCTCAGGCCCCGACCGCGTGCGCGAGCACGCTCTCCTGCGACGCTTCGTCTCCGGACAGCTCGGCCACAACTCGCCCCGCGCGCATGACGAGGATCCGATCGGCGAGCCCCACGATCTCCGGAAGCTCGGAGGAGATGAGCACGATCCCGACGCCTTCGGAGGCCAAGCGATGGATCAACTGGTACACCTCCTGCTTCGACCCCACGTCGATCCCGCGGGTGGGCTCGTCCAGGATCAGGACATCCACCTCGCACGCCAGCCACTTGGCGAGCACGACCTTCTGCTGGTTCCCACCACTCAGGTTGAGCACCACCTGCTCGAGCGACGGGGTTTTGATCCGGAGGCCCGCGGCGTGCTTCGACGCGCGCTCGCGCTCCATCCTGCGCGACACGATGCCGAAGCGGCTCATCGAGCCGAGAACCGGCAGGACGATGTTCTCGCGGATGGAAAGTTCCAGGACCAAGCCCTGCCGCTTGCGGTCTTCGGTCAACAGGCCAATGCCGGCCCGGATCGCGTCCCGCGGCGAGGAGATTCGGGCGGGCCGTCCGCGCATGAACACGCGTCCGGCGTCGTGAGGATCGATCCCGAAGATCGCGCGCGCGACTTCGGTGCGTCCCGACCCGAGGAGACCCGCAAACCCGACGATCTCGCCTGCGTGAACGCGGAAACTCACGTCATGAAGGACTCCGTGACGGCCGAGCCCTTCGACTCGCAGGAGTTCGTCTCCCCGGCGCGCGGCCGGACGCGGCACCCGCTCGTCGATCTCGCGGTCCGCCATGAGGCGGACCAGCTCCCGGCGATCCGCGCCGTCGACCTCGCGCGTGGCCACGCGCCGGCCGTCGCGCAGAACGGTCACGCGATCGCCGATCTCGAAGATCTCGTCCAGGCGGTGGGAGATGTAGATCACCGCCACTCCCTGGGAAGTCAGGCGTCGGATGGTGGCGAACAGGGCGCCCGTCTCGCGTTCTGTCAGCGCCGAGGTCGGCTCGTCCATGACGAGGATCCGCGCCTCGAGCGACAGCGCGCGGGCCACCTCGACCAGCTGGCGCTGGGCGATGCTGAGCACCCGAACGGGCAGCCCGGGATCGAACGATGCGCCCAGGGTCTGCAGGATCCGGCGCGACGCGGCGACCATCGCCCCGCGGTCCACCAGGCCTGGCCCGCGCCGCGGCTCGCGGCCCAGGAAGACGTTCTCGGCGGCGGAGAGATCGGGCACGAGCGCCAACTCCTGGTAGATGATGCCGATGCCGAGGTCCCGGGCGTGGCGGGGACCGGAGATCGCCACCTCGCTCCCCGCGAGCTCGATCCGTCCGGCATCCATGGCGTGTGCCCCGCTGAGGACTTTCATGAGCGTGGACTTGCCGGCCCCGTTCTCGCCGAGCAGGACATGGACCTCGCCGGCCCGGACCTCGAGGTCCACGCCGTCCAGCGCCACGACTCCCGGGAACGCCTTGCGGATCCCGAACATCCGCAGGACGATCGGCTCCGGTGGCCGGGGGTGGGGCTCACTCGCGCTGGGTATCATTCTCGCATCCGTTCGTGACGGTTCTTGGAACGTTCCATGACAATGTTGCAAGGGCGCCCGGGGCTGTCAACACCCGGCTACCGGTCCCCTGTGATCGCCAGCGGCCTGCCGTCGAGGTCGTCCGGGAACGGGATTCCCAGGTATCGCGCGAGCGTGGGGGCGTAGTCCACCGTGGCGACCCGCGTCGAGTCGCGCCCCGCTGCGATGCCGGGCCCGTAGAACAGCAACGGGACGTTCCGATCGTACCAGTAGGGTGTCCCGTGGCCGGAGCCCAGCATGCGGTCGAGGAATCCGGGCTGGAACCGCATCTCGACGCCCCACCGGCTGATCTCCTCGCGCGCTCGACCGGGGTAGAAGGAGCGAAGTTCGAGGAGCGTGAAGCTGTCCGCCGGCGCCCCGCGCGCGAGCTCCTCGTGAGTCCAGACCTCGGCCACGTAGTCCAGACCCTCGAGTGCCGCCGCGATCCGCGCCGGGGCCCCGAGCTCGCCGTCCAGCCGCGCGCCCTCGGCCTGGATCTCCTCCAGCGCCCGCTCCTCCTCCGGAGTCCAGCGGCGGACGTTGCTCCCGTCCGCGAGCCGCATGTCCTGTCCGGTGACCAGCACGCCGTGATCCGCGGACATGCCGAGCGTCCAGCGGCCGGGGCCCACCACGGAGTCGAGGAACGCGAGGAAGCTCCCGATCTCCGCGTCCAGCCGGAGCAGGTTGTCGAGCTGCTCCCGACTGAGCGGCCCGAAGTCGTGGCCGATCCGATCCGTCTGGGAGAGAGAAACGTTGAGGAAGTCCGGCAGGGTATCCCGGCCCAAGCCCTCTTCCACCACGACGATGCGTGCCAGGTCGAACGTGGCGGCGTCCAGCATCGGCGTGCGCTCGAACCACTCCCAGAAGTCCGTCCGTTCCCCTGGCTTGCCGAAGCGATGCGGAAACGTCGGGCTAGCCTCGTCCCCTTCGAACTGCGCGCTGTCCGGATCGCTGCGCCCGGCAAGCGCCGCCGGCACTTCACTCATCCACGCGCTGTCGGCCGCGAGCGCGGTAAGGATCTCGGCGTTGAAGCGGTCGGCCCAGCTCGGCGTGGAGTTCCGGTAGTACGTCGAGGTGACGAAGCGTCCCAGGTCCGCCTCGAACCACCAGACCTGACCGCGCACGTGCGCGGCCGGCAGGACCGCGCCCCGATCCTTCGCCGAGATCGAAGCCACTCTCGCCCCCGGGTTCGCCGCGACGATCCAGTCCGCCAGCCCCTCCCGCTCGAGGCTGTGCGGCGAGACGCCGTCGAACTCGGGATGGCCGACGATCTGAACCGTGGAATCGCCGACGTTCGAGATTTCGACCCATTCCCCGTCCACACGCTCGAACCACTCGTTGGCGACGATGCCGTGTCGTGAGGGATAGGTTCCCGTCGAGAGCGTGGCGTGGCCCGGAGCCGTGCTCGTCCCGGCGTGGTCGTGGGTGGCGTTGACGTACCACCGCCCGCCGTCGATCAACCGCCGGAACCCGCCCTCGAACATGTCGTCGTGCCGCGCGAGGAGTTCCTGAGAGAGCTGGTCGACGACCAGCATGACGAGGAGGGTCGGGCGCTCCGGTGTCGCCGTCGCGGCCGGCGGTAGCTCTCGCCGCTCCGGGGCGTGAGAGCACGCGGTGACGAGGAGCAGGGCGAGCGCCGCCGGTCGCCAGGAAACACGTTTCATATGAGCCACCGTTCCTGCTGGAGTTGCTTCTCGTACCGGGCGCGTGCGTCCCGGACCGGTCCCTGTTCGCTGGTCTCCGCCACGGGGACGTCCCACCAGGACTCGAACGATCCCACGCGGATCTCCGGCTCGGTCTCGATCGTGATCACGACCGTGCGGTCGACCCGCTTCGCCTCGGCCAGGGCGGAACTCAGGTCCGCGATCGATCGCGCCCGGATCGAATGGGCGCCGAGCGACGCCGCGTTCGCAGCGAGGTCGACGGGGAGCTGCGCGCCGGTCAAGTCCGTTTCGCCTTTCACTCGATAGCGGTACTCCGTCCCGAACCCGTCAGAGCCGAGTGACTGCGAGAGCCCGCCGATCGACGCGAACCCGTGGTTGTCGACCAGCACGACGACGAGCTTCACGCCCTCCTGGAGCGAGGTAACGATCTCTCCGGACATCATGAGCCAGGAGCCGTCACCCACCATCACGTATACCTCGCGATCCGGCGCGGCCAGCTTGACCCCCAGACCACCCGCCACTTCATACCCCATGCACGAAAAGCCGTACTCAACGTGGTAGGACTTCGGATCGCGGCTCCGCCAGAGCTTGTGAAGGTCCCCCGGCAGGCTGCCTGCCGCGCAGACGACGACATCGCGCGGGTCGGCGAAATCGTTCAGCGCGCCGATCACCTCGGCCTGGCTGGGGAGCGGCTCGTGGCCGGCGTGAGTGAGCCTCTCGACCGTGGCGTTCCATTCGCGGCCGAACGCCTCCGCCCGCGCTCGGTGCTCCGCCCCCACCGACCACCCTTCGAGGGCTGCAGCCAACCCTTCGAGGCCGCGTCGGGCATCCGCGACGAGCGCGATTCCGCCCAGCTTGAGCGCATCCACGCGGGCGACGTTGAGGTTCACGAACGTCACGTCGGGGTCCTGGAAGGCGGTGCGGGAGGCGGTCGAGAAATCCGTCCAGCGCGTGCCGACCCCGATCACGACGTCGGCCTCCCGGGCCAGCACGTTCGCGCCCGGCGTTCCCGTCACGCCGAGCGCACCGATCGCGCCGGGATGATCGAACGGAAGCGCGCCCTTCCCCGCCATCGTCTCGGCCACCGGAATCCCGGTCGCGTCCACGAGCTGGCGCAGCGCATCCGTCGCCTCCGAATAGATCACGCCGCCCCCCGCGACGAGGAGCGGGCGCTTCGCGGCGCGGATCCGAGTCGCCGCCTCGGCCAGGGCGGCCGGCTCCGACGGACGGCGCTCGATGCGCCACGTGCGCTTCCGCACGAACGACGTCGGATAGTCGAATGCCTCGGCCTGGACATCCTGCGGCAGCGCGAGGGTCACCGCTCCGGTATCGACCGGATCGGTGAGGACCCGCATCGCTTCGGCCGCCGCGACGACCAGCTGCTCCGGTCGCTGGATCCGGTCCCAGTAGCGGGACAGCGGGCGGAACGCGTCGTTCACCGTCACGTCGTGGGAGGCCGGGACCTCGAGCTGCTGGAGGACGGGTGCCGGCCGGCGACTCGCGAAGGTGTCGCCAGGCAGGAGGAGGACGGGTAGGCGGTTGATCGTCGCCCCCGCCGCGCCGGTCAGCATGTTCGTCGCGCCGGGGCCGATCGAGGAGGTGCACGCCCACGCGCCGAGGCGATTGGCCATCCGCGCATACCCGGCCGCGGTGTGAACCTGCGCCTGCTCGTTGCGCGAGAGGACGTAGGGCAGGTCGGCGCCGAGCTGGTGGAGCGCCTGACCGACCCCCGCCACATTGCCGTGGCCGAAGATGCCCAGCACCCCCGCGAAGAAGCGGCGTTCGACTCCGTCCCGCTCGACATGCTGCGCGGCGAGGAACCGCACGAGCGCCTGTGCCATCGTGAGTCGCACGGTATCACTCATTGGCGTCCCTGAGCGCTTGTCATCGGGACACGCGGGTCGGGGGACTCCCCGTCCCACGAAGCGCGGATCCACGCGTGCGCGGGGTCGTCCCGGAACGCGAGCGAACGCTCGGCCCCGGGCCCCGCGAGGACGTTGAGGTAGTACATCGGATACGCCGGTGGCGCGGCGCAGGGGCCGTGGTACCCGCTCGGAACGAGGAACGCGTCCCCGTCCTCGACCGTAGCGGTGACGTCGAACGCGCCGTCGGCGGCGTACGTGCGGTGAAATCCGAAGGCACCCGGGCGGTCGAAGCAGAAGTAGTAGATCTCTTCGAGCTCCGCCTCTCCATCCGAGGCGTGGTCGTGCTTGTGGGGCGGGTGCGACGAGGTGTTTCCCGCCGGCGTAAGGACCTCGACGACGACCAGGCGCTGGGCTTCGAGGACCCCGGGCGCGAACAGGTTGTTGATCTGCCGTGTCGCCGAGCCCGCGCCCCGCACCTCCACCCGGACCGCCTCAGCCGGACCGTACGCGGGCGGGTATCGGCGCTCGGCGCGAGCGCATGGGAGCGCGACGGTGGCCCCGGCCTCGCTCGACAACGTGGCGGCTGCGCCGACAGGTACGTACGCGAAGTCGCTCACGCGCGCGAACGGGCTCTCACGCCCCGCGAGCGCGAACCGCTCACCGTCCACCTCGAGCGAGCATCCTCCCATGAGGGGGAGGACGAGGATCTCGTCCAACCCCGTGGCCAGCTCGCGCCACTCCCCGGGGGACAGCTCGACGATCCGGAGACCGGTATAGCGCCAACCGGCGGACTCGGGCGTGATCACGAGCGGATCGCCGTCGGCCTCCGCGCTCCCATGTGGCAGATGGAGACGCGGTGCGCTCCGTGCCCGCTCCCTCGTCATCGGCCGTGCACGATCTCCGCCGCCTCGGAGACCGTCCGCACGACGTCGCCGTCCGGCGGGAACAGGAGCGCGCGGCCGGCCACGAGGCCCCGCACCTGCGGAATCGACAACGCGCGACGCCAGCCGGCGAACACCTCAGCTGCTCTGGCGCCCGGATCCCCGCCCAGGAGCAAGGTCGGTAGCGTGGTCGCCGCCATCACTCGATCCATCCCGTCGACGACGGGGATCTTGAGCCAGGTGTACGCCGAGGACGCTCCAAGTGCGGATCCGACCCCGATCCCGCGAATCAAATCGTCGGGCTCCTTCGAGATTCGTAGGATACCGGAGTCGTCGCGGAACGCGGGGAGGACCTCGAGAACCGCCAACAGGCGGCGTCGCGCGAGCGAAGTTACAGCAGCCGCGCAGCTCTCGATCGTGTGGAGCGTCCCCCGGTCGGCGAGGTCGATCCGGAGCAGCATCTTCCCGCCTTCCAGCCCCGCGGTCTCGATCGATTCGGCGTCGTATGCCGTGAAGCGGTCATCGAGCTCCCACGTCGCGCCCGCCAGGCCGCCGCGGTTCATCGTACCGAGGACGATCTTCTCCTCGAGGGCGTCCAAAAGGAGGAGATCGTCGATCAGATCCGGCGACCCCAGCAGCCCGTCGACCCCGGGCTGCTCGAGCGCCACGAGCGCGCGCTCCAGCATCACGCGTCGGTCCGCCATCGCCAGCGGGCGGTCGCCAGCCTTGAGCACGCCGCGCGCCGGATGGTCGGCGGCGACGAGAAAGAGGGTCCCCTTCGGACCGAGGACGGGGCGGCGGCGGCGCTCGCGCGCCCGCTCGGCGACGCGCTCCGGATGTCGAGCGCGGGTCTCGAGGAGATCGCGGAAGCGGGAGTCGGAGAGCGGCAACCTCACCCCACCGGCTGGTGCGTTCGGGCCATGAGGTCCAGCACCTGGGCCTCGGCCGGCATCGCGTCGGCGCAGGCGAGCTGTCCGGCCACGTACGCGCCCGCGGCGCTCGCGAAGTGCGCGAGACGGGACGGCTCCCATCCGGCGAGGAGCCCATGGCAGACAGCGCCGCCGAACGCGTCCCCCGCGCCGAGCCCGTTCACGACCTCGATGGGGGTCGGCGCCACGCGCTCCACGCCGTCGCTCCAGGCGACCAGCGTGCCTTCGGGTCCGAGCTTGACGAAGACGAGCTCCACTCCCGCGTCGAGAAGCCGCGCTGCCTGCTGCTCGGGCTCACCGTCCCCGACCACGAGCGCCACCTCCGCCTGGTTCCCCATCGTCACGGTGGCGAGCGCCACCGCCGCGCGCTGCCAGCGCTCCGCCTCCTTCGCGGAGCTCCAGAGAGTCGGCCGGTAGTCGAGATCATGGATCGTGAATGGTCGCCGCCCCCGCGCGGCGAGCGCGTGGAGGGTCGCCGTCCGACTCGGCTCTTCGCAGAGTCCGGTGCCGGTCGTCCAGAAGACGGCCGCCGTTTGCACGGCGTCCAAGTCGAGCTCGTCGACGGTGATCGTCATGTCGGGCGCCTTGGGAGCCCGATAGTAGACGATCGGAAACTCGTCGGGCGGGTGGAGCTCGCAGAACACGAGCGGCGTTCGATGCTCCGGGTCGGGGTCCGTGCCCACGAACCGCGTGTCGACGCCGAACCCGGCCAGTGCGGCGCGTACGTACGACCCGAAGCCTTCGCTGCCCACCTTGGTGATGACCGCCGCCCGCCGCCCATAGCGGGCCGCGGCGACGGCGACGTTCACGGGCCCCCCTCCCAGGAACCGATGGAACATGCGCACTTCGGCGAGCGGGACCCCGCTGTCCGCGGGGTACAGGTCGACCGAGACCCGCCCCATCGTGAGCACGTCGAATGCGGCGTCCGTGTGCGAGGCGTCGCTCATCGCGACAGAACCTCCTCGAGATAGCGCAGGCTGCGGATCGCGTGGTCGAGCGGGACGGATTCCTCGTGCGCCGCCTCGATCACCGCGTCCTCTTCCACAACATACCACCCGGAGTACCCCTCGGCGTGCAGTCGCCGGAGCACCGACTCCACGTCCACATCGCCGTCACCCAGCGGCCGGTAGAGTCCCGCCCGCACCGCGTCCCGATACCCGATGTCTCCCGCCCGGAGGCGAGCCGCAGTGCCAGAGTCGACGTCCTTCAGGTGAACGTGAGCTACGCGACCGTCGGCCGCGTGCGCGATCCGGAGCGGATCGACGCCGGCGACAGCCAGGTGCCCGGTGTCCAGGCAAAGCGACACACCCGTCGAGGTCAGGATGCGATCGATCTGCTCTTCGGTCTCGATCAGCGTGCCATAATGGGGATGGAGCGCGACGACGAGGCCGCGAGTGCGACCGATCTCGTCCGCACGCGAAATCCCCCGGCAAAGAGTGTCCCATTCGGAGTCGTCCAGCCGAACGGAGCTCTCGTACCCTTCCGTTCCCGCCCCCGCCGCCAGGATCAAAACTCCCGCCCCCGCGCCCGCCAGCGTGCGCGCGGTGGCGTCGACCGCGGCCAGCTCCGTGTCCTGCAATTCCGCACGATGCAGGATCGCGCTCACGAAACCTCCGACGAGCTCGAGCCCATGGGCCGCGAGGCAGGCCCTGACCCCGGCCGGTTCCGCGGGCAGGAAGCCCGGCGGACCGAGCTCGGTCGCGCGGAATCCCGCCCGCGCGATCTCCGACAGGACGCGCTCCCGATCCAGCTGACGCCCCCAGCCCGGAACCTCCGAGACACCCCACGTGATCGGTGCACCGGCAAGCTTCGAACGATCCGTCACTCCCGGATCTCGGTGACGCCGACCGGCCTGCGCTCCCGCCGCGAGCGCTCGCAAGCGAGCGCGACCTTGAGCGCGATCTCGGCGTCGTCGACCGTGCACGGATTCGGTGTGTATCCACGGGCCACGTCAACGAACGCGTTCAGCTCGCTCCGGTACGCAGCGTCGAAGCGGTCGAGGAAGGAATCGTAGGGCCTGGCCGGTCCGGGGGGCATCCCCGGCTCGACCGAGCGCAGGGGCGTCCGCGCGTCCCAGCCGACGGCCACCGTGTCCCCGCTGCCGAAGAGCTCCATCCGGACGTCGTATCCGCGTGCGTCGTGCCGCGCCCCCGTGACGACACCCAGGGTGCCTCCCGAGAACGAGATCGTCGCCGCAGTCGTGTCGACGTCGCCGTACTTCGCGAACATCGGATCGCAGAGCACGGCACCCGTGGCATAGACCTCCTCGATCTCCTGTCCCAGCACCCAGCGCGCGATGTCGAAGTCGTGGATGTGGAGATCGCGGAAGATCCCACCCGATCCCGGGATGTAGCTCTCGTGGGGCGGGACGGCGTCGTGGCCAGCGATCCGAACCACGTAGACCTTGCCCAGCGTCCCGTCCCGGACCGCCTCGCGGGCAGCAGCGTATCCGACATCGAAGCGACGCTGGAATCCCACCTGGACGAGCGCCCCCGCCTCGCGAACGTGACGCACGACTTCTGACGCCGACGCCAGGTCGAGTGCGATGGGCTTCTCGCAGAACGCGGGCAAGCCCGCCTCGACGGTCGCATGGATCAGGGCGGCGTGCGTGTCGGTGGACGATGCGATCACGACGGCGTCGACCGATTCCAGCAGCCGCTCGACTCCCGGCTCAGTCTCGGCGCCCAGCTCCGCCGCCACTTGCGCGGCGCGCGCTGGATCGGCGTCCGTCACGACGATTGAGGCGACGTCCGGATGGTCCCGCACGACGCGCGCGTGGTACTGCCCGATCCGTCCGACTCCCACGATCCCGACGCGCATTCCCTGTCCCTCTTGACGGCTGGAGATGGAATCGGCGGGCCAGCGCGGATCGCGGCCGCAGATTTTGTGGAACGTTCCACTAACGGCGAAGATGTGGTATGTTTCGGGGTGTGTCAACCGATCGAACCAGGATGAAACGGCCCACCATCATCGACGTCGCGCGCGGGGCGGGCGTCTCGAAGTCCCTCGTCTCGCTCGTCATGCGCGGGGCTTCCAACGTCAGCGACGAGAAGCGACAGCGCGTCATGACGGTTGCCGCCCAGCTCGGGTATCGCCCGAACGCGGTCGCCCGAAGCCTGGTTCAGCGTCGCACCTCCCTTCTCGGCGTCCTCCTTTCCGACCTTCACAACCCATTCTTCGCCGAGGTCATCGACGGGATCCAGGCGGAAGCTGCGGCGTACGGCTATCGGACGATCCTCGGCACGGGCGATCGGGTCGAGCTCACCGAGGCCCGCGCGCTGGAGACGATGCTGGAGCTCCGCGCCGAGGGGTTGATCCTCGCGAGCCCCGTGCTGCCCATGCGAACGATCGCCGCAGCGAGCCGCGAGCTTCCGACCGTGCTCGTCGCGCGCCGCTCACGGGTCGCGACAGTCGACAGCGTAACGAACGACGACGTGGCTGGCGCGTCGCTGGCGGTCGCGCACCTGGCCGCGCTCGGGCACGAGCGGATCGCCCACATCGACGGCGGCGAGGGAGCCGGAGCTCCCGAGCGGCGTCGCGGATACGAGCGCGCGATGCGGAAACACGGTTTCGGCGCGCGTGTCCGGATCGTTCCCGGGAGCTACACGGAGGACGGAGGCAGGCGCGGGGTGGCTGAGCTCCTGTCCGGCGAGATGCCGACGGCGATCTTCGCAGCCAACGACCTGGCAGCGATCGGAACGCTCTCCGCGCTCGCGGAGCGGGACGTGCGGGTGCCGGAGGATGTCTCGGTCGTCGGATACGACAATACGGCGCTGGCCGCCGTTCGACTGATCCACCTGACGACCGTCGACCAGCCACGTCCGGAGATGGGGCGGGCGGCGGTGACGCTCCTGCTGGAGCGGCTCGAGGGCGGACGCCGCACGATGCGGAACGTCCTGATGCCGCCATCGCTCGTGGTCCGGGGTTCGACCGCGGCGCCCCGGCCCCGAGGGAGCAAGCGGAGCCGTCGATGAGCCGGGCGAACGCGGCCACGGATTCTCCGGGCGGTCTTCGGCGCATCGAGCATTGGGTCGGTGGCGGATCGTTCTCCGGCCGGCCGGAGGGCTTCCTGCGACTCCACGACCCGGCCACGGGCGAATCGACCGCCGACGTCGCTCTGGGCTCCCCCGCGGACGTCGATCACGCGGTCGAGATCGCCAGTGCGGCGTGCCGCGACTGGGGCCGGGCCGCGCTCGGGCGCCGGACGGCGATCCTGTTCCGGTTCTGCGAGCTCGTCCGGAGCCGGGCCGACGATCTCGCGCGGACTATCGTTCGCGAGCACGGCAAGGTGCTGGCCGACGCCCGGGGCGAGGTGCAGCGCGGGCTCGAGGTGGCCGAGTTCGCGTGCGGGATCCCCCAGCTCCTCAAGGGAGAATTCTCGGAGAATGTCTCTACCGATGTCGACAGCTGGTCGATCCGCCAGCCGCTCGGCGTCGTGGCGGGGATCACGCCCTTCAACTTCCCCGTGATGGTTCCCATGTGGATGTACCCGATCGCGATCGCAGCCGGGAACGCGTTCGTTCTGAAGCCGTCGGAGAAGGACCCGTCCGCATCGGTCTACCTGGCCGAGCTGCTGAAAGAGGCGGGCGTGCCGGACGGCGTCTTCAACGTCGTTCACGGCGACAAGGTGGCGGTCGACCGCATCCTCGAGCACCCCGACATCGCCGCCGTCAGCTTCGT
>JAICNR010000161.1 GCA_025931135.1 Gemmatimonadota bacterium | reverse complement strand
GCGCCGCCTCCTCCACCGGCGGCGGACCCCGCCGACGTGGAGTCGATCGACGCGATCATCGCCGCGCTGTACGACGTGATCTCGGGACCCGCCGGGGAGCGCGACTGGGACCGCTTCCGGTCCCTGTTCGCGCCGGGCGCCACGCTGTCCCCGATGGCCCCGCGGCCGGACGGGACGACACCCGTGCGCGTCCTGACTCCCGAGGACTACGTGCAGTTCGGAGGAGCGTACTTCGCGGAGAATCCGTTCTTCGAGGTCGAGGCGGGTCGCCATCTGGAACAGTTCGGCAACGTGGCGAACGCGATGAGCTTCTACGAGTCGCGGAACGCGCCCGAGGAGGAGCCGTTCACCCGCGGGGTGAACACGATCACGCTGATCTCCGACGGCACGCGCTGGTACGTCCTCTCGATCGCCTGGGACGAGGTACGCGAAGGTCTGCCGGCGCCGCAGTACGTAGACTGAGCCCGGAGGACCGAAACTCCCTCCGGGAGGGGCGCGTAGGGAGCGGGGTCGGGGGTGGTGCGCCTGTCCAGCCCCCCCCCCGCGACGCCACCACCTTTATCGGAGAGGGCCCATGCGAGCCACGCTCACCTGCCTCATCTGCTGTGCGACCTTCCTGGCCGCGTGCGCGGCGAACCCGAAGCCGGGCGAGCCCGGCTATCCCTACAACATGAGCGGGCCGTATTCCGTCGAGGTCGTCGTGGACGGCACGCCCTACCGCGGCACGATGGAGCTCTCGACCGCCGCGGGCGGATCGGTCACGGGGAGCTTCCTGGTGGCCGAGCCGGTGCACGTCACGGGGACGGTCGAGGGCGCGATCCTGGCCGACACCTTCGACTTCCGCATGCCGTACGAGATCCATGACAACGGGTGCATCGGGGTCCTGTCGGGCCGCGGCGGGGTCGCGGAAGGCGGGGGCTCGTTCGGCGGGCCGGTCGCCCTCGACGACTCCTGCGGCGGCGCGATGAGCGGCACGATCTCGATCCAGCGGTAGTCGATCCACCGGAACGCGCCCGGCCGGGACCCCCGGGCGCGTTCCAACCCTTCCCGCCCGCCCCCCATCCAATCGGGTGCAAGACGGAACCCGGGCCCCGGAGGAGATCCTGCTGGCGGTCAGCGCTGACATGACGACGCCGGAGGGGGACCTCCGGGACGTGAGGCTCGCCACCGAAGGCGACACCCGGGCGTTCGAGCGGCTGTACCGCGGCCACTCGGCGAGGGTGCACGGCCTGGCCCGGCGCATGGTCGGGCACGAGGAGGCCGACGAGCTGACCCAGGACGTGTTCGTGCGCGTCTGGGAGAAGCTCGACAGCTTCCGGGGCGAGGCCGCCTTCGGCACCTGGATCCATCGGGTGGCGATCAACGTGATGTTGGCGCGCCAAGAAACGCGGCGGCGCGATCGCGGGCGGTTCGAGGACGACGACGCGAAGCTCGAAATCGCGCCGGTCGCCCCGCGGGAGGCGGAATCGAGGCTCGACGTCGAGTCCGCTCTCGCGAGTCTTCCGGAAGGGGCCCGGAGGGTGTTCGTCCTGCACGACATGGAAGGCTACAAGCACCACGAGATCGCCGACATGCTGAAGATCAACGTAGGGACCTCGAAGTCGCAGCTCCACCGCGCGCGCATGCTGATGCGCGACCAACTGGTAGCGTGAGGGCAGGGACATGAACGCGCACCCGACCGAACAGCTGAGCGAGTACATCGACGACGAGCTGACGCCCGCCGCGCGGGCCGCCGTCGACGCTCATCTGTCCGCGTGCGCAGAGTGCGCCGCGCTCGTGGCGGACCTGCGCGCGGTCGTGTCCGCGGCCCGGAGCACCGGAGAGGAGCCGCCGACCTGGGATCTGTGGCCGGGGATCGCCCGGCGTCTCGCGCCGCGGAGCCGCGGCCCCCAGGTGGTGGCGATCGAGTCTCGCCGTCCGCGCCACTTCTCGTTCTCGATCCCGCAGCTTGCCGCCGCGTCGATCGCGGTCGCGCTCGTCTCCGCGGGCGCGGTGTGGTTCGCGATCCAGGGCGGCGCGGGGACGTTGGGACCTACCGCTTCCACCCCCGGCTCGGAGGAGCCGATCACGGGCGGAATGGAGGAGCCGATCTCCGGAGGGACCGAGGATCGGGTCGCGGGCATCGAGGAGCCGGCCACCGGAGTGACGGTGGCGGACGGGCCTGCGCCCGTCGGGACGGCCGAATACGAGGCGGCCGTCGCCGACCTCGAGCGACTCCTCGACCAGGCCGCTCTCGATCCCGAGCTGCGGCGGGCGATCGACGAGAACCTGGCGGTCATCGACCAGGCGATCCGTCAGACCCGCGAAGCGCTGAAGGAAGACCCCGACGACGTCTATCTGAACACCCATCTGGCCAGCACCATGCAGCGCAAGATCGACGTGCTGCAGGGCGCGGCGCGGCTCGCGAGAGCCAGCACCTGACTCGAAAGGAAGGATCATCGATGCGATCGATTCGAACGCTCGCCCTGACGGTGGCCGCCTGGGGCACTCTCGTCGGCGCGGCCTGGGGACAGGCGGTCCAGATGGACCGCACGGTCGAGGTGCAGCCGGGCACGCGCCTCCAGCTCGACAACCACTTCGGTGACGTGACGATCCGGACGTGGGATCGCGCGGCAGTCCGCGTGCAGGGGAGCCACCCCGTCGGGACGACCGTCGACGTCCAGCCTAGCGGCTCGATCCTCCAGATCGAGGCGGATCGGCCGGGCTCGCACAACAATCCGGTCGCCTACACGCTGACCGTCCCCGCCGACATGGCGATCGAGGTCGATCTCGTGCAGGGAAACGTCGACGTCGCCGGCACGCGGGCCGGGATGAACATCACGTCCGTCCACGGCAACATCACGGTCGTCGGCGGCGCGGATGTCCTGACTCTGGAGTCCGTGCAAGGGAAGGTGACCGTGACCGGCGCCCGCGGTCGCGTGCAGGCGGAGACCGTGAATCAGGGGATCGAGCTCACGGACATCCGCGGGGACGTCCAGGCGCAGGCGGTGAACGGACGGATCGTCCTGCGGGGGATCGATGCCGGACGCGTCGCGGCCGAGACCGTGAACGGGTCCGTTACTTACCAGGGCTCGATCCGGAGCGACGGCTGGTACCGGTTCAGCAGCCACAACGGCGGGATCGACCTGACGATGCCGGCGAACGCCGGGGCGGTCTTCACCGCCTCGACATTCAACGGCACCCTCCAGACCGGCTTCCCCGTCACGCTCCGCGAGGCCAAGGAGGGTAAGGAGTTCAGCTTCACGGTCGGCTCCGGCGGCGCGCGCATAGAGCTGGAGTCGTTCAACGGCACGATGTCGATCCAGCGCACGGGCCAGTAGAGAGCTTCCGGCACACGAACGACACCATTTACGAGGAGGGAACGTCATGCAGTCGATCCGGTTCGCCATCGCCCTCGCCGCCCTCGCCCTGACGGCGATCCCCGCGGCCGCCCAGCGCGAGGAGTCGTTCCGCTGGTCCGGCCAGCTCGCGGGGGGCAGGACGCTCGAGGTCCGGGGCCTGAACGGTGATATCGAGGCGCGTCCGTCGTCCGGCAGCACGGTCGAGGTCGTGGCGGTCAAGCACGGTGACGACGACGACCCCCGCCAGGTCGCGGTCGAAGTCAACGAGAGCGCGGACGGGATCCAGGTCTGCGCGGTCTACCCCGGGAAGCGGGGCGGCATGATCAGCACGTGCCGCGACCACGATGACGATCGCGACGACGAGATGGACAACGACGTCGTCGTCGACTTCACGATCTCCGTTCCTGCGGGCGTCGTCTTCGATGGCTCGACGGTGAACGGCGGGATCGACGTGGCGGGCCTGCGAGGAGAGACGCGCGTCAGCACCGTGAACGGAGGGATCGAGGTGGCGTCCAGCGGTACGGTCGAGGCGCAGACCGTGAACGGCTCGATCCGGGCCTCCACGGGCGCGGCGAGCTGGAGCGGCACGCTGGACTTCCAGACCGTGAACGGCTCGATCACGCTGACGCTCCCCGCGAACGCCGCGGCGACCGTGTCGGCCGAGACCGTGAACGGCGACTTCTCGTCCGACTTCCCGCTGACGGTAGAGGCCGGCGAGTGGGGGCCGAAGCGCGTGACCGGGACGATCGGGGCGGGCGGCGGGCGGCTGGAGCTCGAGACCGTCAACGGCGGGATCTCGATCCGCAAGTCGTGAGGGGAAGGGGGCCGCGCAGGCGGCCCCCTGCTTCTACCGCGCGACCGGCGTGATCTCGGTCGTGATCGTCTCGGCGCCGCGCCGGACCACGACCTCGACCGGCACGCCCGCTTCCAGTCCCGCCAGGATCTCGGTGTACGCGTAAACGTCGGCGACGTCCTTCCCCGCGAGCTTCACGATCACGTCCCCCGTCTGGAGGCCGGCGGCAGCGGCCGCGCCGTCGGGGCGCACGCTCTGAAGCAGGAGCCCGCCGTCCGCGTAGCCGTAGTCGGGGATCACGCCGAGGCCGACCCGGAAGGCCGCCGCGCGGCGCTGCGTGACCGGCGCCTCCGCATACGGAATCTCACGGCCGTCGGCCACGGCCTCGATCACGCGGGCGGCGAGCTCCACCACCCGGACCTCGCCGTCGACGTCGATCGTCCCCGGATCGTCGCCGGGCCGATGGTACTCGTCGTGGGCGCCGGTGAAGAGCGCGAGGACCGGGATCCGCTGGCCGTAGAACGAGGCGTGGTCGCTCGGTCCGAACCCGTCCGGCACGCGCGCGATCTCGGGCGTCGCGGGATCCGTCGCGAGCGAGTCGACGAGTGCGGGCCACGCGGGCGACGTACCTGACCCCTGGACGTCCAGCATCTCGCGGAGCCGGCCCACCATGTCGAGGTACACCATCGCGACCGACCGCTCGAGCGGCCACGGGGGGTCCTTGACCCACGCCCCCGAG
>JAICNR010000158.1 GCA_025931135.1 Gemmatimonadota bacterium | reverse complement strand
CTCAAGCCGTTCGTTCAGTCGATCACGAACGAGCGCGGCCGGCGATGAGCCGGTTGCCGGCCGTGGCGCTCCTGCTCGCGGCGGCCGCCTGCATGCCCGCCCGCTACCGGGAGGAACCTCCCGCAGAGGACCGTGCGGACGAGGCGGCCGCGCGAGCCGCGACACGCGCGGGGAATCCCTCTGGCGAAGGTGCGACCATCGTCGGCCATGTCTCGCCCGACGGCGCCCTGGTCGCGGACACGCTCGCCCGCTCCACGCCCGACACCGCGCGGGTCGAACGAGAGACCGTCGTGACCGGCGAGATCCGGCCCGCCGTCGAGCTCGAGACGGACCGGCCGGCGGTCGCCGGGGACGAGCCCGCCACGCTCGCAACCGGCTGGCGGGTTCAGGTGTACGCATCACGCGACGAGACCGAAGCCGCGGGGGAAGCGACCCGCGTTCGGGATGCGCTCGCCGGCGAGGCACCGGTGTACGTCGAACGCGACGCCCCCTGGTACAAGGTTCGGGTCGGCGACTTCGGGGATCGCGCCGCCGCGGACCGGTTGCGCGAGCGACTCGCCGGCCTCGGGTGGCCGGCGGCGTGGGCCGTTCGGACCACGATCCGCACCGCGCCTTGAGCATACCCCTGCTGCTGCTCGATCCGCCGCGCGAGCCCTTCTGGCCGCTGGCGGCGACGCGCCCGGCCGCCGATCTCCTGGCGGGCGCCCGAACGTTTCGCGCGCGCTGGGCTGAACGCCATGGCCCGCTGGGATCTCTGCTCTGCGACGACGAGGTGGCCGCCTGCGGGTTCCGCTCGGGTGACCCGCCGCCCGTCAACGAGCTTCCGGCGAGCGGCGCCGGCTGGCGGATCGCGCTCGCGACGTGGGTGCCCCCCCGCGGGTGGTCGTTCGGCGACGAGCCGGCGGAGTACCGCTGCGAGGGGGAGCCGGTCGCGTGGAGACTGGACGCGAGCCGCGCCCGCGGGCTCCCGGCGCGGACCGGAGGCCCGCGGTGGAGCGGCTCTCTGTACGACGCGTCGATCGACCTGGGCCTCCCGCACGTGGAAGCCGGCGGCACACTTTGCGATTCCGCCTGGGGCACGATGGCCGCCAACCCCGAGCTCGTGGCTTACGACGCCGAAGACTTCGAGCGCGGGGAATCGTTCTCCGGAGTCGATCCCTTTGTCCTCCTCGGCGACGACCTCATGGTCGGCGCGGGGGTGACGATCGGCCCGTTCGTCGTCCTCGACGCGCGCGAAGGACCGATCGTCCTCGATCGGAAGGCGCGGATCGAGCCGCACTCTCTCCTCCGGGGCCCCGTGTACGTCGGACCCGAGAGCGCAGTGCTGGGGGGCGAGGTCGGTCACGGAACCTCCATCGGAGCACGCTGCAAAGTGCGGGGCGAGGTCGAGCAGTCGGTGTTCCAGGGATACGTGAACAAGGCTCATGACGGGTTCGTCGGCCACTCGTACATCGGGGAATTCGTGAACCTCGGCGCCTCCACAGTTACGAGCGACCTCAAGAACACGTACGGTCCCGTCCGCGTCAATGGCCCGGAAGGGAAACTCGACACCGGGCTCCTCAAGGTCGGTGCGTTCCTCGGGGACCACGTGAAAACCGGGATCGGGACCCGGTTGACGTGCGGCGCCCGGATCGGACCCGCGAGCCATCTGTTCGGCGCCGGGGTCTCACCTGCCTGGTTGCCCGACTTCTCGTGGGACGACGGCGCGGCACGCGTGCGCGTCCGTCTCGACGCCTTCCTCTCGACGGTGGAGACGGCGATGCGCCGTAGGGGAGCCGTTCCCACCGAGGGCGAGCGCGCGATCTGGGCCCGGCTCCAGCGCGGTTGATCGCCGACAGGCCGTTGGACCTCGGGTCCGGGCTCCGGTATCTTCCAGCCGCACCGTTCCGACATCGGCTCTCCGCCTCGACCTGCGACCGATCGCCCACATGCGCATTTTTCTGACCGGTATCGACGGGTTCGCGGGCCGGCATCTGTCGGCGCTCCTCGCTACGGAAGGGCACGAAGTGGTGGGGTCGGCGCTCGACCCGGGCGGGTTCGGGGAGAGCGTCGAGCGGGTGTGGTCGTGTGACGTGCGGGACCCGGACCGCGTGGAGGCGGTGATCAGCGAGGCCGGGCCGCAGGCGGTAGTCCATCTGGCCGGGCAGACGAGCGTCGCCGCGGCTTTTCGCCGTCCGGGGGAGACGTTCGCGGTAAACGCCCAGGGGACGCTCCACGTCCTCGAGGCGTGCCGCCAGGCGAGGGTGGAGCGGATCCTCGTCGTGACGTCCAGCGAGGTCTACGGACGCCGGGCGGCCGCCGAGGGTCCGGTGCCGGAGACCGCGCCGCTCGCCCCGGTGACTCCGTACGGCGCGAGCAAGGCCGCCCAGGATCTGATCGGGGCCCAGTACGCGCGCGGGTACCAGATGCAGGTCGTCCGCGCACGGGCCTTCCCGCACACCGGTCCCGGTCAGGACCCCCGCTTCGTGTTCCCTTCGGTCGCGCGTCGGATCGCGCGCGCGGAGGCGGGTCGCGGACCGACCCGGATCGAGATCGGGAACCTCGATCCCACGCGCGACGTATCGCATGTCCGCGACGTCGTCGAGGCGTACGCGCGGCTCCTGGGGCAAGGGGTGGCAGGAGAGGCGTACAACGTGTGCAGCGGAGCCGGTAGGACGATCGGCGATTCGCTGCGCGCTCTTGCTTCGCTATCGACGGTCGAGATCGAGTTCGCCGTCGATCCGGCGCGGCTCCGGCCCGCGGAGGTCCCGTGGATGGTGGGGGATCCGCGCCGTGCCGCGGAGGCGATCGGATGGACTGCCGCGCGGCCGTGGGAAGAGACGGCGAGCGACCTGCTCGAGCATTGGCGCGAGCGGACCGCGCGTGAGTCGTGAACTCGAGAGCGATGGTGACGATGGCAGGAATGAAGCTCGTACTCGCTACGCTCGCGGCGCTGACCCTGGCCGCGTGCGACGAGGAGAATCCGTTTCAGAACACGTCACCCCAGGTCGTGAGCGGCGAGAGCCAGGTCTGGGAACTCGGACTGCCCGCATTCCCGAGCGGCTGGGACTTCTTCTCTGGAACGAGAATATTTGTCGGCACGGACGAGATCTCGAGCGGGAGCGGCGTGTTCATTCTCGACTCGCGCATCGACGGAACCCTCGTCTTTCGTCCGTTCTCGACCTTGTTTCCGTCCGGTGTGTCGGTCACGCGGACCGGCATTCAGGACCTGGGAGCGGTGTCCTGGGAATCAGTCGAGGATGTGCCGGGTGACGGGTATAGCGATGTCAATGACTCGACCGGAGTGGCCGTTCTGCCGGGGCACGTCTACGCATTCCGTATCTCGCGCCAGCAGGGCACGATCGTCCCCATCAACTTCGCGAAGCTGCAGGTGATCGAAGTCGGGACCGAGGTGCCGGGGCAGCCCGGGTCGCGGTTCGCGCGCTTCCGCTGGGCGTACCAGGTACAACCGCTCAACCAGCACGTGGCGGTCGAGTGACGCTGGACGTGCGCCTCCTTCGCGAGGACCGCGACCGTCTCCGCGACGGGTTGGGCAAGCGCGGCGAGTCGGCGGACGTCGATCGGCTGGTGCGTCTCGACGAGGAGTACCGGCGGCTGCTCTCGGAGAGCGAGGGTCTGAAGGCCGAGCGGAACGCGCGATCGAAGGAGATCGGCGAGCTCGTGCGAAACGGGGCGGACGATCGCGCCGCGGGGCTCAAGGCGGAGATGCGGGAGGTCTCGGATCGCATCAAGGCGCTCGACGATCAGGCGAACGCGCACAAGGACACGCTCGACTCGCTCCTGCTAGAGGTTCCGAACCTGCCGCACCCTTCGGTTCCCGGCGGGGGTCCCGAGGCGAACGAGGTCGTGCGGAAATGGGGCGATCCGCGGGGCTTCGATTTCCAGCCACGGCCCCACTGGGAGCTCGGCGAGGCGCTCGGGATCCTCGACCTCGAGCGGGCGACGAAGATCTCGGGTTCGGGGTTCGTCGGGCTGAGCGGCGCCGGCGCGGCTCTCTCACGCGCGCTGGTCTCGTTCATGCTGGACCGCCACCGGTCGAACGGTTATCGCGAGCTGGCCCCGCCGTACCTGGTCAACGCCGCGACCGCGACGGCCACCGGGCACCTGCCGAAGTTCGCCGACCAGCTCTACACCGCCGAGCGGGACGAGCTGTACCTGATCCCCACCGCCGAGGTGCCGATCATGGGTTGGCACCGTGACGAGATCCTCGACGCCGCGGTGCTGCCGCTCCGCTATTGCGCCTACACCCCGTGCTTCCGCCGCGAGGCGGGGGCTGCGGGCCGCGAGACGCGCGGCATGATCCGCGTGCATCAATTCGACAAGGTGGAGATGGTGGCGATCACGAAACCCGAGAGCTCGTACGAGGCGCTCGAGTCCCTGACGGCGGACGCGGAGGCGGTTCTGCAGGCCCTCGAGCTTCCATACCGGGTGCTCCTCCTCGCGGCCGGCGACATGGGGAACGCGTCCGCGAAGACCTACGACATCGAGGCATGGGCGCCGGGTGTCGGGATGTGGCTCGAGGTTTCGTCGTGCTCGAACTGCGAAGCGTATCAGGCACGCCGCGCCGGCCTGCGGTTCCGAACCGAAGGATCGAGCGGCACACGCTTTCCGCACACACTGAACGGGTCGGGCGTCGCGCTCCCGCGAACGATCGTCGCGCTGCTCGAGAACGGCCAGAACGCCGACGGGACGGTGACGGTCCCCCAGGCGCTGCGCCCCTACCTGGGCGGCCGCGGTCTCCTGGAGCCGGGATCGGCCTGAGAGGAGGGCTCCCACGCCCCCGCCCACTTCGCTCACCCCGCCGCACGCCTGGCCGCGTGTCTGGCCGATCGTGGCCGTGCTCGCCTACCTCGCGCTTTTCGTCGGCTAGGCCTGGTTCACGCGCGCGCTGGTGGGCGTCATCCGCAAGGACAGCGAGCGGCTGGGTACGCTCTACGCGGGGGCCCTCCGCGTCAGCTCCGCCGAAGACGCGCAGCTCCTCCTGTTCGAGGAAGTGATCCAGAGCTT
>JAICNR010000177.1 GCA_025931135.1 Gemmatimonadota bacterium | reverse complement strand
GGTCCGATGGCGGTGGACGTGGTCGATCCCGCGCGGCTCCCATGGACCGACCCTCGCTGGGTCGATACCCCGCTCGTGTTCGGGGCGCGCGTCCGGCTGACCGTGCTCGACCGCGACCGGCAGGGGGACTGGTTCGTCGGCACGTGGGGGGACAACGGCCGTCGCTGGCGGCTCTCGGCCCAGACCTGGGAGCCGCTCCACTTCGGTCTCGCGGGGGCCGCGGGCGGTCCGATCGCGGCGTCCGCGAGCGGATACTGGTTCCTCCCGCGATCCGGATCCTCCCGACCGCCGGGGGCCGACGTCTCGCTGGCTCCCGGCCGCGTCCGGATCGGGCTCGCGGGCGGTGCGCCAGCCCCCGTCGCGATCGCCCACGCGAACCGCGCATTGGGAGACTGGACGTACGCGGTCCCCGCGGAGGTCACGGGCCTGCCGGCGGCCGAGTCCCGCGCCGCGCTCGCCGCGGGGGACACCCTGTGGCTGGGCACGGACTACGGCGTGGTTCGCGGCGTCGGAGAGCGCTGGGAGCGGTGGGGCTCGGGCGGGCCCGCCCGGGCGCTGACGCTCGACGGAGGGCTCCTCTGGGTCGGGGCCGAGCACGGGCTCGAGGCGCTCGATCGCGGAAGCGGCGCGAGCGTGGCAAGGTTCCTACCCGGTCTTGGTATCTCGGCCCTCGTCGCGACCCCCGAGGCCGTATACGCGGGGACCGCGACCGGGCTCTATGCGGGGCGGCGTTCCTTGTCCACCGACGTTCCAGCCGGGATGGAGCGGGTGGACGCGCGGGGGTCTTCGATTCGCGCCCTCGCCGTCACCGACTCGCTCCTCCTCGTGGCGAGCGAGATGGGTCTCGAGGTGTTCGACCGGAAGGCGGGCGCCTGGAGCCCGACTGCGGCCGGGGAAGATCGGGCTGGGGACTTGCTCGCGATCGCGGTCGATTCGTCCGGCCAGGTCTGGGTCGGGACCACGGTCGGCCTTTCCCGCTGGCGGCCGGACACGGGGGAATGGGACGACTGGACCCCGGAGGACGGCCTCGCGGGAGTCCCTGTCCTCCACCTGCTCGCGGAGGACGGGATCGTCTGGGCGTCGACCCCCGGGGGTGTCAGCCGGTTCGCGTGGCGGGAGGCGGGACGCTGATGCGGGCCGGGCGGCTCTGCGGGCTCGCGCTCCTGGCTGTCGCCTGTGGGCGGGAGCCGGAGCCTCCCGCGGCCGGTGCCGGCGCGCCGCCCGAACCGCGAACGGACACGGTCGCGGGCGACTCCGTGCCCAACGCAGCCGGCGGAACCGCGACGATCGCGCCCGACACGGCGTGGACGGCCGGCATCGTCGACCTCGAGCCTGCGGAGAGGGGGATCGCGACCCTGCGATCCGTCCGAGCCGCCCGGCACGACGGATTCGATCGCCTTGTGTGGGAGCTGGCCGGGCCCGCCCCCGGGGTCCATGTCGAGTACGTGGACCGGCCGGTCCGTCAATGCGGCTCGGGAGATCCGGTGCCGCTCTCCGGAGACGCCTGGCTCGAGGTCCGGCTCGAGCCGGCCGTCGCGCACACGGAGGAAGGACGACCGACGATGGAGGAGCGACGCGCCGAGCCCGGGCTTCCGCTCGTCCTCGAGATCGTCCAGACCTGCGACTTCGAGGCGGTCGTGACCTGGGCGGTCGCCGTGCGGTCCCCCGAGCGGTTCCGCGTCATGGCCCTGGCGGATCCCACCCGGGTCGTCGTCGATCTCCGGCACGGGTCCCGGTGACCGGAAGCATCCCGTCCGGTCCTCGCGGCGAGTTCGAATGGATCGATCGGCTGGTCGAGCTGCTGGGACCGGCGGCGAATGTTCCGGGGGGTGGCGTCGCGATCGGGGACGACGTGGCGATCGTCGCAGGCCCGGGGGGCGAGACCTGGGCGTGGACGGTCGACACGCTGGTCGAAGGAGTCCACTTCCGCTTCGACTGGCTCGAGCCCGAAGATGTCGGCCACCGCGCGCTGGCCGCGAGCCTGAGCGACCTCGCCGCCGCGTGCGCGGAGCCGGTCGGCGCGCTCGTGACGGTCGCGGGGCCGCGCGAGACCGCGGAGGCATTTCTCGAAGACATCTACCGCGGTATCGCGGCGCTCGCCGGCGAAGCGGGCTGCCCGATCGTGGGCGGCGACCTCGCGCGTGCCGCCGGTCCCCTCCATCTGGGGGTGACCGCCCTCGGGCGCTGCCCTTCCGGCGCCCCGCCTGGGCGGGGCGGAGCGAAGCCGGGAGACGGAGTCTGGGTGACCGGCCGGCTGGGGGCGCCGGCTGCCGCCCTGGCGCTTCTCGCCGCCGCGGGCGACCCGCGCTCGCTCGCCGCGGCTCGCGCGCATCCGGCCGTTCGGCGGCTCGCGCGCCCGACCCCGCGGCTCGCCGAGGTCGCCTGGCTTGCCGCGCGTTCCGCGCTCCACGCGATGATCGACGTCTCGGACGGCGTCTCGAGCGACGCGGCCCACGTCGCGCGGCGGAGCGGCGCGCGAATCGTCCTCGATGTCGACAGGATCCCCGTCCATCCGGCCGCCGAGGACGCGGCCGCGCGGTTGGGATCGGTGGCGCGCGACTGGGCGCTCCACGGCGGAGAGGAGTTCGAGCTCCTCCTCGCGGTCCCCGCCGGGGCGATCGAGCCATATGTCGAAGCGTTCGAGGCGCGCTTCGGGATCCCGCTTACGCGGATCGGTTTCGTGGAAGCGGGGCGCGGCCTCGTGAGGCGCGACGGCCGCCGCGAGACTCCGCTCCCGCCAGGCGGATGGGACCACTTCCGGGTTGCGCGGCCCGAACCGTCCCCGTAGGATTCCTCACCCATCCGCTCGACGCAGGGTTCGACCTTCGCCGCATCCGCGGCCCCGATCCACCTTCCGATCCGGGAGCGCTCTTGCCCACGATCGCCCGCCTCCAGGCCCGTGAGGTCCTCGACTCCCGTGCTCGCCCGACGGTCGAAGTGGACTGCTTCACCGAAGACGGCGCGCGCGGGCGCGCGATCGTGCCGTCCGGCGCATCGACCGGGGAGCACGAGGCGTTGGAGCTCCGCGACGGGAACGCCAGGCGGTTCGGCGGCGCCGGGGTCCTCCGGGCCGTCGAGAACGTGCGCGAGACGATCGCCCCCGCGGTGCTGGGGATGGAGGTCCTGGATCAGCGCGCGCTGGACGCACGGCTCCTCGAGCTCGATGGCACCGACGACAAATCGGCCCTCGGCGCAAACGCCGTGCTCGCGGTCTCGATGGCCGTCGCCGCGGCCGCGGCGGCGACCGGCGACCGGCCTCTCTTCCGCTCGCTGGGGGGGGAGGACGCCGCGCTCCTGCCCGTGCCGCTCCTCAACATCCTGAACGGGGGCGCCCACGCGGACAACACGGTCGACATCCAGGAGTTCATGGTGGCGCCGCTGTCGGCGCCCACCTTCGCCGATGCGCTCCGCGCGGGGGCCGAGGTCTACGCGGCGCTGAAGAAAGTGCTCTCGAAGCGCGGGCTCTCGACCGCGATCGGCGACGAGGGAGGGTTCGCACCGAACCTCGATTCGGATCAGGCTGCCCTGGACGTCCTCATCGAGGCGATCGAGGCCGCCGGCTACACGCCCGGCGCGGACGTGGCGCTCGCGCTCGACGTCGCCGCCACGGAGCTCTTCGTCGACGGCGCGTACCGCTGGAAGAAGCGTGGCTCGGCGCCGATGCGAGCGAGCGAGCTGATCGCCGAGTACGAGCGGCTCGTCGAACGCTATCCGATCGTATCGATCGAGGACGGCCTGGCGGAGGACGACTGGCAGGGCTGGGTGGAGCTCACGCGGCGCCTAGGCGACAAGGTCCAGCTCGTCGGCGACGATCTGTTCGTGACGAACCCGCGGCGGCTCGCGCGCGGAGTCGAGGACGGCGCGGCGAACGCGATCCTGATCAAGCTCAACCAGATCGGCACCGTGAGCGAAACCCTCGACGCGATCGACGCCGCGCGCGCGGCGGGCTACGCACAGGTGATCTCGCACCGCTCCGGCGAGACCGAGGACACGTTCATCGCCGACCTCGCGGTCGCGACGGGCTCCGGCCAGATCAAGTCCGGCGCACCCGCGCGCGGTGAGCGCACGGCCAAGTACAATCGGCTCCTCCGGATCGAGGAAGAGCTCGGAGACCGCGCGCGCTACGCGGGTGGCCGCGTTCTGGGCGGCG
>JAICNR010000240.1 GCA_025931135.1 Gemmatimonadota bacterium | reverse complement strand
GGCCGAGGTGGTGGAGGAGCTCGGCAAGCCGCTCCGCTCCGCGGCCGAGACCTTCGTCTGGCCGCACGTGATCCGGCTCCTGAGCTACGTCCGCGTGCCGAAGTCCGTGCAGCGGAAGATCTCGCGCCGGGCGCTCTTCGCTCGCGACGGGTGGCGCTGCCAGTACTGCGGGACAGACTCGGGGAAGCTGACGCTCGACCACGTCGTCCCGCGCAGCCGAGGGGGCGAATCGAGCTGGGAGAACGTCGTCACCTCGTGCGCGCCGTGCAACCTGCGCAAGGGGAACCGGATGCTCGAGGAGGTCGGCATGCGCCTCCACGCACCGCCGCGCGCGCCGGCGCCGGCGCTCTTCGTAACGCTCGCCGCGCCGCGCATCCCTGACCGCTGGCACCCGTACCTGTCCGCCTTCGCGTAGCCGACTCGACGCCGTCCGCGAAACGCGCTACCCTGAGAGCCGCTGTGAGGCGACGAAGCCTCGGGCCCGCGAAGGCCCGGGGCTCTTCTCATTTAAGGAGGCGCGTAGATGACGATGGTGGAGCAGGAGAAGGACACCGGCCGGGCCACGAGCGACCCGGAAGAGCGCCGGCGCGTTCTCGACGAGGTCGAGAAGCAGGGCGTCCGCTACGTCCACCTCTGGTTCACGGACCTCGAGGGGCACCTGAAGAGCTTTTCGATCACGAGGCAGGAGCTCGCGGACGCGCTCGACGACGGGATGGGCTTCGACGGCTCGTCGATCACCGGCTTCAACCCGATCGAGGAGTCCGACATGGTCGCGATCCCCGATCCGAAGACGTTCCAGCTCATGCCGAACGGCGACGTGAAGGTCGCGCGGATGATCTGCGACGTCGTGACGCCGGACGGGAAGCCGTACGACGGCGACCCGCGCTACGTCCTCCGGCGCGCGATCGAGCGGATGAAGGCGATGGGCTTCGACACGTTCAACGTCGGGCCGGAGCTCGAGTACTTCCTCTTCGAGGACGACCAGGGCACGAAGCCGCTCGACGAGGGCGGGTACTTCGCGATGACCGCGCTCGACGCCGCCTGGGAGCTCCGCAACTCGACGATCGACGCGCTCGAGTCGATGGGGATCCCGATCGAGTACGTCCACCACGAGGTCGGCCCGTCGCAGCACGAGATCGACATGCGCTACGCGAACGCGCTCGACATGGCCGACCACACGATCACGTACCGCCTGATCGTGAAGGAGGTCGCGAAGAAGGCCGGCTACCACGCGACGTTCATGCCGAAGCCGCTCTTCGGCGAGAACGGCTCGGGGATGCACACGCACATGTCGCTCTTCAAGGACGGCCGGAACGCCTTCTTCGACGCGGACGACGAGTGGAGCCTCTCGGAGGTCGGCAAGGCGTTCATCGCCGGGCAGCTCCAGCACGCGCGCGAGATCTCCGCGATCTTCGCGCAGAGGGTGAACTCGTACAAGCGGCTCGTGCCCGGCTACGAGGCGCCGGTCTACGTTGCATGGTCGCGGCGGAACCGCTCGGCGCTCATCCGGATCCCGCTCTACAAGCCGGGCAAGGAGCAGGCGACGCGGGCGGAGATCCGCTGCCCCGACCCGGCCTGCAACCCGTACCTCACGTTTGCCGCTCTCCTCCACGCTGGGCTCGAGGGGATTGAGTATGGCTACGAGCTTCCCGCTCCGATGGAGCAGAACCTCTACAACCTCACGGGGGAGCAGCGGCGCGTGCGCGTGATCGTCGCCCTCCCGGAGACGCT
>JAICNR010000154.1 GCA_025931135.1 Gemmatimonadota bacterium | reverse complement strand
GATCCGCTGGAGGCGATGCCCCAATGACGGACCACCCCGTTACCTCGGAGGAGCTCGGGCTCATCGAGACCGCGGTGGCGCGGCTCCGGGCGGGAATCCTGGCGATCGTGTTCGGGCTGGTGGGGGGGGCCGGTCTGTTCGTCGCCACCGCGTGGCTCCTGATCAAGGGCGGCGAAAACGTCGGCGCGACGCTCGGCCTGCTCGGAAACTACCTCCCCGGGTACGCGGTCACGTGGCCGGGCGCCGTCGTCGGGCTGCTCTACGGCGCCGCGATCGGAGCCGCGATGGGCTGGACGCTGGCCCGGGTCTACAACCGGCTAGCGCGCCGCCGTTAGGCCGTCCGCTTCAACGCCGCCGTCGGGCCTCCCAGGCATACCCTGCGACGTTGGCGGCTTGGGACAGGGTGAGGAGCGCGGACATCCGCGCCCGCCCGCGCGTTCGCTCGCGCCAGGGATACAGGATCAGCTCGCGATAGAAGGAGGCGGGCTCCGGGATCGGCGAGCTCTCGCGGATCTCGTGGAAGCGGGCGGCCCCCCGGCCGTAATTGAAGTGTTGCCGCAGGAAACGCCGCAAGCTGAGGTCGTGGGAGTGGCGCACGATCGCCCGCGGCGCATAGGCGATCCCCCTGCCGGAGCGCGCCCAGCGCAGGCACAGCTCGCGGTCCTCACCGCCGGCCCGCCGGAAGCGAGCATCGAACCCGCCGAGCTCGAGGAAGGCCACTCGGGGCAGAGCGAGGTTGTTCGTCGTGAACAATGGCTCCCGGGCGGACTCGCGGTTGTAATACTCGTACAGGTAATCGACGAGCGTCTGGCTCGCGCTCGAGTACCGGTTGTCGGTCAGCGCGTTGAGGGTGCGGCCGCCGGCACCGCCGCCGGGCAGCGCGGCCAGCGCGGAGTCGAGCTCGCGGAGCCAGTCGGGATCCGGCGCGCAGTCGTCGTCCAGGAACGCGATCACGTCGCCCCGCGCTTCCGCGGCGCCCAGGTTGCGGGCGGCCGCCGGGCCGGTGGCGGGCTGGTACAGGAGGCGCGCCCGCGCGCGCTCGGCGGCTCGCCGCACGTCGGGATGGATCGGGGTGCCGTCAAGGACCACCAGTGTCTCGTGCTCCTCCCGCGGATAGCGGAGCGCTCCGATGGCCTCGAGGCACGCCACGAGCTGGCGCGGCCGGTTCCGCGTAGGGACGACGATCGTGAAGCGCGGCGCCGCCCCCGCCGTCACGCTCCCCTCCACGGTTCGGGGCGGGACGTCCCGATCACGAAGACGACTCCGGCGGCAGACTGGTGGAGGTCAGGCGGGAAGCTCCCGGTAGAGGCGCGTATTCGCGTCGACCACGGCGGACTCCTGAACATCGCTCGCTGCCCGGTGGGGGCCAATCGAGACGCGCACGAATCGCGGGGGTGGTATCTTGCATCACGCATGGAGCGCGGCCCCTATCTATCGGTGATCGTGCCCGTCCGCGACGGCGGGATGATCTTCGAGCGGTGCCTCGCCGCTCTCGGCGGCTCGATCGGAGCCGAGTGCGAGCTGATCGTCGTGGACGACGGATCCCGCGACGATTCCGCCGAGCGCGCGACCGCCGCGGGCGCCCGCGTCATCCGCTCTCCGGGGTCGCGCGGTCCGGGAGCCGCGCGGAATCTGGGCGCGAAGAGCGCGCGGGGCGAGTGGCTCCTGTTCGTCGATGCCGACTGCGAGGTTCGCCCCGACACGATCGCCACCGCGGTGGCCGCCGCCCGCGCGGGGGACGGCGAGCGGATCGACGCGTTGTTCGGGAGCTACGACGACGAGCCGGACGCCAGCGGCCTGGTCGCCCGCTACAAGAATCTCTATCACCACTACGTGCACCAGCGTTCCGCGGCGACGGCTACGAGCTTCTGGGCCGGTTGCGGAGCCGTGCGGCGCTCGGCCTTTCTCGCGGTTGGAGGATTCGACGAGGTACGCTATCCGCGACCCTCGATCGAAGATATCGAGATGGGATATCGAATGGCGGACGCGGGGTATAGGATCGGATTCCGGCCGGAGCTCATGGTCAAGCACCTGAAGGCGTGGACGCTGGGCGGCCTGGTCCGGACGGACGTTCTGTACCGGGGTGTGCCATGGACCCAGCTCATGCTCCGCCGCGGCGGGATCCCGGACGAGCTGAACGTCCGCTGGCGGGAGCGGCTCAGCGTGGCGACGGCCTGGCTTCTGATCCTCTTCCTCGCCGCGGCGCCGTGGTGGCCCGGTCTGCTCGTCCCGGCCGCCGCCTGCGTGGCCTGGCTCCTGGTCGCGCACCAGGATCTGTACCGGTTCTTCGCTCGTCGCGGCGGCCCGGGGTTCGTCGTCGGCTCGATCGCGCTCCACTGGCTGTACCTGGCGTACTGCGGGGTGGCGTTCCTGTGGGGCGCGGCGCGACACGCGCGGGAGGGAACGGTGGGGGGGCGTGCAGGGTAGGGTACTGGAATCCTTCGGTTCGGGGGTCACGATGCGACAATCCAGGTGGACGCCGGCGCTCCTCGCCGGACTCGCGTTCGCGCTTCTACCCGCCGACGCCAGGCCGCAAGCGGCGCAGGCGCCCGCGACCTGCACGGTCGTCTACGTGCTGGACGGCGACACGATCAACTGCGAGGGCGGAGTGACCGTCCGGCTCCTCCTCGTCGACGTGCCCGATCGGGGCGACATGGGCGAGCAGGCGCGGGCCTACGTGGTCGGCCTCGCGCCCAAGGGCAGCCCGCTCCGCCTCGAGTTCGACGAGAACCCGCGCGACAGCGAGGGCCGCTGGCTGGCCTACGCCTACCTCCGCGACGGCTCCATGCTGAACAAGCGGCTCGTGGAGAGCGGGTTCGCTTACGTGGAGTTCAGCGCGAAGAATCGCGCCCGCCTCCAGGAGCTCCGCGACGCGGAGCAGGGCGCCCGCAGCGAGCACCTGGGCCTCTGGTCCGAATGACCGCGCCCCCGGCGCCCTAGGCGGCGCCGGGACGACCCCTCGACGTCCTGCCTCAAGGACACCTGGTCGCCCGGGGCTTTCCGTCCGTATCTTCCGCCCGTGACTGCCGAAATGGCATGGGCCCGTCGCGCCGCCATCGTGACCGTGAGCGACCGCTCGGCCGCGGGCGAGCGCCCGGACGCGAGCGGGCCCCTGCTCGCCGAGCTCCTGGAAGCCGCCGGTTGGGAGGTGGCGGAGCGACGCGTCGTCCCCGACGACCGGCCGGCGATCGAAGCCGCGCTGGCCGAGCTCGCCGCGGGGACCGTCTCGCTCGTCCTGACGACCGGCGGGACCGGCCTCTCCTCCCGTGACGTGACCCCCGACGCGACCCGGGCGGTCGCCGACCGCGAGATCCCGGGAATCGCCGAGGCGATTCGCGGCGCGGGTCTCGAAGAGACCCCGCACGCGATGCTCTCGCGCGCCACCGCGGCCGTCCGCGGGCGCACGCTGATCGTGAATCTCCCCGGAAGCCCTCGCGGGGCCGAGAGCGGCTTCCGCGTCCTCGCGACCGTTCTCGATCATGCCGTCCGGCTCGTGGCGGGGGCACGGGTGCCCGATGCCGAGCACCGGTCGGCGGACGCCGGGCCGCGGGGCGTCGAGTCGAACGCGACGTGAGCGTCTTCGTCAGCCGCTACGATCCGGAGTACGCGGTCCGGGCCGAGCGCGCCCTGACCCAGGCCGGGCACGAGGTCGCGGTCGTCGACTCGCTGAAGGAGATCGGGGAGCGCGCGCTCCGGGCGCCCGGTCCCTCGCTCGTCCTCCTCACGGGCGGGCTCGAGGAGCCCGCGATGCGGGAGCTCCTCGGCGACCTGGCCGACGCGTCCGCGCGAACCGCGGTCGTCGCGCTGACCGACCGGATGGACGTCGACCGGATCGAGCGCTGGCGCGGCCGCGGGATCGACGAAGTCCTTCCCAAGCCGTTCGATCCCGACGAGCTCAAGCTGGTCGCCCGCCGGCTCCTCCAGCGCGAGGAGCTGGTCGGCCGGACGCGGATCGTGGGCCGCTCGGAGCCGATCAAGGTCGTCCTCGAGCGGGTGGCGCAGTACGCGCCGGTCAACTCGACGGTCCTGATCGAGGGCGAGAGCGGGACGGGGAAGGAGCTCGTCGCGCGCGCGATCCACGACCTGTCGCCCCGCTCCGGCAAGCCGTTCATCGCGGTGAACTGCGCCGCGCTCGCCGAGAGCCTGCTCGAGTCCGAGCTCTTCGGCCACGAGAAGGGGTCGTTCACCGGCGCTTCCAGTCTCCGCAAAGGCCACTTCGAGATCGCCGACCGCGGGACCCTGTTCCTGGACGAGGTGGCCGAGATGCCGACCTCGACCCAGGTCAAGCTCCTGCGGGTCCTCGAGGAGCGCGAGTTCATGCGGGTCGGAGGCTCGGCACCGCTCCGCGTCGACGTGCGCGTGATCGCGGCGACGAACCGGGACCTGGAGGAAGCGATCCGGCAGGGGCGCTTCCGCCGGGACCTCTACTACCGGCTCGCCGTGCTGTCGATCCGGATGCCGCCGCTCCGCGAGCGGCGCGAGGACATCCCGCTCCTGATCCACCATTTCGTCCAGGAGTTCTGCCGCGAGAACGACCGCGAGTTCGTGGGGATCACGGAGGAAGCCATGGAGATCCTCCAGAACTACGACTGGCCGGGGAACGTGCGCGAGCTCCGGAACCTGGTCGAGAGCATGCTCGTGCTGACACCCGGCGCCCGCATCCGCCCGCGCGACATCCCCGACGAGATCTACGCCCGCGCCAATCGGGAGCGGCTCCTGCCCGTGGCCCTGCCCGAGGACGGGGAGGAGGGGAGCGCGCCCGCGACCCGGCGGATCGAGGCGCTCCTCGGGTACTTCTACCGCGACCTCAAGCGCGACCTGGACGTCGTCCGCGAGGATCAGAGGCGGCTCCGCGAGATGATCCGCGAGGGACGCGGTCTGCCGTGGCTCGAGTCGGTCGAGGTCGAGGCCGAAAGAGGCATCGAGACCGCTGCCGTCGAAGAGCGCATGCCCGGCGGGGAGATCGAGGGGCGAACGGCGGAAGGCGACCGGATCCGCTTCGACGTCGGCTCGCCGCTCGAGGACCTCGAGCGGGCCGCGATCGTCCGCACGCTCGCGTCCGTGGACGGAAACCGGCGGCGAGCGGCGGAGATCCTGGGAATCGGGGAGCGGACGCTCTACCGGAAGCTCAAGCAGTACGACCTGTGAGACTCAGGCGGGCGCGCCCCGGAAGTGGGTGTAGAGGTCGTCGAGGAACTCCGCTCCCCGGCGGATCCGCTCCTCGTCGTGGGGGTGCCCGGCCGCGATCCCGTCGATGAGCGACGCCACACCGGCGGTCTCGGGGCGGCCGAACCGGTCCTCCTTCAGATCGATGTCGTGGACGATCTCGGCGATCGCGCGGAGCGCGGGATCCGCCAGCCCGAACCGGTCGACCAGCGTCTCGAACGTGCACATCTCTCCCGCGTGCGTGTACTCGCCGCCGAACATGTCGAACCGGAGCTCGCCGGCCGCCGGCACGTGCGTTTCCGGATCGACGAACCGGAGCTCCGCCGAGGGATC
>JAICNR010000196.1 GCA_025931135.1 Gemmatimonadota bacterium | reverse complement strand
GTCCGATCGAATCCGTTCGGCAGATTCCCATCGAGAGAGAGCCATGCGAGCCATCATCGAGACGGGCGGCAAGCAATTCGCCGTCGCCCCGAACCAGACGATCCGCGTCCCGTCCCTGGCGGGGGATCCCGGAGACAAGATCACGTTCGACCGGGTGCTATACGCCGCCGGGTCCGACGCCGTCCATGTCGGGAGCCCGCTCGTCGACGGGGCTTCCGTGACGGCCGAGATCGTGAAGCACGGTCGCGGGAAAAAGATCGTCGTATTCAAGTACAAGCGTCGTAAGCGGTACAGCCGGAAGAAGGGGCATCGGCAGGACTTTACCGAGCTCAAGGTGACCGGCGTGAACGTCGACGAGAAGCGCAAGGCGGAGAAGCGCGAAGAGAGCGCCAAGGTCGGGGACAGCGTCGCCTTCGTTTGCGAGGCTTGCGGCAAAGAATACAAGACCGAGCGCGGGCTCCAGCAGCACGTGGCCCGCGAGCACGGCGAATCCAGCGAGTAGGAGCAGCGAGATGGCACACAAGAAGGGACAGGGCGCATCGCGTAACGGCCGTGACTCGCCGGGGCAAAGGCTCGGCGTTAAGAAGTTCGGCGGCGAGCGGGTTCGGGCGGGACACATCCTGGTACGGCAGCGTGGCACCCGATTCCACCCGGGTCTCAACGTAGGCCGGGGCAAGGACGACACGCTGTTTGCGATGGTCGACGGCGTGGTGCGATTCGAGCGCAAGAGCGGCGACCGACAGCACATCTCCGTCCTGGACGCCGAGTAGTGCCCACCAAAATCACGGTCGTGGGCGCCGGCCACGTCGGCGCCACAACCGCCCAGCGAATCGCAGAGCTGGGGATCGCGAACGAAGTCGCGCTGATCGACATTATCGAAGGGATGCCGAAGGGCAAGGCCCTCGATCTGTGGGAAGCCGCCCCCGTCCTCGGGTACGACACGCGGCTAGCGGGCGGGACCGAGTACGGCATGATCGACGGGTCGGACATCGTGATCGTGACCGCTGGCCTGCCAAGAAAGCCCGGCATGAGCCGCGACGATCTCCTCAAGAAGAACACCGAGATCGTCCAGGGCGTTGCGCGCGAGATCGAAGCCCGATGCCCGGGGGCGATCGTGCTCGTGGTCTCCAATCCCCTGGACGTCATGTCCTACGTGATGCTCAAGACGACGGGCTTCGACCGCAAGCGGGTGATCGGAATGGCCGGAGTTCTCGACACCGCGCGCTTCCGCTCCTTCATCGCGCTCGAGCTGGATGTCTCGGTCCGCGACGTGAGCGCGTTCGTGCTCGGTGGGCACGGCGACTCGATGGTACCGTTGCCACGCTATTCCACCGTGGCCGGAATCCCCCTTCCGCACCTCCTGTCAGAGGAGCGCATAGAAGCCCTGGTCGATCGCACCCGGAAGGGTGGCGGCGAGATCGTCGAGCTGCTCGGCAGCGGCAGCGCATTCTACGCCCCGTCGGCGGCGGTGGTCGAGATGGCCGAGGCGATTATCCGGAACCGCAACCGGATCCTCCCCTGCGCCGCCTGGCTTCAGGGCGAGTACGGCCTCTCCGACGTGTTCGTGGGCGTGCCGGTCAAGCTGGGCGTGGGCGGGATCAAGGAGATCGTGGAGATCGAGCTGACGGGCGAGGAGAAGAAGGCCCTCCACGCATCGGCGGCGCACGTCAAGGAGACGATGTCCAAGCTGGATCTCTGAAGTCTTCCGAAGGAGAGTCCGCTTGCCGATCACCGCCGACACGCACGCCGCCGACCTTCGGACGTCCCGACGGCAATTCGCGCTGCGCCGTCTCCACTCCCTCTCCGGCATCCTCCCGATCGGCCTCTACGTCCTGGTCCATCTCGGCATCAACTCGTTCGCGGCGAGCGGCGCCGAGACCTACAACGAGGTCGCCGAGTTTCTCGAGAGCCTCCCGTACCTGATCGCGATCGAGATCCCGTTCATCTGGCTCCCGATTCTCTACCACTCCGGCTACGGCATCTACATCCATGCCACCGGAAAGCCCAATCCCTTCCAGTACACGTACGCGAATAACTGGCTGTTCTGGGTCCAGCGCTGGTCGGGGATCGTGACACTCGTCTTCATCGGCTGGCACTTCTGGCAGACAAGATTGGCCAACTACATCTACGGCCGCGTTATCGACTTCCAGATGATGGTCGACATCTTCTCGGACCCGCGCTGGGTGGCGTTCTACATCGTCGGCCTGATCGCGGTCTCGTTCCATCTCGGGAACGGGCTGCGGACGTTCCTGCTGACCTGGGGGGGAGTCGTGGGCGACGGGGCGCGGAAGAAGGTCGCCCTGGCGTGTGCCGCGTTCGGGGCGTTCGTGCTGATCTTCTCGCTGGCCACGATTCGGGCATTCCTGCAATGAGCGGTTCGCGATACATCGTCGTCGGGGGCGGCCTCGCGGGCCTCATGACCACGATCCGCATTGCGGAGGCGGGCCACCCCGTAGACCTGATCAGTCTCGTGCGGGTCAGCCGCAGCCATTCGGTCTGCGCCCAGGGGGGCATAAACGGCGCTGTGAACACCAAGGGCGAAGGCGATTCGCCCCTGGTCCATCTCGACGACACGGTCTATGGCGGCGATTTCCTCGCGAACCAGCCGCCGGTCAAGGAGATGACCGAGGCCGCCCCGGCGATCATCTACCTCTACGACCGCATGGGCGTGATGTTCAACCGCACACCGGAAGGGCTGCTCGACTTTCGCCGGTTCGGGGGAACCAAGGTCCACCGGACGGCCTATGCGGGCGCGACCACGGGACAGCAGCTCATGTACGCGCTCGACCAGCAGGTGCGGCGCTACGAGGACGAAGGCCTCGTCACGAAGTACGAAGGCTGGGAATTTCTGCGCGCCGTTCGGGACGGCTCCGGGGTCGTGCGCGGGATCGTCGCGCTGGACCTCGCCTCCATGGAGATCCGCGCCTTCCGCGGCGACGCGGTCATGATCGCCACCGGCGGGCCAGGAGTCGTCTTCGGCAAGAGCACGAACTCGGTCCTCAACACGGGTGCCGCGGTCTCGAACCTCTACCAGCAGGGCGCACGGTACGCCAACGGCGAGTTCGTCCAGATCCATCCGACTGCGATCCCCGGGCGCGACAAGCGGCGGCTGATCTCCGAGAGCGTTCGCGGCGAGGGGGGCCG
>JAICNR010000042.1 GCA_025931135.1 Gemmatimonadota bacterium | reverse complement strand
GCGGTCATCTCCTCCGCGAGGCTGGTGGAGCCTCGAACGTCGGCGAACAGCATGGAGAGCTCGATCTCGGCGCCGCCCGGGCACCTCTGGGCGAACGCCATTCAGAATCGGCAGAAGCGCGGGTTCTTCCCGTATCGGCCGTGGCCGATGAGGGGCGTGATCAGCCCCCCCAGGCTGTCGAATGGCGCCCGGCAGTTCTTGCATCGATCCCTCGCCCGGAAGAGGCTGAACAACCGGCGGCGGGTCTTGATGACCTTGCCGAGCAGGGGCCCGCTGAGAAAAGCGGACCAGATCTCTTCCGGGGTCGGCTTCGAAGGCAGGGGTCTTCTGGCCTCCGCGGTCTACGGTCGCGAGCGCTTGGTGCGGAGCGAGCTGCCACCCCGCATCGATGGATCGCGATGAAGTGGGGTGTCCATCCGAGAATGCGAACGTAGCCGATCGTCGAGGCCCCAGCAATCGCCCCGGCGGCCGGCCCGGTGCGCGATAGTCCGACCATGGAGGGAGTGTTCGTAAGTCTTACGCTTCATTCCAGGATCAAGTACACTGCAGGTGAGGGGTGTCCTGTTGCCGCGGGTTCACCGGGCACCTCCACTGGAGGTCGTACGCGCTTGATCCTTCCGATCCGGGCCCTGGCCCTCCTCGCGATCCTTCTGTCCGGGTGCGGGGAAGACATCACGGGCCTTCAGGATTCCCCCTCGACGTCCCGGATTGCCCCGACGCTGAGCTCCGCTGATGGCGTCATCCCGGAGGACGGCGTCATCATCCCCGACCCTCCGATCCCCGCCGATTCCGACGCGGACGGGGTTTTCGATGCCGAAGACAATTGCCCGTATACGGCCAACACGGATCAAGCGGACAGCGATGGGGACGGGATCGGCGATGCGTGCGTCGGAGACGCTGACGGTGACGGCATCTCGGACTCGGAAGACAACTGCCCCAAGACGCCGAACGACGATCAGTCCGATGATGACGCCGACGGTGACGGTGACGCCTGCGATTTCGGTGACGGTGATTGGGACGGCGATGGAGTGCCCGATGCGGAGGACAATTGCGTCGATGTGCCGAATCCGGATCAGTCCGACCGAGACGGCGATGGAATGGGGGACGTCTGCGGAGAAACGGAGTTAGACGAAGATGCGGACGACGACGGGATCCTCGATGGCGAGGATAACTGCCCGTATTCGTTCAACCCCGATCAGACAGACAGTGACGGCGACGGGATCGGTGACGCGTGTGCCGATGTTGGCTGCGAGCCCAGCGGCGACGGAGGAGTGCGCGATGACGGGACGACCGAGCCCGGCTCGTGTCCATCCGATGACGTGGATAGCGACGGGGACGGGGTCCTGGATCGCGAGGATAACTGTCCCCACGCTCCGAATCCCGATCAGGCCGATGCCGACGGTGATGGGCTTGGAGACGTGTGTGACGCCGATCCAGCCGATGCAGGCGACCTGGATGGAGACGGGGTGGAGGACGGTCGCGACAACTGCACGTGGATGACGAACGCGGAGCAGATCGACGCCGATCAGGACGGTGTCGGCGATGCTTGTGATTTTCTCGCGGGTCCCGGTTGGAACGGTGGGCAGGAGAACAGCGGGTCTGTCAGCCTCGACCGAGACATCGATGGCCGACCGGATGCCGAGGACAATTGTCCCGCTGTTCCGAACCGTTTCCAGCTGGATCGTGACAGGGACGGGATCGGGGACGTCTGCGATCCCTCGAGTCCGCTGAGTCGCCTGATCAGCCGCTTGTTCTCGATCTTCCGGTCCGGCGGGTGACCGCGGCTCTCGTTAGTTTGTGCTTGTTCAGACATTGATGTCCCCCAACCCATCCAGGAGGTTCGAAGTGTCGAGCACTTTGAAAGGACTTCTCGTCATCGTGTGGGCCGCCGGCCTCGCGCTGGCATGCCAGACTCAGGAGCAGGCGACCGAGCAGGGAACCGAGACGAGCCCCGCGATCGACGAATCCGCGGTGCGCGAGACGATCGCGGCCAAAGATCAGGCCTGGGGCGCTGCCGCCGTGGCTGGCGACGTCGAGTCGCTGGTCCAGCAGTACACGTCCGATGCGACCCTCATGCCTCCGGGCGCACCCCGGGCCGAGGGTGCCGAGGCGATCCGTCAGGCCTTCACCGGTTGGCTGGGCGAGGCGCCGCCGGCATCGGCGACCGTCGTCAGCGACGAGATCACGATCGCCGCGGCGGGGGACTACGCCCACGCGGTCGGAACATGGACGATGAGCGGCACGATGCCGGACGGATCGGAGTACAGCGACAACGGGAAGTTCCTCGCCGTATGGAAGAGTGTCGACGGCGACTGGAAGATCGCGACGGACATCTGGAACAGCGACAACCCGCCCCCCGGGATGGAATCCGCGCCCGCCGAGGAGCCGGAGCCCGCGCCCGCCGAGTGAGCTCATGACCGAGGGCATCGCTTCCTCCCGGGAGCGGTGCCGCCGGGAGAAAGAACCGCATTGCGGCGCGCCCGTTCCTCTGGAGCGGGCGCGGCCGCGAGTGCGCGACTCCCGACGCTCCGGGTCCGAGAGCTAGATTCCGCCCAACCCGGAGACCCCCATGATTCGAGTCGGCCTTCTCGGCTGCGGCCGGATCGCCCGCATGTATCATCTTCCGATCCTCGCGCGTGCGACCGGAGTCGAGCTCGCTGCGCTGGCCGATCCAGACCCCGAGCGGCTGGCGAGCGCCGGCGCGGCGGTGCCCGGCGCACGGGGATCCTCCGACTGGCGCGAGATCCTCGGCGACGACTCGATCGAAGCGGTCGTCATCTGCCTCCCGACCGGCCTCCATGCGGACGCTGCGCGCGCCGCGTTCCAATCGGGCAAGGACGTCTATCTCGAGAAGCCGGTCGCGACCACGCTCGCCGCCGCCCGGGACACGGTCCTCCAGTGGCGCGCGAGCGGCAGGGTGGGGATGGTGGGGTTCAATCAGCGCTTTCATCCGCTCGTCGTGGCGGCCCGGGAGGCGATTCGCGGCGGGCGGGTCGGTCGCATCGTGGGGGCGCGGGTGTCGACCCTCTCCCCCCGCCGAGATTTGCCGGAGTGGAAGCGGCGGCGAGCGGAGGGTGGCGGAGCGCTACTCGACCTGGCGAGTCATCACGCCGACCTGGCGCGATTCCTCTTCGCCGAGGAGGTGCGCGAGGTCTCCGCGTCCGTGCACTCGATCTCGAGCGAGGACGACGACGCGTCGATCACGATGACGATGGAGAGCGGGATCGTCATGGACTCGCGTGTCTCGTTCGCGACCGTGGGCGAGAACCGCTTCGAGGTCCTGGGGGACCAGGGTAGAATCGTGGTCGACCGGGAAGCCGGGCAGATGCGCGTGGACCCGCTCCACCCGCCCTCAACGCTCGCGCGCCTGGCGCGCGGGGCGGCGCGACTGGCCGGAGCTCCACGCACGGTGCGGTCGATCCTCTCCCGCGGGTGGGACCCCTCCTATCGCAAGGCCCTCTGGACCTTCGCCCGTGCCGCGCGCGATCGGACCCAGCCGTCCCCGGACATCGAGGACGGGGAGCGGAGCCTGGCGATCGTGCTCGCGGCCGAAATCGCGGCCCGCGAGGGCCGTCGGAGAGCGGTGGAAGCTCTCGCCTCGTGAAGATCCTGATCCTCAACGACGTGGCGGCCACGGTGGGCGGCGCGGAGACCCTCACGCTCGACCTGCGCGACGAGCTGCGGCGTCGCGGTCATGACGCACGTGTCTTCGCGAGCGACGCGCTGGATGGTGCGGACGGGAGCTCCGCGGACTACGTCTGCTTCGGCACGACGGGGGGACTCCGAACGCTGAACCGCGTGGCCAACGCGAGCGCGTGGCGCGCGCTGCGCTCCGCGCTGGCGGAGTTCCGCCCCGACGTCGTCCACGTGCGGATGTTCATGACCCAGCTGTCCCCCCTCGTCCTCCCGCTCCTCGACGGAGTTCCGAGCCTCTATCACGCCGCCTGGTACGAGACGATCTGCCCGATCGGCCTCCGGCTCCTGCCCGACAACTCGATCTGCGAGTTCGAACCGGGCCGCGCGTGCCGGGAGCAGGGGTGCCTTTCGCGCCGGGCGTGGGTGGCGCTCATGACCCAACGCGCCCTGTGGAACCGTTGGCGCGACGTGTTCGCACTATTCGTCGCGAACAGCGGCGCGATGGAGCGGCGGCTCCGCCAGCACGGGATCGGACCGACCCGCGTCATCTGGAACGGGGTGCCTCGACGACGGGCCCGGCCCCCGCTCACGGGTCCGCCAGTCGTCGCCTACGCCGGCCGGTTCAGCCGGGAGAAAGGGGTGAGCGTTCTGATCGAGGCCTTCGCGCGGGCCTCCCGCGCGGTGCCGGACGCGTCGCTGCTCCTCGCGGGCGACGGTCCGGAGCGAACCGCGCTCTCCGCGCGCGCGGACGAGCTCGGGATCGGGCCACGCGTACGCTGGACGGGGCACCTCGGCCGTGGGGACATGGAGCGAGCGCTGGAGTCCGCCTGGGTCGTGGCGACGCCATCGGTCCTCGAGGAGCCGTTCGGCCTCGCGGCCGCCGAAGGGATGATGCGCGGAACGGCGATCGTCGCGTCGAACCACGGGGGTCTTGCGGAGATCGTCCGCGACGGCGAGACCGGCGTCCTCGTTCCCCCCCGGGACGTCGACGCGCTGGGGGGAGCGATCGCCGAGCTCCTCTCCGACCGGGAGCGGTGCGAGGCGCTCGGAGCCGAGGGCCACGCCTGGGCCTGGGAGATGCTCTCGCAGGAGCATTGTGCCGAGCGGTTCCTCGACGCTTACGAGGAGATCGCGTGACGTCGGCCGGCACGGTCGAGCTCCCCCGTCACTTGCGACGGACCCTGGGACTCCTCGCGCCCCGTCGCGTCGAGCTCGACGCCAGGGTCCGCGTCCGGCCCTGGTCGTCCGCCTGGCTCCTCACCCATCCGGAGGACGTCCAGCATGTCCTGGTCACCGGCGCGGAGCGGTACGGGAAGACCCCGTTCCTGACGAGCGCGGAGGGGCGCCGGCGCGCGGGTCAGGGACTGTTGACCAGCTCCGGAGAGGAGCACCTTCGCCAGCGGCGACTCCTCCAGCCGCTGTTCCATCGGCGCGCGGTCGAGCGGTTCGAGGGCACGATCGACGCACGGGCGGAGCGGTGGATCGCCTCCGCCGCGCCGGGGAACGTGATCGACCTCGCGGCGGAGATGGCGGACCTCACGCAACGGGTGATCCTGTCGATCCTCTTCGATGGAGACCTGGGCGCGGAGGACGAGGAGCGGCTGGCCCGGGCGATCCGCGCGCGCCGCCGCTACACCGAGTACGTGTACCACGGCCGACTCCCCTGGCGGACCCGACTGCCGACCCGAGTCCTGCGCGCGAACCGGCAGGCGCTGGCCGCGATCGACGCCGTGCTCCTGCCGGTCCTCGCGCGGCGGCGGGGGCGCCGGGCGGCAGGTGGACAGGCCCCCGGGGAATCCGACCTGATCGACGGTCTCCTCGACGCCCGCTACGCGGACGGTTCCGGGATGACGGACGCCCAGGTCCGGGACGAGGTCCTGACGTTCACGAGCACGGGCTACGAGACGCTCGGCGACGCGCTGACCTGGGCCTGGTACCACCTCGACCGCCATCCCGAGGCGGAGGCCGCGCTCCTGGACGCGATCGCCGGAGGGGACGGCGCCGCGCACGCGGAGCGCGTCCTGGCCGAGGCGATCCGCCTCCACCCTCCGACCTGGATCTTCGCCCGCACTCCGGTCGCGGCCGACGAGCTGCCCCGGGGTGGAAGGGTGGAGGTCGGCGACACGCTGTTCCTCTGCCAGTACGTGCTGCATCGTCACCCCGCGTACTTTCCCGACCCCGAGCGATTCGAGCCCCAGCGGTTCGCGGATTCGCGACCCACGCGCGCCGCGTATCTCCCGTTCGGCGACGGCGCCCACAAGTGCATCGGGGAGCATCTCGCACGGCTCGAGGGCGCGCGGATCCTCGTCCGCGTCGCCCCGCGACGAAAGCTCCGGCTGCTGGCGCCGCAGCGGGTCGAGCCCTGGGGCGGGATCACGCTCCGGCCCAAGGGCGGGCTGCCGGCGCGCGTCGAATCGAGAGCGGCATGAGCCCTGGCCGGAGCGCGGTCTCGGGATTCGTCCTCCTCGTGCTCGCGCTCCAGGCGGTGCCGGTCGCGCGCGAGCTCGGCGGAGCGCGGGAAACGCTCTGGCCGCTGGCGAGCTGGGGCCTGTTCCGGCATTCGAGCCATCCGCCCGTCGCAGCGATCCGGGTGCGTCTGTACGCCGTGCGGCCCGACGGCCTCGTGCGCGTCCGCTCCGGGGATGCCGGCATGGACCGATTCACGTTCCGCGATCGCTACGCGCGGGCGATCGCCGCCGGGGATCCGGCCGCCGCCCGCGAGCTCGCACGGCGGCTGTCGGCCCGCTGGCGGGCTCCGGTCCCCGCGATCGTCCTCGAGCGAACCGCGTTCCGGATCTCCGGCAACTCGCTCCTATCTGCACCCGCGGCGCGCAGGATCGTATACGGCTCCTTGCCCGCACTGGCGGGTCCCGGGGAGCGGTGAGCCCAGTGCCCGGGATCGCGCGCTGGGAGGCGTGGTGGTTTCCGCCCGCCTCGGGTCTCGGCCTCGCGATCTGCCGCATTCTGGTGGTCCTCGGACAGCTCCTCATCTTCATGCCGTTCTTCCTGCCCTCGCCGGCGGAATACGCGGCGATGGCGGAGCGCCCGCTTCAGGACGCGCAGTGGCTGATCCGGCTGGTCGCGGAGATCCTCCCGCCCGATGTCCGGTGGTCGCCGCTCGTGCGCGGCGTGCATCTCGTGACCTTGGCTGCGGGCGTCACCACGCTCGTCGGCGCGTTCACACGGACCTCGGCGGCCTTGTTTGCGCTCGGCACCTGGTTCCTCTATTCGCTCGAGTCGTCCTACGGGGACCTCCATCACAACGGGATCCTGATCTCCGTCTTCCTGCTCTGCCTGGCGCTTTCCCCTTCGGGCCGCCACCTGTCCGTGGACGCGCTACGCCGCCGCCGTCGGCCGTCGAGCCCGACGACGTCGTTCGCGGTCTGGCCGATGCGCCTCCAGCAGATTCTCCTTTCGTGGTCATACGTCTCGAACGCGGTGGCCAAGCTCACGTACGGGGGGGTGGCGTGGATGAACGGATACACGCTCCAGCAGTACCTCCTCACGCGCTCGCTGGACTGGGAATCGCCGTTCGGCCTGTGGCTCGCGCCCCGTCATGGACTCTGCGTCGCGGTCTCGATCGCCACGATCCTCTACGAGCTGGCGTTCCCGCTGGTCCTGTTGGCGCCGCGCGCGCGACCGGTCGTGCTCGGGCTCGGGGTCCTCTTCCATCTCGGCATCTACCTGACGCTGAACGTGGCGTTCTTCGAGCACGTGGTCCTGTACGCGACGTTCATCGATTTCGAGCGGCTGGCGGATCGGGCGCGCGGGCGGGCCATGATTCCCGTCCTTCGAGCCGCGTGACCCCGATTCCCGGATCTCCGCTCTCGATTCTCCACTCCGCCGTCCACAAGAGCGGGAACCTCTGGCTCTCGCGGATCCTTCGGGCGGTCGAGCGGCACGCGGGTCTCGAGCACCGCAGCTTCGTTCAGACGCACCCGATTCACGCGACGGCCCGAGAGTGGAAGCTCAGCTACTCGGGTCAGGCGGACATGGACTTCATGCGCATCCTGCCCGACGGCTGCTACTGGCGGATCAGCGACGTCCACCAGGAGCGGATCGCGGACGTGGAAGACTACGTGCGGCGGTGCTCCATCGTGTGGTGCATCGAGCCGATCATCCCGCGGAGCCTCGAGGTCCTCCCGCTGTTCGACCGGATCGTGTATCTGATCCGCGATCCTCGCGACGTCGCGGTGTCGCTGTCGAAGTTCGTCTTCACACCCCACGTGCGCACGAACTGGCCGCCGCACTACGAGCCGAGCCCGGAGTCGTTCCTCACGCACGCCCTCGACATGGAGCTCCGGGATTGGGTGGCTCACGTCGGGGGGTGGCTGAGGATCCGCCACAGGATCCCGTTCCACGTCGTGTTCTACGAGCGGTTCCTGCACGGTTTCGAGGCCGAGCTGCGCGGGCTGGCGGGCTACCTGGGCGTCGATCTGCCGGAGAGCGGGATGTCCGCGATCCGGGAGGAAGTCTCCTTCCGGAGCATGCACGGCGCGGACCCCGACCACGTCCGGAAGGGGCGATCGGGGCAGTGGGTCTCCGCGCTGTCCGAGAAGCAGCAATCGCACGCCCTGGCCGTCGCGGGGCCGATGCTGGAGCTTCTCGGCTATCCGAGCGCGCCCGACGAGATCGAAGACGGCCGCCCGCGCGAGCTCCCGCGGGTCCCCGCGAGCCTCGATTCGGCTCGGCTCCACCGGGCGATCGCGCACGCCCGTCGCGGCCCCGTGGATCAGGCGCGCCGCGTCCTGGAGTTCGCGTTCGGGGACCGATCCCTGCGGGTCAAGGCGAACCGCGTGAAGCTGTGGACCAGGGAAACCCTTCTCCGGAGACCGCCCCGATGAGGAACCGCCTGCTGGTGCTCATGATGAAGGTCGGCGACCCCGCGAGCATCGAGCGCTGGGCGAGAGAGGGTCACCTGCCGACCATCCGCTCGGTCATGGAGCGGGGCTGCCACGGGCGCCTGGCCGGCGCGGAGCGGATCTGCGAGCACGGTACGGCGACCACGGTGTTCAGCGGCACGTCGGCCGATCGGCACGGCTACTACTACTTCCGGCAGCTCGTGCCGGGCACCTACCGGCTGACGACGTTCGGGGCGGACCAGGCCGGGAGCCCGCCCTTCTGGACCCGGCGCGACGCCTTCAGCGGAAGCGTGGCCGTGATCGACGCCCCGGAGACAGCGCCGGTGCCCGGCGTGCGAGGCCACCAGCTCGTGAACTGGTGCTTTCATCAGCCGGACCTGGCGATCGCCCCCTACGCCTCCGAGCCCCCGGAGCTTCTCGCCGAGGTCCAGCGGATGTACGGAGAGCCGCCCGACATTCTGGGCGACACCGCGAACGGCACGCCCGAGGAAGACCGGCGCGACCTCCGGCGCTTCCTGGACAGCGTTCGGACCAAGGGAGAGCTGTGCCGTCACGTCGCGTCGCTGGGGGACGCGGATCTGGTGATCGCGGCCTTCGACGAGACGCACACGGCCTCGCATCGCTACTGGCGATACCGCCCGGAGGCCGCGGACGGGGGAGCCGAGGACGAGACGCTGCGCCACGCGATCCGGTCCGTGTACCAGGCGACCGATCGCGAGTTCGGGCTCCTGATCGAACAGGCAGGCGAAGCAGCCGACGTCGTCGTGGTCTCCCTGTTCGGTATGCAGGAGCAGTTTCCTACGGAAGAGCTCAACGGGGCGCTCTGCCGCGCGCTCGGCTATCAGGCCCGGCGCGAAGCGGCGCCGGGGCGGCTCCGCCCGGTCGACCTGGCGCGACGCGTTCTCCCGGAGAGCCTGCGGGTCGCGATCAGCCGCCGGCTCCCGACGCATCGGCAGGAGGAGCTCCTGGCGGATTTGTTCGCGAGCGGAACGGACTGGCAACGTACGACCGCGTTCTCGCTGCCGTCGCTCTATACCGGGTTCGTGCGCGTGAACCTGCGCGGGCGGGAGCCCGCCGGGATCGTCGATCCGGCGGACTATGATCGCGTGCTGGGCGAGCTGGAGGAGGACCTGCGCCGGATGGTGGACGTCGAGAGCGGCGAGCCGGTGATCGAATCCACGGTGCGGGCCGTCGACGTCTTCGGTGGCGGCCCGCCGGTCCGGCTGCCCGATCTGTTCGTCGAATGGAAGGCGGGGCCGAAGCTCCTCGAGCGGGTCCGGCACCCGCGTGGGGAATTCGGCCAGCGGCGTCCTTCGTTCTGTCCGGGGAGCGAGGAGACCCTTGAGGGGTTCGTCGCCGCAGCCGGGCCGCACGTGAGGGGCCGGGGCGAGATCGGCGCGATCGCGCCGATCGAGTTCGCGCCGACCGCGCTGTCCCTGCTGGGCCGGAACCCCACACCGGACATGCCCGGGACGCCCCACGTGGGCATGCTCGGTGCGGCGGCCGTGATCGTCGGGTGAGCGGCGGGGGGTCGGTCCTCGCGAGCGCCCGTGTGGCGGCGACGGGGATCGCGTTCCTGGCGGGCTGCGGGGGCGCGCCCGAGCCGGAGTCGGGGGAAGCGGAGCGCAGCCCCGCGTCCGCGCGGGTGTTCGACCGCGCAGCGGTCGAATCGCTGCCGCCCGGGCTCCTCGACCCGGAGACGGGAACCTACCGGCTTACGATCCCGCGTCCCGAGCTCGTCGTGAGCGTCGAGGGCGTGCCGCTGGGTCCGCGAACCGGCCTGGACGGGTGGGTGGCGTTCGAGCCCATCCCAGGAGGGGCGGTCCTGACGGCCGAGCTCCCGCTCCTGATCGACGAGGTGAACCCCGTCCTCTCCGCGGCCCTCCTCCACGACATCCGGGTGACCGCTCTCGGCGCTCATCTCGCCCGGGCGGATCCCCTGGTGTGGACGCTCCACCTGTCGGCGATCGGGGAGACGGACAGCCTCGCCGCCGGGATCGGCGGGGTCCTCCAGACGCTTCAGGACGTGAAGGGTCAGCCCCGGGAACCGCTGCCTCCGCTCGATCCCGGGTTCACGCTGGATCCCGCGCTCGTGGACAGCGTGTTGGGTCGAAGGGGCGAGCGCGGGCCGCGGGCGTACGCGATCGAGCTCCCGGAATCCACGAGCCTCGAGGGCTACGACCTCGGAGCGGCGTCGGGGATCGTGTCGCGAGTGACGTTCTGGGGGAGTGACTTCCGCGCCGCGGCGATCGGTCAGCTCGCGTTGTCCGAGGTCGCGATACAGCCCGTTCTCCGGGCTCTCCGGGCCGGTGGGCTCGAGATCACGGCGATCGACGCGCCGCTCGTCGGCGAAGACCCACCGCTCGTCTTCGTCCATTTCTGGGGTCGCGGGCGCGCCGCGGATCTGGCTCGCGCGGTGCGGGACGCGCTGGACGCGATGGAGTCGGCCGGTACCTGAGTTTGCTCCTGGCGCTGACCCGCGAGCTGTCCTCCTCCCTGGCGTCCGGGGAACGCGCCTATCGCGAACGGGAGCCGATCGATCTCGAGGAAGCGCGTCGCCAGCATCGCGCGTATCGGGAGTCCCTCGCGCGGTGCGGCGCCCGGGTCGTGACGCTTCCGCCCCTCGACGACCTCCCGGACGCGGTCTTCGTCGAAGACGTAGCGATCGTGCTCGACGAGGTGGCGATCCTCATGCCGATGGGCGTGGACAGCAGACGCCAGGAGCCCCTCGAGATCGCGGCGCAACTCGCCCGCTGGCGCGAGGTCGTACAGCTGCCGGGGGGCGCCCGGACCGAGGGAGGCGACGTGCTGCGGCTCGGCAGGACGCTCTACGTGGGACGAACCGGGCGGACGGACGATGCGGGGATCGCGGGGCTCGCCGCTGCGGCGGGCCCGCACGGCTATCGCGTCGTGCCGGTCGATGTCCGCGGCTGTCTTCATCTCAAGTCCGCGTGCACAGCCCTCGACGAAGAGACGATCCTCCTCAACAGCGCCTGGGTGGACGCCGCCGCCTTCGAAGCGAAGCGCGCGATCGAAGTCGCGGCCGACGAGCCCGCGGCCGCCAACGCGCTCGCGGTCGGAACCGCTGTATTGCTCCAAACGGACTACCCGCGTACGGCGGAGCGGGTCGCGGGAATGGGGTTCGACGTCCTCACGCTCGACGTGGGCGAGCTGGCAAAGGCCGAGGGAAGCCTCACGTGTCTCAGCCTCGTGTTCGAGGCCTGACGAGGTCGTCCGCGGGAACCGCTTAACGTCGGCCTCTCGTAGGCGGTCCATCCCCCGGAACGCGCCGCCCGCCGGAGCTCCCGCCGGGCGGATCCCGATCATCGAACCGGAGGAAATCGAGATGCGATACGGATGGACGAGCCGGGTGGGAATCCTGGTCGGCCTGGTCGCGCTGGCGGCGACCCCCACGCTGGCTCAGGACGAGTCGCAGGCCGACAAGCCACGCCATGAGCGGATGCACGCGGACGGCGAACGCCGCAGTCACGATCCCGCGCGGAAGATCGAGCACCTCCGCGAGGCGCTGAGCCTGACCGACGCGCAGGTGACCCAGGTGCAGGCGATCTTCGCCGAACAGGGCGAGAAGCGACGCGCTCTACGCGAGAGCGAGGATCACGAGGGCCTGGAGGCTCTGCACCAGGAAACGCATGACCGCCTGATGGCGGTCCTCGACGAGACCCAGCGCGCGCGGCTCGAAGAAATGAAGGCGCGCCACGGGGAGGGACACCGCCGGGGCGGCGAGAAACATGAGGACGGAGAGGGCGGACAGCACGGCGAACGGCACGGAGCGGAGAGCTAGCCGGAGCAGCCCTCAGGCGCCCAGCCGGTAGGCGGCGTCCGCGGGGCGCACCGGGCGCGAGAACCAGAGCGGTCGGCGGAGCCCGCCGGGCTTCGCCGGCCGCGTTTTTTCGAGCCATTCGCGATAGATCGCGTGGCTCTTCGCCGTATCGACGACGACGTCGCCGTAGCGGTCCCCCTCCTGCGCCGGTTCGAGCCGCACTTTCTGGTGCCAGCAGTGCATCCCCGAGACGGGATCCGGCTGGACGGGGAACGCGAGGTTCTGGTGGACGCCGGCGTCGCTCCACCAGATCCGGGCCGAGTCGGGGTCGTCGGAATCGAACGGTACGACCTCGCGCTCGTGACGGATCCGCCAGAGACCCCCGGTCGCGCCCGGCTCCTCCTCCAGCGACACGGGCGCCGCCGTCCATCCGCCGACGCCCGCGCCCTCCCCCAGCCGCCAGCGCCCCATGTGGTGCGAGCAGGCGACGATCCCCGGCCGCAGCCCTTCGGTCACCCAGGCGCGCACGACGAACCACCCGATCGCGGTGTTCACGCGGACCAGGTCGTCGTTGCCGATCCCGATCCGCCGCGCGTCGACGGGATGGACCCAGAGGGGGTTGCGGTGCGAGATCTCGACCAGCCACTTCGCGTTCGCCGAGCGCGTGTGGATCAGGGTCGGCAGCCGGAAGGTGGGGAGCAGCACCGCTTCGCCGGCCGCGCGGTCGAGCTCCGACCAGTGGACCTGGGAGCGGACGTAGCCCGGGAGCGCGTGCTCCGGCCAGCCGAACTCGGCCATGGTGGGAGACCAGAACTCGAGCTTCCGGCTCGGAGTGTCGAACCCCACCACCCTCCGGCCGTCGACCTCGACGCCCGCCTCGTCTGACGCCATGGACCTCTCGTAATAGCGGTAGTCGTCCGGCTTCACGCGGAAGGCGCCGTAGCGCCGCATGTACGCGAGCGGCGAGAGGCCCTCGGCCGCGGCCGCCTCGGGGAGACCGGGAACCGAGCGCTCGAAGATCCAGCCGTAGTAATCGTCGACCGTCAGCCTCTCGCCGGGCCGGTCGGGAGACTCGAACCAGCGGCGGATCCCCATCGAGCCGTCGGGATCGATCCGCCACGAGAGGTCGATCCAGAACTCGTCCTCCTCCCAGACCTCGCCCGGATTCGCGTCCCGCGTGTCGCGCACGGTTTCGCCCGCGGCTTCGCGGAACGCGCGCAGCACCGGCTGGCGGAATCCGATCCACGCTCCCGCGCTCGTCTCCTGGCTCATGAGGTCGTGGCGCTCGGGACCGAGCCCCATCGGGAGTACGTAATCCGCCCAGTACGCGCTCTCGTTCCAGGTGGGCGTCAGCGCGACGTGGCAACCGACCTTCGCGGGGTCCCGCAGCGCCTCGATCCATGACAGCCCGTCGGGGTTCGTCCACACCGGGTTGTAGACGCGCGTGAAGTACACCTCGACGCGACCGCGTCCTTCCTTCAGGAAATGGGGCAGGAGAAACGACAGCTCATGGTGAGAGAGCGGATACTCGCGCGGGAACGTGAGCTCGTTCCAGCGCTCGAACGCGGGGGGTGTGAGCGGCATCCGCGCAACGAACTTGTCGCGCGCGGCCGGCGTCGTGCCGCCCGGCGTGGCGACGCTCCCCGTCAGGACGACGAGCCACTCGAGGCAGCGGGCGACCTGCCAGCCGCCGAGGTTTCCCGACGCCGCGCCGCGCCAGACGTGGGTCGCGAGCGCGCCCCGCGCGCGGCCGATCTCGCGCGCGACCTGGACGATCGTCTCCGCCGGAACCCCACTCTCCCGGGCAGCGAATTCGGGGGTGAACTCGGCGTACGTCTCACGCGCTGCCGCGACGAACTCGTCGATGCCGGCGGCGCCCGGCGCCGACCCGCCCTTCTCGCGTGCCCGCCGCGCGGCCTCGGGCCGCTCCGCCTCGAGCCACGCCTCCCAGTTCACCCAGCGGCGCAGGAACTCGCGATCGTGGAGCCCTTCGTCGATCACGACGTTCGCCATCGCGAGCAGCACCGCGGCTTCGGTGCCCGGCCAGGTGGGGAGCCAGTAGTCCGCCATCGAGGCGGTGTTCGAGAGCCGGGGATCGAGCACCGCGAGTTTGGCTCCCCGCGCCTTCCCCTCGACGATCCGCTGCGCGTGCGGGTTGAAATAGTGGCCGGCCTCGAGATGCGCGGAGAGAAGCAGAATGAACTTCGCGCGCGCGTGGTCCGGGGACGGCCGGTCGATCTGGTGCCAGAGCGCGTAGCCGAGGCGGGCGCCCGAGCTGCAGATGTTCGTGTGCGAGTTGTGGCCGTCGACTCCCCACGCCTTAAGGACCCGGTCCATCGCGCCGTCGTAGCCGGGTCGGCCGACGTGGTACATGATCTCCTCGTTCCTGCCCTCGGCGATCGCTCTCCGGATCCGGCCGCCGATGTCGTCGAGCGCCGCGTCCCACGACACCCGCTCCCATTTCCCCGCGCCGCGCTCGCCCGCGCGCTTCAGGGGATGGAGGATCCGCTCGGGATCGTCGACCTGATTGATCGTGGCCGGGCCCTTCGCGC
>JAICNR010000023.1 GCA_025931135.1 Gemmatimonadota bacterium | reverse complement strand
GAGTCCCCTCGCTCACCCCACGTCTTCGAAGGTGCGTTGTCCCACTGATCCCGCGCGGATATATTTCTTCTTCCGCTCCGGCGGTTCCCGCCCGGCCCGTGCGCCGCTAGCTCAACTGGCAGAGCAACTGACTCTTAATCAGTAGGTTCCTGGTTCGATTCCAGGGCGGCGCACGAGCGTGGGGAGTGTGGCTTGCGGGCTCCGCGCGTTCTCCATTAGGATGCTTCCATGCGACTGCGATCGGGCATCTACATTGTCCCGACGGACCGCTGGTACATCGAGCGGACAGTGTGGCTGATCGCCGGCGTCGTTCTACTCGCCGCGACCGGGCTGGCCTGGATAGCACATCCGCTCTGGGTCGTGATCGTCATCGCGACCGCGTGGGCTTCCATCGCGGTGTCTCTGACCGGGTTCTGCATCGTCGGGAACGTCCTTCACCGCCTCGGTTTCCCGGCGCGACTCGCCGCGCGGTCGTCGATCGGCTCGAAGTGGTACTCCATGCAGACCGACAGTTGGTACTTGGAGCGCCGCATCTATCTGGCGGTGGGCATCAATCTGACCCTGGCCTCGGTCCTGTCGCTGGCGCACAGTCCCTGGTGGTTCTCGTTCACGGGTTTCGTCGGCGGCGCTATGGTGTGGTTCGCCGCGACCGGGTTCTGCATCATGGCGAACGGTCTCTACTGGCTGGGCGCCGAGCCGCGGCTCGCTCCGCCACGCGTGGAGCATCCGCCGAGCGCCGAGCCGCTCTTTCGCTGACTGTCGGGGGTCCCCCCATCCCCTTGGCTCCGCTGCGCTTCCCGCTCTCCTGCTGCCGTTCGCTGGACTCCCCGGGCGGGCGTAGATTCCGCCCTCGATGGCGAGGGAAGAGGTCCACGTGGCGAGTGGGGAGGCAGCAGCCTCGCGGGCGGGGTTCGTGGCGCTGATCGGGCGGCCCAACGCGGGCAAGTCCACGCTCCTGAACGCGCTCGTGGGAGAGCACCTCGCCGCGGTCAGCTCGAAGGCGCAGACGACGCGCCACCGGATCCCCGGCTTCCGCACCGAGGACTTCACCCAGTACGTGTTCGTCGACACGCCCGGCTTCCTGGACCCCGCGTACGCGCTCCAGGCCCGCATGCTCGAGACAGCCCTCGGAGCGCTCGAGGGCGTCGACGTGGCCTGCTGGCTGGTCGATCACGAACAGCCGGACGCCCGCGAGGAGGCGCTCCTTCGGGAGCTGGCAGGCGAGATCCCGCTGTTCCTCGTCCTCACGAAATCCGACCAGGTCCCGGCGGCGAAGCTGGAGCGCCGGGATGAGACGTGGGGAGCGCTGAGTGTGTGGGCCGGCCGCTTCCGACTGAGCGCGAAGACGGGAGAGGGCCTGGACGCCCTCCTCATGGCGATCCGCGAGCGCCTGCCCGAGCAGCCCTTCTTCTACGACCCCGAGGACCTCACGGACTTGAACCTCCGCTTCCTGGCCGCGGAGCTAGTTCGCGAAGCGTGCTACGAGGAGCTGGGCGCCGAGCTGCCGTACAGCATCCACGTCGAGGTCACGGAATGGCGCGAGCCGGCCGCTGAGAGTGACAAGACCCTGATTCGGGCTACCGTGTATGTCGAGCGGGAGAGCCAGAAGGGGATCGTGATCGGTGACGGCGGGCGGAAGCTCACCGCCATCGGCCGCCGAGCGCGGCCGCCGATCGAAACCCTTGTAGGGGGTCCCGTTTACCTCGAGCTCTGGGTCAAGGTGCGCCCGAAGTGGTCCCGGCGAGACCGGGACCTCACGCACTTTGGCTATAAACGATAGTCAACTACAACGCCAACAAGGAGTTAGCATGGCATTGGACAAGGAGCTTCTAGAGATCCTGGCGTGCCCGAAGTGCAAGGGCGACCTGACGTACAAAGAGAGCGAGCAGGTGCTAGAATGCCCCGCGTGCCGGCTCCGATATCCCATCAAGGACGACATCCCGATCATGCTGATCGATGAGGCGGAATCGTTTTGAGTCCGTCGACCGAGGAGCAGGTCCTCGAGTATCTCGCTCGCTCGAAGCGGCCGCTCAAACTCAAGGAGATCGCCAAGGGCGTCGGGATCGGAGACGACAGCTACCAGGCCCTAAAGCAGTCGATGGCGACGCTGACCGAGCAGGGGCGCGTGTACCGGATCAAGAGCCAGCGCTACGCGCTGCCCGAGCAGATCAATCTCGTGGTCGGAACCCTCGACTCGACCCGGCGAGGCGCCGGCTTCGTCGTCCCGGAGAAGAAGAAGGAAGGTGAACCGGACATCTTCGTGCCGCCACACAAGTTGAGCGGCGCCGTCCACGGCGATCGCGTGGTCGCGCGGGTCGAGGGGCGACGGGAGCGCGACAAACCGGAGGGGCGGATCATCCAGGTCCTCGAGCGCGCGCGGACGCGGGTCGTTGGGACAGTCCAGCGGGGCAAACGGTTCGGCTTCGTGGTCCCGGATAACGCCCGGCTCGGTTTCGACGTCTACGTTGCCGAGGAAGATCTGGAGCAGGCGCGTGAGGGCCAGAAGGTCGTCGTCGAGATCGAGGACTGGGGCGACGGCAGCAAGAGCCCCGAGGGTCGGATCGTCGAGGTCCTCGGGGACCCCGACGCCCCGGGAGTCGACATCCTCTCGATCATCAAGACCCACGAGCTCGACCACGAGTTCCCGGCCGACGTCGAGCAGAGCGCGCAGGCAATCGAAGCCGACTTCGACGCGGAGGCCAAGCGCCGCCTGGACCTGCGCGACAAGGTGATCTTCACGATCGACCCTCATGACGCTAAGGACTTCGACGACGCGCTGTCGATCGAGCAGCTATCCGACGGCTCGTACGAGGTCGGGATCCACATCGCGGATGTCAGTCACTACGTCGAGGAGGGCGGGATCGTCGACCAGGAGGCACTCGAGCGCGGGACATCCGTGTACTTGGTCGACCGTGTGATCCCGATGCTGCCCGAACACCTCTCGAATGGCTTGTGTTCACTCAAGCCTGACGAGGATCGGCTCGCCTACTCGGTAATCGTGACCATCGACGGAGAGGCGAACGTCCGAAAGAGCTCCTTCCGCGAGACCGTGATCCGTTCCCGCTTCCGCCTGACGTATCAGGAGGCGCAGGAGATGCTGGAGAGCCGCCCGCCACGCGAGGAGCTCAATCAGATCCTGTGGCAGCTCCAGACTCTGGGGCGGCTCGCGAAGGTGCTGAAGCAGAAACGCGCGGTACGAGGTAGCCTCGATTTCGATCTTCCGGAGGCGATCGTGGAGCTGGACGATGAGGGGTTTCCGATCGACATCCAGGAATCCGTACGTCTCGACAGCATGCGCCTGATCGAGGAGTTCATGCTGCTGGCGAACGAAACGGTCGCGCACCACGCCTCCCGTCTCGAGGTGCCGCTCATTTATCGGGTCCACGACCGGCCGGCCCCCGAGAAGATCGAGCGTATTCGGGAATTCGTCGCGGTGCTGGGGTACCAGCTCCCGAAGCCGAAACAGGGAAAGCTGGACCCCCGTGCCTTCGGGGAAGTCATCGAGCAGGCCCGCGGGAAGCGCGAAGAAGAGCTCATCAACACCGTGATTCTGAGATCCATGAAACAGGCCCGCTACCAGGTCGAGAACATCGGACACTTCGGGCTCGCGGCGACGCACTACACCCATTTCACGTCACCGATTCGCCGCTATCCGGATCTCGAGGTGCACCGGACATTGAAGAAACTCGAGGCAGGAGAGCGCTGGAGAAAGGATAAGGAGCGCCAGATCGCGCGGCTGGATCGGATCGCGGAGCATTCGTCGATCGAGGAGCGGAACGCCGTCGAAGCGGAGCGAGACTCGATCGATCTCAAGAAGGTCGAGTTCATGGAGCGTCATCTGGGCGACGAGTTCGACGGTAAGATCAGCGGCGTGACCTCCTTCGGGATCTTCGTCCGCCTCGATCAGTATTTCGTCGAAGGGCTGATCCACGTGCACGATCTGTCCGACGATTACTACGAGTTCCACGAAGACAAGTTCGCACTACTGGGTCGCAACACCGGGCGACGTTTCCAGCTCGCGGACCCCTTGAGAGTGCGCGTGGAATCGGTCGACAAGGAGCGGCGGCAGATCGATTTCGCGTTGATCGAGAAGCGCGCGGAGAGGTGAAGTGGAGTTCGCGTTTCCCTGGGTGCGCTGGCTGCTGAAGACCTGGTTCTGGATAAGCTCTGTGTTCTTCTTCTATCTGTTCTACATCGACATCTTCGTTCACCGCTGGTTCATTCTCCTGTGGGCCATCTTCAGTCTCGTTCTCGGGGCCTACGTGGCGCCCGCCATCCGGGTCGAGCCGCGCGCTCTGCACGTGAAGTATCTGTGGCGCTATCGAAGGATTCCGTGGCACCGCGTCCTCGAGGTCCAGCGCACGCTTCTGGGGGCGCAGATCCTGACCCGCGAGCCGCACTGGGCGTACCGGGTCGTAGGGTACCAGCACCCCATGCCGATGGTACGTCAGCTCGTCGAGGCCGTGCGCGAAGGGCTTCGTCGCCGCCAGGAGCTGGAGGATGCTTGACTTCCGACCGGGGGCATGGTATCAGGAAGCGTCAGAAAGAGAGAACAGCCCACTGAAGGAGGAGGGTCATGGCGGAAGGACAAGGCGGGGGCAACGGTGGAGTCTACGCGATCCTGATCATCATCGTGATTCTCATCCTCGCGGCCGTGCTCTACATGAGCGGAGCGTTCGGTGGCGGCGCGGATGACGCGACCGACATCAACGCCGACGTGAACATCGAGACGCCAGCGGGAGACGGCGGCGGCGGACAGTAGCCGACTCCATCTGAGACGTTTCCAGCAGCGGGGGGATGCCGACGCATCCTCCCGCTGTCTCGTTCAGGCGGGCACTCCCTCGTAGCCGAGGATCGTGTGGTAGATCGCCTTGTCGTAGAACAGGCTGATCGCCTTCGATACCTGGAGCTCCAGCGCCACCGACAACTGCTTGCCGGCGATGATTCCGTTCCACAAATGACGCTTCGCCAGCAGGATCGCGCTGATCACCTCGCTCAGCGAGAATCCCGCCGCGCGCCGGTCTCGACCGATGCGGTGATAGTGATCGTCGATACGCGGGTCCCACTCCCCGGTGCGGAGCCACAGAGCCAGGTAATGATACAGGGCGAGCGTGTCGCGTCTGAGCTCGTCCGTATTCGCGTATCCGTGATACGAAGGCGTCGTCTTTTCCTGCCGCACCTCCTCGAGCCACGCAGTGACCCATTCGTCCGCATGCTCGACGATGTAACCGGCGAGCACCGACTCTGGGGTGCCTCCATAACGCCGGCGTCGCGTGGCCATGGGCTATCTCCTCGGAAGGCAGGCGGGGGTACTGCCGATCGGTCCCGTCACCCTGCTCACGGAGCGGATGAGAGCGAGAGGGTCTCGAAGGCGGTCTTCTCCTCGATCCCCGGTTCGAGCGGAACCCTGTAGTTGCCGCTCATGCAGGCGTCGCAGTGCTGGTCGCGGGAGCCCACCGCCCGGTACAGACCCTCGAACGACAAATAGCCCAGGGAGTCTGCGCCGACGAAACGGGCGATCTCCGGCACGGACATGTTCGCAGCTATCAACTCGTCGCGGTTCGGGATGTCGATCCCATAGTAGCACGGGTGCCGAAGCGGGGGGGAGGCGACGCGCAGATGCACCTCCGCGGCCCCCGCCTCGCGCACGAGACCGACTAGGGCTTTCGACGTCGTGCCTCGGACGATGGAATCGTCCACGACGACGACCCGCTTCCCGCGTATCACGCTCGAAACCGGGTTGTACTTCACCTTCACGCGGAAGTCGCGCACCTCCTGGCCGGGCTGGATGAACGTCCGTCCGACGTAGTGGTTGCGGATGAGGCCGAGCTCGAACGGGATTCCGCTCCCCTCCGAAGAGCCGAGAGCGGCGGAGGTGCTGGAATCCGGGACCGCGAACACGCAGTCGGCGTCTGCGGGATGTTCGCGGGCTAGCTCACGCCCGAGGCGCCGACGCGCAACGTCCACGCCCATGCCGAAGAGGGTCGAATCCGGACGCGCGAAATAGATCTGCTCGAAGACACACAGGCACTCGGCCTCGGCCGGAGATGCGCGTAGCACTTCGGAGGAGCCGTCGGCCTGGATCTTGAGGACCTCGCCGGGACCCAGCTCCCGCTCGAGCTCGGCGCCCAGGAGATCGAGCGCGCAACTCTCCGAAGCTACGACGACGGCATCGCCTCGACGCCCGAGCGAAAGCGGACGGAAGCCGTGCGCGTCGCGAGCCGCGTAGAGACCGTCCGGGGTCAGGATGAGAAGTGAGTACGCGCCCTTCAGCTGGTCGAGCGTTTCGAGGACGGCGCGGTCGCGGGAGGGATCGCGCTCGGCGGCGATCAGATGGACGACGACCTCGGTGTCCATCGTGGACTGGAAGATCGAGCCCTTGCGCTCGAGCCGCCTCCGGAGCGTCCGGGCGTTGACGAGATTCCCATTGTGCGCGACGGCCAGGAAACCGTCGCGGTAGTTCACGAGTATCGGCTGGGCGTTGGCAAGCGTCGGGCTGCCCGTCGTCGAATAGCGATTGTGCCCGATCGCGGCCGCGCCGGGAAGCCCGGTCAGGATCTCTTCATCGAAGACGTCGGAGACGAGCCCCATGCCTCGATGGGCGTAGGAGCGGGCGCCGTCGGCGGAAACGATGCCGGACGACTCCTGCCCCCGGTGCTGGAGGGCGTAGAGCCCAAGGTACGCCCACTCCGCCGCGCGCTCGGGGCCCATCACGCCGACGATCCCGCACTCCTCGCGCGGTCCGCTCATCGCTGGTCCTCCAGGTTCTCCATGCGGGTCTCGATCGCCTCCTCCCAGAGTCGCTGCAGCTCGTTTCGCTCGCGTGAACCGACGGCTCCGAATCCGATCCGTCCGTCGTCCGTCACGCGGCCGGCCTGGCGCCACGGGGCGCCGGTCGCGGCCAACCGCTCCCTCACCTCGACCAGCGATACGGCCGGGACCACGAGCAGGTAGCGCGCCCCGTCCTCGCCGAACAGGGCGCCATGCGGTGAATCGTCCCCGGCGGGGAGGTCCAGCGCGATCCCGAGCCCCGACGGAAGCCCGAAGCACACCTCCGCCGCAGCCACCGCGAGCCCCCCGTCGCCGATATCGTGGGCGACGGACGCCAGCCCCTCTCGGATCAGCGATCGCACGATCTCCGCGTGCCGCCGCTCGGCCTCGAGATCGACGTCCGGCGCGCGGCCGGCTACCAGCCCCAGCACCTCCGACAGCAGGCACCCGGCACCGAGGTGACTTCCGTTCGCTCCCACGAGGACGACCGCGTCGCCCCCGGCGGCTTCGCCGCGGGGTCGCTCGTCCCGGTCTTCGAGGAGCCCTACCATTCCGATCGTCGGGGTCGGATGGATCGCCCCCGCGGGGGATTCGTTGTAGAAGGAGACGTTCCCGCTGACCACTGGAGCGTCCAGTGCGCGGCACGCCTCCGCGATCCCCCGCACGGCCTCGACGAACTGGAAATATACCGCGTCCTTCTCAGGGTTGCCGAAATTCAGGCAATCGGTGACCGCGAGCGGTCGCGCGCCCACGCAGCTCACGTTGCGGGCCGCCTCGACCACCGCGAGCGCGCCGCCGCGGCGGGGGTCGCAGTACGTGTAGCGACCGTTGCCGTCGGTCGCGAGCGCGATGGCACTCCGGGTTCCGGGCAGTAGAAGGAGCGCGGCGTCCGCGCGACCGGGGCCGAGCATCGTGTGCGTCTGGACCGTGTGGTCGTATTGCTCCCACACCCAGCGCTTGCACGCGATCGTGGGGGCGGACAGGAGGGTCTCGATCGCCGCCAGCGGATCGATCGCAGCGACCGCCGCCGGACCCGGCATCCGGGCGTGCACCTCAGCCAGGTACTGCGGTGCGTCGACTTCGCGCGCATAGCGCGGCACTTCGTCCACCAGTGCGGCGACGGGGATCCTGCAGACCTCGTCTCCGTCCTCGAGGATCCGCCACTCCTGGTCGGGAGTCACCACGCCCACGCGGGTGCACGGGAGGTCCCACTTCTCCGCGATCGCCATCAGCGCCGTCTCCTGATCCGGGCGCGCGACGACCAGCATCCGTTCCTGAGACTCGCTGAGGAGGACCTCGTAGGGTGTCATGCCGGGTTCGCGGCGCGGCACGCGCGCAACGTCGATCTCGATTCCGGTACGCCCGCGAGCGGCCATCTCGCTGCTGGACGATGTGAGTCCGGCGGCGCCCATGTCCTGGACTCCGACCGCCGCGCCCGAGGCGATCAGCTCGAGCGTCGCCTCGAGAAGGAGCTTCTCCGTGAATGGGTCGCCGATCTGGACGGTCGGGCGGCTCTCCGCCGAATCCTCGGAGAGCTCGGTCGACGCGAGCTTGCTCGCGCCGTGGATGCCGTCCCGGCCGGTCGAAGCCCCGAGCACGTAAACCGGATTGCCGGGCCCCGCCGCGGTCGCGCGCATGAGATCCTCGTGCCGCAGGAGCCCGACACACATGGCGTTGACCAGGGGGTTGCCGGCGTAGGAGTCGTCGAACACCACCTCGCCCCCGACGGTCGGCACCCCAACACAGTTGCCGTAGTCGCCCACCCCCCGGACCACATGGCGGAACAGGTAGCGGACATGTGGGTCGTCGAGATTCCCGAACCGCAGGCTGTCGAGCATCGCGATCGGCCGCGCGCCCATCGTGAAGACGTCGCGGAGGATCCCGCCCACTCCGGTCGCGGCGCCCTGGTACGGCTCGACCGCCGACGGGTGGTTGTGGGATTCCATCTTGAACACGACCGCGAGCCCGTCGCCTACGTCGACGGCGCCCGCATTCTCGCCGGGTCCCTGGACGACCTGCGGCCCGCGGCTGGGGAGCTCCGAGAGCCACGCCCGGCTGTACTTGTAGCCGCAGTGCTCGCTCCACATGAGGCTGAAGACGCCGAGCTCGGTGAAGTTCGGCTCGCGGCCGAGGAGCTCGACGATCCGATCGTACTCGTCCGGCCTGAGTCCGTGGGCGGCAACGACGTCCGGTGTGACTGGCGTGTCCCGCATCGCGACCGTCACGCCGCGGCCTCCATCAGGCCCCGGAAGACCCCGCGGCCGTCTTCGGAGCCGACGAGCAGGCTCATCGCGCGGTCGGGGTGGGGCATGAGACCGAGAACCATCCCATTCTCGCTCGCGATTCCCGCGATGGACCGCGCGGATCCGTTCGGGTTCGCTGCCGCCGTGACTCGTCCGTCTTCGTCCACGTAGCGGAAGACCACCCGGCCCGCGGTCTCCAGACGATCGAGAGTCTCGTCGTCGGCGACGTAGTTCCCTTCGCCATGGGCGATCGGGAAGCGGACGATCTCGCCGGGACGGAACGAGGCGGTGAACGGGCTCCGTACGCTGTCCACCCGGAGGGGTTGGTCGCGGCAGACGAACGTCAGGCGGTCGTTCCGCATGAGGGCGCCGGGGAGGAGTCCGGCCTCGGCGAGAATCTGGAAGCCGTTGCAGATCCCGAGGACCGGCCCGCCGGACTTTGCGAACGCTATCACGCGCTCCATGATCGGGCTGAAGCGGGCGATCGCGCCCGCGCGGAGGTAATCTCCGTATGAGAAGCCGCCGGCGAGAACGATCCCGCGGACTCCCCGGAGGCCCGTCTCCTTGTGCCACAGCCAGACGGGCTGCGCACCCGCCGTGGCGGCGACGGCGTCGAAGACGTCCTGGTCGCAGTTCGTGCCCGGAAAACGCACGACGCCGATCGGCACGGGACTCACGCGCCGGCCTCCCGCATAGTGAACGTGTACCGCTCGATGACCGTGTTCGCGAGCAGGCGCCCGCACATCTCATCGACCTGTCTTTCGATCGCTTCCCGACCCTCGCCCTGGACCTCGAAGGTGATCCACTTCCCGACGCGGACCCCGTCGACTCCCGCGTATCCCAGCGACTCGAGCGCGTGCTCCAGTGTTTTCCCCTGGGGATCGAGCATGCCCTCTTTGAGCTGCACGAAGACCTCGACGCGGCTCGTCACGCGGACCCCAGAGGCCGGCCGACTATCCTGCGATAGGCCTCGCGATACCGCTCGGACGTGGCTTCGATCGCACCGTCGGACAGATCGGGGAGCGGGGGCTCGCCGTCCCAGCGCCCCGCCGCGCGCTCGGCCTCCAGGAAGTCGCGGACGGGTTGCTTGTCGAACGAGAGCTGCGCCCCGCCGGGCTTCCACTGGTTCGCGTCCCAGAAGCGGGAGGAGTCGGGAGTGAGCACCTCGTCGATCAGGAGCAAATCTCCTCCCGGCCCCCACCCGAACTCGAACTTCGTGTCGGCCAGCAGGAGTCCGCGCCCGCGCGCGTGCTCGCGGCCCTGCTCGTAGATGGCGATCGACCGGTCGCGGAGCCTGGCAGCGAGCTCTCCTCCCACCCGCTCCTCGAGCTCGGCGTAGGAGATGTTCACGTCGTGGCCTTCCACGGCCTTGGTCGCGGGTGTGAAGATCGGCTCCGGCAGTTCGTCCCCGCGCCGGAGTCCCGCCGGCAGCGGGATCCCGGTCACGGCTCCGCACTCCTGGTACTCGCGCCAGCCCGAGCCTTCCAGGTATCCGCGGACCACGCACTCCACAGGGATCGGGCGCGCGCGAACGCAGCGCATCGAGCGGCCGTCGAGCGCGTCGCGATGGGACTCGAGTGCGGGCTCGGCGGCCAGGATGGCGTCGATGTCGCTCGTGATCCGGTGATGCGGGTTTGCGGCGGGGAGGTGGTCGAACCAGAAGTCGGATAATCCGGTCAGAACGCGTCCCTTGTCGGGAATCCCCCGCTCGAACACGATGTCGAACGCCGAGAGCCGGTCGGTGGCGACGAGCAGGAGATCGGGACCGAGCGCGAACATCTCGCGCACTTTGCCACGCTGGACATGCGGGATGGGAAGTTCGAGGGCGATGATCGCTTCGGCGTCTCTCGTCGTCATCCGGTCCGTCTCCATGCTTGAAGGTCGGTGTGGCGCGCTCAGCGGACCTCGACGCGGCCCATCTGGCCGTCGCGCTCGACGAATAGAAGCCCGCGCTGGCCGGAGCGCAGGAAATCGATCAGACGCTGGGCGTCATCGGCGCCGTCCAGGCGCTCGGTGCCGAGCGCCACGAGGACGTCGCCTTCGCGCAGGCCGAGCCGCCGGAAGCCGGAATCGGGATCCACGGCTTCGAGGTAGAGCCCGCTCTCCGTGGCCAGCGCGAGGTGACTCGCGAGCGTGGGGGACAGGACGACCATCGTCGCTCCGTAAGGAGTCTCGATGCGTGGGGCCCGCCGCAGGGGGTCGTCCTCCGGAACGAGCGTTCGCTCGAAGGCGGCCCCCTCACGCTGGACGAGGATGGTCAGCTCGGCCCCGCTCGGCAGGTCCAGAAGGCGACCCTCCCAGTCGACCGCAGACTGGAGCGGCCGGCCGTTCGTCTCGAGGACCACGTCCCCGCTCAGGATCCCCGCCCGCTCGGCCGGGCTCTCGGGATCCACCCGGACCACCCGCGCTCCATTTGAGGGACGGCCACCGGTCGTGGGAACCGACTCCACGTGAATGCCGAGCCACGGGCGACGGATCGTGCCGAATCGGACGACGTCCTGCAGGACCCGGCGGGCCCGATTGATCGGAATCGCGAACCCGAGGCCGATCGATCCGCCGCTTCCGCCTGAGAAGATGAACGCGTTCACGCCGATCACATCGCCCGCGGCGTTCACGAGCGGGCCGCCCGAGTTGCCGGGATTGATGGCGGCGTCCGTCTGGATCATCCCCGACCATACCTGCCCGCGACCGGTCCCCGGCTCCGGCCGGACGTCGCGCCCGATGGCGCTGATCACACCCACGGTGACCGACGGATTCCGGTCCTCGAGCAGGTAGCCGAACGGATTCCCGATCGCGATCGCCCATTCGCCGATCAGCAGGCTGTCGGAATCCCCGAGCCTGGCAGTAGGGAGGCCGGTCGCCTCGATCTTCAGCACCGCCAGATCGGTGACCTCGTCCGCCTGCACGAGCTCGGCGGGTAGCTGGCGGCCGTCCAGGAGGGTGACGAGGATCTCGGTCGCTCCGGAGACCACGTGCTGATTCGTGAGGATATAGCCGTCCGGCGACACGATGAAGCCGGATCCCAGGCCCTGCACCTGCCGCAGCCGCTCACGCGGCGGGAACAGTCCTCGGAAGAACGGATCCATGAAGGGGTCGTCGAAGACCGATCGCTCGCGGACGACTTGTGTGGCGACGACGTTCACCGACACGACCGAGGGCCCCACGACCTCAGCCGCCGTCACGATCGCGTTCCTGCGCGAGGCGTCGATCGATGCAGACGGGACCTGCGCGATCGCGCTGGACAGCGTCCCGTCGGAAGAGGGAGCCGACCGGGCACCGAGCCACCATGCGGCTCCGGCCCCGAGCGACAGGGCGACGAGCGCCACGACCACGACGTCGTTTCGAACCTTCATCGTCCGGCCTCGGGCCTCAATACTCGACCGCCCACAGGACCAGCCCCTGAGGCGGCGCGTAGGTCGCGCGCGGGCGTGGCCCGTCTCCAGCCAGGGCCGATCGGATCTCGCCGACATCGATCCGGCCGACCCCGGCGGCGACGATCGCTCCGACCAGCGCGCGAACCATGTGTCGCAGAAACCGGTCGGCGGTCACTTCGAGGACCCGTCCCTCTCGCGAGCGGATCCAGCGGGCCTGACGAATGACGCAGCGCCCGGGCTCCATTCCGGGGCGTGGGGGATGATCTCCTGCACCCTTGGCGAAGCGGCGGAAGTCGTGTGCCCCGACTATCGCTCGGGTGGCCGTCTCCATTCGGCTCCAGTCCAGCGGTCGACCGACAGGCCAGGCGAAGCGACGCACGAACGGCGAGGGGGCCATACGCCCCAGTGCGAGGCGATAGCGGTACGTCCGGGCGACCGCGTCGTAGCGGGCGTGGAAGTCCGGCGCGGCCCGTCCCAGGCGCGCGACCCAGATGTCGGAAGGGAGATAGGCGTTCCACGCGCGCCTCAATGCGGCCGGAGGAAGGCCCGCCGCGGTATCGAAGTGGACGACCTGACCTCGGGCGTGCACGCCCGAGTCGGTGCGGCCGGCGGCGACGACGTCCGTCGGTCCCAGGACCCGTGCGAGCGCCGTCTCGCACGTTCCCTGAATCGTGAGCGCGTCCGCTTGCCGCTGCCAACCGCGATACGCGGTGCCATCGTACTGGAGGACGGCTCGAGCCCGCAAAGGCCATAATGTCGCGGCGATCCCGCGGCGCGCGCCACGTTGCGACGCCCACCGGCCCCGGGTACGTTGGCCGGCCATGCGGTTGAAGCTCCACACGCAGATCCTGATCGGTCTCCTCCTGGGTGTCGTAGCGGGTGTCATCGTGGGTCCCTCCATCGGCGTGATCAAGCCGGTGGGCGACGCCTTCATCAAGCTGATCACCATGATCGTCGTCCCGCTGGTGTTCGCGTCGATCCTCGTGGGCGTCGCCAGCCTGGGGGATCTGGCCAAGCTGGGCAGGATCGGGATCAAAACGGTCGGCTACTACCTGGCGACGACCGCGATTGCGATCACGATCGGACTCGCGCTCGCGAACCTGATCCGACCCGGATCGCGACTGGATCCAGCCATCAAGGAGCGTCTCCTCGCTGATTTCGCCGGCGCGGCGGAAGTCAGCATCGAGCGCGCGGCCGTCCCCCCATCGGTGGTTGAGACCCTGCTCGACATCATCCCCACGAATCCGATCGGCGCGCTGGCGGAGGCGAACATGTTGCAGGTGATCTTCTTCGCCCTCGCCTTCGGGATCGCGCTCACCTACCTGGATCGCGCCCGGACAGAGCCCGTGCTCCGGTTCATGGAGGCGGTCAATGAAGCCATGATCCAGCTCGTTCATCTGGTCATGAAGATCGCTCCACTCGGAGTGTTCGCGCTGATCGCGGCGATCGTAGGTCAGTACGGTCTGGGGATCCTCCAGACCCTGCTCGTCTACTCGCTGGTCGTGGTCGCGGGCCTCGCGATCCATATGTGCCTGGTCTACCCCACCGCGGTGCGGCTGTTCGCGGGGATGAGCCCGATCCACTTCTTCAAGGGTGTGGCGCCGGCCCAGCTCGTTGCGTTCAGCACCAGCTCTTCGAACGCGACCCTGCCGGTCACGATGGAATGCGCGGAGGAGAACCTCGGGGTGAGCGAGGAGGTCTCCGCGTTCGTCCTCCCGCTGGGAGCCACGATCAACATGGACGGCACCGCGCTCTACCAGGGCGCCGCGACGATCTTCATCGCCCAGGTCTACGGTCTGGACCTGACGCTTCAGCAGCAGCTCCTCGTCGTCCTGACGGCGACCCTTGCTTCCATCGGTGCGGCCGGAGTCCCCGGGGTCGGTATGATCACGCTGGCGCTCGTCCTCAAGACCGTCGGAGTCCCGCTCGAGGGAATCGCCCTCATCCTCGGAGTTGATCGGATCCTCGACATGTGCCGAACCGCCGTGAACATCACCGGGGACTCCTCGTGCGCGGTCGTGGTTGCCGCGAGCGAGCGGGAGCTGGCGGAGCGACCGCCGGTCGCCCCCGGAGGGCAAGCGCCGGTCTGGACGGGGGAGACCCGGTCGTGATCAGCGACCCGCGGGTCACCGCGGGCGATCCGCACGCCTGCCTCGCGGCGCTCGTTTCCGGGACGGACCTGACGCGCGCCGCGTCGGAAGCGCTCTTCTCCCGGATCATGGACGGGGATGTACCGCCCGCCCTGATCGCCGGTCTCCTCGTCGCGTTCCGTGCGAAGGGAGAGACGGAGCACGAAATCGCCGGGGCGGCGCGCGTGATGCGCGCGCGAGCGACGCGGGTTCGGACGACGCGGGAGCCACTGATCGACACCTGCGGGACGGGCGGGGATTTCTCCGGGAGTTTCAACGTATCCACTGCCGCCGCGCTCGTCGTGGCCGCCGCCGGGATCGCGGTCGCGAAGCACGGGAATCGCGCCGCCTCCTCGCGCTGCGGGTCGGCGGATGTCCTCGAAGCGCTGGGCATTCCGGTCGATCTCGACCCCGCGCAGGTAGGGCGCTCGATCGACGAGCTCGGGATCGGCTTTCTGTTCGCGCCCCTGTACCACCCGGCGATGCGGCATGCCGCGGAAGCGAGGCGCGAGCTGGGAATCCGGACAGTCTTCAACCTGGTGGGGCCGCTGACGAACCCGGCCGGCGCCCGCCGCCAGCTGATCGGGGTACCGAGCACCGAAGCGGTTCCGCGGATCGCGGGTGTCCTCCGGGAGCTCGGCGCCGAGGCGGCCATCGTCGTCCACGGGGAGGAGGGACTCGACGAGATCTCGGTTTCCGGCCCCACCCGCATCGCGGTCCTTCTGAATGGGTCGGTGGAGGAGCGGACCATCGAGCCTCACGATCTCGGGCTATCCATCTTCGGGTTGCAGGACATCTCCGGCGGGGATCCGGAGCTCAACGCTCGTATCCTCCGCGAGGTGGCCGAAGGACGGGGAAGCGAAGCGCATCGCGCCGTCGTGGCGGCGAACGCGGGGTCGGCGATCTGGATTGCAGGAGGGGCCCCGTCGATTCGCGCGGGGGTGGAACGTGCCTGGGAGCTGCTCGCGGCCGGTGCCGCCGCAAAGCTCCTGGACGATCTCATCGCCTTCACACGGCGGATGACGGCTTCCTCGGCAGCGACTTAGGCGTACTTCCGGAGCACACCGATGGCGACACCTTGCACGCGCACCCGCTCGGCATCGTAATAGAGGGGGGCCATCCGGTCGTTCGCCGGCTGAAGCCGGATCCGACCATCGGCCTCCCGGTAGAGGGTCTTCAACGTCGCGTGCTCTCCGTCGATCAGCGCCACGACCCGCTCGCCGCTCCGAGCCGTGTCGCGTCGCTCCACGATTACGTAATCCCCGTCCGCGATGTGCTCGTCGATCATCGAGTCCCCGCTCACCCGGAGGACGAACGTCTCGCCGCGCCCGAGAAAGGACTCGGGAACCGCAAGCGTCTCGTTCCCCGTGATCGCTTCGAGCGGCTGTCCCGCCGCTACCCGACCGAGGAGGGGAAGTTCGATGGCGACGGCTCGCGGTCTGCCGTCCTGCGTTTCCGTCAGCTCGATCGCGCGACTCCGGTGGGGGTCCCGACGAACGGCGCCCTTCGATTCCAGGTTCTCGAGATGCTCGTGAACGGTAGCGACCGAGCTTAGGCCGAACCGGGCCGCGATCTCCTCCAGGCTCGGGGCGTAGCCGTTGCTCTCGATGAACTCGGCGAGGTAGTCGTAGATTTCACGTTGTCGCCTGGTTAGTTTCATCATCCGCTCCTTGATGGACTTCCCGGCGGGGAACCCGGCCGAGTGTACCGGCGCCGCCCCGCGCGCGTCGAATCGAGCCAAACATTGACCGAACAAACGCCGAAAGTCAAGGCCGGGTCGGGCTTCCTCTCCGCGGTGGTGGCGGAGAAGCGAGAAGAGGTGGCCGCGGGGCGCCGCGCGCGGCCGCTGGCCCGACTGGTGTCCGAGTGCCGAGATCGGACGCCCGTCCGTTCGCTGGAAGCGGCCGTGCGATTGCCCGGGTGTGGTGTGGTCGCGGAGGTGAAGCGTGCGAGCCCGTCCGCCGGCCCGCTGGCGCCCGACCTCGTGGCTTCGGAACGCGCGCTCCTCTACGCCGAGCGGGGCGCCATCGCGATCAGCGTCCTCACGGATCGAAGGTTCGCGGGGCGGATCGAGGATCTGCTCGAAGTGGCGGGCAGGATGCCCGTGCCCGTCCTGCGCAAGGACTTCCTCGTCGACCCGTGGCAGGTTTGGGAGAGCCGCGCCGCCGGCGCCGACGCCGCGCTCCTCATCGTGGCCGCGCTCCGGCCCGAGGAGATCGAATCGCTCGCCGCCGAAGCGGAGACCGCGGGCCTCGGCCTTCTGTTCGAGATTCACGCGCCGGAGGAAGCGGAGCGCGCCCTGGAGCTGGGCGCGACCCTCGTCGGCGTGAACGCGCGCGATCTCGAGACGCTCGCGGTCGACGTGCACGGAGCGCTGTCGACGATCGGAGAGCTTCGGAGCGCGGCGCCCGGGGTCGCGCTCGTCGCGGAGAGCGGGATCGCGAGCCCCGCCGCCGTCCGGAGCGCGCGTTCGGCGGGGGCCGACGCTGTCCTCGTCGGCGAGCACCTGGCGCGCGCCGTCGATCCCGGGGAAACGCTCGAGCAGCTGGTCGCCGCGGGCCGGGACGGGGCGTGACGGTCGCGCGCGGACGGGAATCCTGTACCTTGAATTCCGTGTCGCCTCCTTTCCGAATCAAGGTCTGCGGCATCACCACCGAAGACGCGGCGCGTGCGGCCGTCGATGCCGGGGCCGACCATCTCGGGCTCGTCTTCTGCGCTTCGCCGCGACGCGTGACGATCGAGCGTGCGGCGGCGCTCACGGCGGAGATCCCAGCCTCCTGGATCGGCGTGTTTTCGGACTCGCGGCCTTCCGAAGTCGTGCGGCTAGCGCGATCACTCGGGCTCGCGGCCGTTCAGCTTCACGGAAACGAGACGCCGGAGGAGTGTCGCGCGATCCGGGAGCGAGCGGGAATCCCGCTTTGGAAGGCGGTCGACCTCGGCATTCCCACCGCTGAGGAACCGTACCTGGAGTCGGTCGACGCGCTCCTCGTCGATGCAGGGCGCGGCGGAACCGGACGTGCCCTTGACTGGGCAGTCGTGGCGGCCCGGTTCCCGCGTGGCCGGAGGTCGCTTCCGGTGATCCTGGCCGGCGGGCTCGATCCGGACAACGTGGCCGGCGCGATCCGCGAGGCCCGACCGGACGGGGTGGACGCGAGCAGCCGTCTGGAGTGCGCGCCGGGAGTCAAGGACCCGGAGCTCGTCCGCCGATTCGTGACCCGCGCGCGGGCGGAAGCGGGGGCGGCCGGTGATCTCGCGGGAGCTGCGCGGTGAGAACCCGCGCTGCCGGCTCGCCGGGGCGCCCCGGGTACTTCGGCGCGTTCGGCGGCCGCTTCGTCCCCGAGACGCTGATCGCGGCGCTCGACGAGCTCGAGCGCGCGTGGTCCGAGGCCTGGGCGGACCCTTCCTTTCACGCGGAGCTCGACGCGCTCCTCTCCGATTACGTGGGCCGGCCCTCGCCCCTAACACACGCGCCCAGGCTCTCCGAGGTCGCCCGCGTCGACATCTGGCTCAAGCGCGAGGACCTGAACCACACCGGCGCCCACAAGATCAACAACACGCTCGGTCAGGTTCTCCTTGCCCGCCGGATGGGAAAGCGACGGATCATCGCCGAGACCGGGGCCGGGCAGCACGGAGTGGCGACCGCGACTGCCTGCGCGCGCTTCGGTCTCGACTGCGTCGTCTACATGGGCACCGAGGACACGCGCCGACAGGCCCTCAACGTATACCGGATGCGGCTGCTCGGCGCGGAAGTCGTCGAGGTGGACGCGGGAACGCGTACGCTCAAGGACGCGACGAACGCAGCCATCCGAGATTGGGTCACGCGGGTCGAGACGACCCATTACGTCATCGGGTCCGTCGTCGGCCCCCATCCCTACCCGACGCTCGTCCGCGAGCTACAGTCCGTGATCGGTCGCGAAGCTCGCGCCCAGGCGCTCGAACGGTGGGGCGTCCTGCCGGATGCCGCGGTGGCCTGCGTCGGGGGAGGATCGAACGCGATCGGCCTCTTTCACGCATTCCTGGAGGATCCGGTGGCGCTGTACGGTGTCGAGGCCGCGGGGGAGGGCCTGGGGGGCCGCCACGCGGCCACGCTCGCGCGCGGGCGTCCTGGAGTCCTGCACGGCGCCCGGAGCTATCTGCTCCAGGATTCGGGCGGTCAGGTGGCGGGCGCGCACTCGGTGGCCGCGGGACTCGACTACCCGGGCGTGGGCCCGGAGCATTCGGAGCTCAAGGACAGTGGCCGGGTCGTGTACCTGACGGTCGACGACCGGGAAGCGCTGGCGGCTTTTCACCGGACGAGCGAGCTCGAGGGAATTATCCCGGCGCTCGAGAGCGCGCACGCGATCGCCGCGCTGCTGCACGACCCCCCGCTCGCGGCCTTGGGCGCGCGGGTGGTCGTCTGTCTCTCGGGTCGCGGCGACAAGGACGTGCAGGCGGTGGCGGACTTGGAAGCGGTCGGCCGAGGAAGCCGATGAGCCTGTCGAACCCGCAGGCGGCGGCCGCCACCGCGACCGAGCTCGTCCACGAGATCGTCCGCGTCTTCAAGGTCCGGCGCCTCTACGGCCCCGGCCATCCGCAACGGCTCGAGACGGAGGCGGTCGCCGCCCGGAGGCTGGGATCCCTCCTGGCCGAGGAGGGCGCGGTCGATCTCGAGATCCACGAGACGACGATCCGGGCCGGCGGGGAAGTGGTGTACGAGCAGCCTGCAGGACCGGACTCGCTCGCTCACATCCTGTTCCGCGAGGGACTCCGCCAGATCGTGTTCCACGACGGGATGACGGCCGAGGAGTTGGGCGGGTTCCTCGACGAGGTGGCGTTCGCTTCCCAGCAGAAGGCCGACGAGGATTTCGATCTCGTCGCGCGATTGTGGGAGCAGCGGTTCGTCCACATCCGGTACGCGTTCGTCGAGGCGTTGTCGGACGACGAGTGGACGCCTCCCGCGGAAACGAGGCTGAGCGAGAGCGAGCGCCAGTCCCTACAGGTGCACCTCAGCGAGGAGGACTTGAGCGCTCTGGATCGACCCCCGACCGTCCTCCTGGCGGATCCCACCCTCTACTTCCTCGACGACGAGGACATGGCGGAGCTCCAGGGCGGCCTGGAGGACGAGAAGGGGCGGGCGCTCTTCACCGAGGTCCTCACGTGCGTGCGGGAGCTCCTCATGGATCCCGTGGTCGACGACGTCTCCCCGGCCATCGCGATGATCCAGGACATCCACGCCGAGTACCTGGGCGACCAGATCTACCGCCGGGTGATCGAGATCCACGAGATCTTCGCGCCGTACCTGGAAAGCGACACGTGCGCGCCGAGCGCGCGCGAAGCCTTCACGCGAATGCGGGACTCGGTTCTCGACGAGACCGCGTTGGGGCGGCTCGGGCGGCAGGTCCTGGATGCCCAGGTCGACGAGGCCGAGGCGGCTCGGTTCCTGGGGGTCTTCGGAGCCGGACGTCTCCGCGCGGTCCTGAGCGGGATCCCCGAGATCAAACGCGTGTGTCAGATGCCCAGGATCGCCGAGACCCTCTCGCGGATCGCCGCGGAAGACGATGCGGGCCTGCGGGCCGCGCTGGCGAGCGACGACGGCGAGGAAGCGGTGGCTGCGGCCTACCTGGTGGGGCTGACCGGGGACGGCCGGTTCCTGGAGCCCCTGGGCGCCGCGCTGTCCGCGCGGGACCCCGAGGTGCGACGCGAAGCGTTGCTCGCGCTCAAGAGCTTCGGCGGTGGACGCGCGCTCGAGTTCGTGGCGCAGGCGGTCGAGGACTCGGACCCGTCCATTCGCCTCTACGCGTTGCGACACCTGGTGAGCCACCGCTACGCCCCGGCGCTCGCGCGCGTCGCGCAGCGCATGGGGGCTGTCGACCCGGAGCGCTCGCTGACCGAGCAGCGGCTCCTCTTCGAGGCCTACGGCGCCCTGGGAGGGGAGAAGGTGGTCGAGGATCTCATCGCCCGCTTCCGCCGACGGCACGGGCTGTTCCGGAAGCGGGATCCGGAAGAGGCCGCCTGCGTGCTGATCGCGCTCGGCGCGACCGGCTCCCCTGGGGCCCGCGAGGTCGTCGAGCAGGCGAGCGCCGACCGCCACCCGCTGGTTGCGCGGGTCGCCAGCCAGGTGCTCCAGTCGTGGAGCGGAACGCGGAGCGGCGCGTGACCCAGGTAGCGGCCACCGTCCCCATTCAGGGTCTCGGGCGGGAGCTGGTTCAGAACCTGTTCGTCGCCCTGCGCTCGGCGCAGCTCTACGACGCACGAAACGACACGCTGCGCGCGGCCGCCGAGCGGTTCGTGCGCACGCTGGAGGAGCTGCTCCTCGTCGATCGGTCGGCACGGCTCGAGGTGGGAGGCGATCTGATCCTCGTCAACGAGGTCCGGATCCGCAGCGAGCTGCGAAGTTACAGCGTGCACGCGAACCTCCTTCGGTTCTTTCGGGAGATCGGCATCGGTGGCTTCGAGTGGGAAGCGGTGCCCGACATCGGCGAAGCCGCGCGCTTCGTCAGTGTCGTGGGCCGCATGGAGATCGAGGACACGGAAGAGGACCCCGTGTTCCGTCTGCGCCAGACGCTCGTCGACGAAGGGCTCGGGTCGATGCGCGTACTCGAGCCGCGGGAGGAAGAAGCCGAGGTCCTGCTCGACGATCCCGACAAGCGGAAGCGCGCCGAGCGGACATATCGGCACACGGTCGCGGTGACCCGCCAGCTGATGGAGAGCCTGCGCGCCGGCCACACTCTCCGCCTCACGCGTGTCCGCCGCGCCGTCCAGTCGATCGTCGATCAGGTTTTCGACGACGAGACGCTGCTCGTCGGCCTCACGAATCTCCGCGACTACGACGAGCCCACGTTCACGCACTCCGTCAACGTCTGCATCTTCGCGGTTTCGCTGGGCCAGCGGATCGGACTCTCGCGGCTCGAGCTGTACGAGCTGGGGATGGCGGGCCTGCTGCACGATCTCGGAAAGGTCGACGTTCCACGCGAGGTCCTGCTGAAGAGCGAGGCCTTGACGGACGATGAATGGGAGGCCATGCAGCGCCATCCCGCTTACGGGGTGTGGCGGATCATGGCGGGTCGTCAGAAGAGCCGGGTCCCGGCGCGCGAGATGCTCGCCACCTTCGAGCATCATCTGAACGTCGACCTCTCCGGCTACCCCGCGATCCGGTTC
>JAICNR010000052.1 GCA_025931135.1 Gemmatimonadota bacterium | reverse complement strand
TTCCGCGGGCTGGGCTTCGGCGCGGGGCTGCAGTTCGACTTCGGTGCCTTCGGCACCGGCTTCGACTACGCGTACCGCGACTGGGGCCGCCTCGGCGGCACCAACAACTTCAGCGTCAGCATGCTGTTCTAGTCGCTGGAGGAAAGGAAATCGGGCCGGTCCGGGAAAGGCCGGCGGCACCTCGGAGCACGGCGCTAGCCGCTGCATACGGTGTCCTCCGTCCGGGGTACGTCGGGGGCCGGCCCATGAACCGCCGAACGTCGAAGGCGAGGAGCGAGAACGGGCGCGGATCGAACCGCGCCCGTTTCGCTGGCCGTCGAGGGGTCTCGGAGAGCTACAGGGGCTGGCCGAGAGCCTCTTCGAATGCCTGCCTGCGGGCCCGGCTCAGCCGGATCTCGGTGCCGTCCTGGAGCACCAGGATGTAAGCGCCGTGGAAGTAGGGCTGGACCTCGCGAACCTGGTCGATGTTCACGATCGTCGAACGGTGGACCCGGACAAAGCGGCGAGGATCGAGCTGCTCGGCGAGGCCGGACAGCGTTTCCCGGGTGGTATATGTCCGCCCCGCTGTATGGATCCGGACGTTGTAATCGGCGGCCTCGACCCATTCGATGTCGGCGACACGAACGAACCACGCGCGATCCTGGCTGCGCACGACCAGGCGCTCGATCCAGCGGTTTCCCGGCGCTGCCACGGGCTCGCCGGACACCTGGGGGGCAGCCGGTTGGTCGCTCATCCCCTGGAGGGCACGGACGACTCCGTTCAGTCTCTGCCGCAGGGTATCTCCCGACTCCATTCGAAGCTGGGCGCGGGCGTGGACCAGCGCGGCCTCGAACCGGTCGTCGTCGAAGGGCTTCATGATGTAGTCCAGTGCATGAACCTCGAAGGCGCGGACGGCGAAGTCGTCGTATGCCGTGACGAAGATCACGACGGGGGGGCGAGAGCGGGACAGCGATTCCAGGACCTCGAAGCCCCCCATCTCGGGCATCTGGACGTCGAGGAAGAGAAGATCCGGATCGATCTCGGGGATGGCGAGGGCGGCCTTCCGGCCGCTGCCGAACTCGCCCGCGACCTCGAATCCCTCGCGATCCGCGAGGAGGCGCACGATCCGCCTGCGCGCCAGCGGCTCGTCATCCACGACGACGACGCGGATCGCGCTCAATCCCCCGCCCCGTTCGTCGAGGCGTCGGTCAGGAACGGGATCTCGATCCGGATCCGGAACCCGCCGTCGCGGGGTCGGTCGATCACGAGCTCGTATCCCTCGGGGTACAGGCGGGCGAGACGGGCCCGAGTGTTTCTCAGCCCCACGCCTTCGCGCGGCTGATCGCCCTGGATTCCGGCGCCGTCGTCCTCGACCGCGAGCAACAGGCGGCCCGCTTCACGTGCGGCCCTGACCGTGATCCGTCCTCCCTCGTGAAGCGGCGCGATCCCGTGCCGGACCGCGTTCTCCACGAGGGGTTGCAGGATCAGATTCGGAACCCGCGCCTCGAGAGTCTCCGGATGCACTTCGAGGTCCACCTGCAGGCGGTCCGAGAAGCGCTCCCGCTCGATGTCCAGATACAGCTCCAGGGTCTCGAGCTCCCGCAAGAGCGTGATCTCCTGCTGATCGGTGGTGTCCAGCGTGCTGCGAAGAAGGTCCGCCAGCCGGGCGATCATCCGCCGGGCCGCGCGGACGTCCTCGTCCATCAGGGACGAGATCGCATGCAATGTGTTGAAGAGGAAGTGGGGCTGGAGCTGCGTCCGCAGGGCCAGGAGTTGCGCCTTTGCCAGCTCGGTCTCGAGCCGTGAGGCATGTACCACGCCCGTCACGTAGCGACGATAGTATTCGAAGGCGTACACCAGCCCCAGGATCGCGAAGTACGTGAGGACCGCGAACTCGAGATAGGTGGGGAGCATCCAGTCTACGTAGGCGCTCCAGAACGACCGTTCGGGCGGCGAATAGGAGGCCGCCCGCATCCCTGCGAGAGCTAGCGCGAGATACGCGGCCCCGACAATCAGCCCCGCTGCCAGGTGGACCGTGACTGCCACCCACAGGCGCGACCGTTCGAGGGAGAAGCGACGTCCCAGGGCGAGGACGACAGGGGTCAAGGCGACCCAGGGGGCCCACGCCGCGGACTGGTACACGAGCGCGGAGCGCCAGGTGATCGTCTCGCCGGCCCCGCTCATCCGGAGATAGAAGACCACCGAGCCGATCAGGGCGGGGATCGACCAGAGGCCGATGAGCAGCGCCCAGAACTTCCAGCGTCGGATGAGGGTCGTGACGGGCTGCAGGAGTATCTCCTCGGGCTGCGGTCGGGCGAATCCCGACCGTCAGGATACACGCTCGGCGTGGTTCGGGCAGTCGGCCACCGGGAAGCAGCGAACGGCGGGAATCGTACGGCGAGCGGTCGGCAGCTGGCAGCGGAAAGCGAGCCGTTCGCTGCAGGGGGCTGGCGAGGGGCGGGAAGTGCCGCCAGCCTTCGCCCCATGCTTCGCTCCAGCCGCCTGCTGGCCGCATGCGCGTTTCTCGTGGGGGTCGTCCTGGGCGCCTCGGTGTGCGGGGCTGCCGGATCGCCCGAGGCCGCCGAGCCCCGCTACGGTCCCCCGCTGACGATCTCCCCGTCCTTCATGACGAATCTGACTCGTTCGAGGGCCGTGAAATCCTCGAGAGGATCGCCCTCCAGGCCGATGATATCAGCGTGGGCGCCCGGGCGCAGCGCGCCCAGATCCTCGTCTCCGATAAGCCGCGCCGCGCGAATCGTCGCCGCCTGGAGGATCTCGGCGGCCGGCATCCCGGCTTCGAGGTAGGCGAACAGAACGCGCTTTGCGGCCTCCCCCTGCGGAACGCCGAAGTCGATGTAATTGTCGGACCCCGCAACGATCGTGACCCCATGAGCCCGCGCGCGGCGCAGGCGCTCGCGACGCGGCTCGAGGAAGGCCTCGACCTCCTCCCAGGGCGGCATCTCCTGCCCGGATCGTTCGATGTAGCGGAAGACGGAGAGAGAGTCGAGATCGGTGGGGACGAGCGCCACCCCTTGTGCCGCCATGAGGGCGAGCGTGCTGTCGGCCACCTCGTAAGCGTGCTCGATCGCGTCCACACCCGCACGCGCGGCCAACCGGATCGACCGGTCGTGTGTGGCATGGGCGGTGACGGGAACACCGAGCACCCTTGCCTCGGCGACGATGGCGTCCAGCTCCTGCATCGACAGATAGCCGGGATTCGGATCGTTGTCGGCGTAGATCTTGATCACGTCCGCGCCCTGTGTGACGTGCTCGATGACGGCCTGGCGAGCGTCATCCGGCCCGCGAACGATGCGGTACTCCTCGCCTGCGAGGGCGTTGTGCTCCCATACGATCCCCGGAAACTGTCCGCCCGGGGGGCTCAAGCCGGGCCCCGAAACGAACAGGCGAGGGCCCGGCAGAGATCCCTCTTCGATCGCGGTTCTGAGCGCCACGTCCGCATACGGTCCGACGTTGCCAAGGTCCCGGAGAGCCGTGAAGCCGGCCTCCAGAAACGTTCTGGCCCGCGCCGCGGCGCGCAGGGTACGCAGCGGAGTCCCCTCGAGGATCAGCGCTTTGATCCCACCGAGGGACAGGTCTTCCCGGGGATGCTCGAGATAGAAGAGGTGGGTGTGAGCGTCGATGAGCCCGGGAAGAACGGTCAGGCCGCGAAGATCGATCACCGTGGCCCCCGGGGTCGCCGCGAGGTCCGCGCCGACTGCCTCGATGCGACCGTCGCGGACCAGGACGTCCTGATCGGGCACCATCACGCCCCGTTCGCTGTCGAAGATCTTCCCGGCTCGCAACAGCACGACCGCGGAGGAATCCGGCGTCACCTGGGCGGCGGCGGTCGTGGAGACCGCCGACACCACTCCCAGGATCCCCGCCGCAACAGCGAGGCTCTTCACAGGATGGGCAGGTAGTAGTCGACCTCGGCCCGGGTCACGTGAGCGCGCGCCTGGGACCAGATCGCGCGCTTGTTCCTCAGGAACTGCTCGAACACGTGATCGCCCAGTGTGTCGCGGACGAGCTGGCTCTCGCTCGCCAGCTGGATCGCGTGGCCGAGATCCTCGGGCAGCGACTCGATCCCCCGCTTGTGACGCTCCTCCTCCGTTAGATGATAGATGTTCACGTTCTCGACCGGATCGACGGGTTCCAGCCCCTCGTCGATTCCCTTCAAGCCCGCGGCGAGCATGACCGCGAACGCGAGATAGGGATTGCACGCGGGATCCGGCATGCGGAGCTCGATCCGCGTCGACTTCTCCTTGCCCGGCTTGATGTTGGGCACGCGGACCATGGCGCTGCGATTGGCGTTCGCCCACGAGACGTAGATCGGGGCTTCGTACCCCGGAACGAGTCGCTTGTAGGAGTTTACCCATTGGTTGGTGATCGCGGCGAACTCGCGCGCGTACTTGAGGATTCCGGCGATGTACTGGAGCGCCGTTGGCGACAGGTGGTATTGGGCGTCCTTTTCGAAGAACGCGTTCTTGTTGCCCTTGAAGAGCGACTGGTGGCAGTGCATTCCGCTGCCGTTCTGCCCGAAGATGGGCTTGGGCATGAAGGTCGCATAGAGCCCGTGTTCGTAAGCGGTGCGCTTGACGACCGTCTTGTACGTCTGGACCGTGTCCGCCATGCGGAGCGCTTCGTCGTATCGCAAGTCGATCTCGTGCTGGCTGGGAGCCACCTCGTGATGGGAGTACTCCACGTTGATGCCCATCGACTCGAGATTGCCGATGGTCTCTTTTCGGAGATCGTTTCCCTCGTCCAGCGGCAGGAGGTCGAAGTAGCCGCCCTGGTCGAGGGGCGTCGGGTCGGTCGGGCTGGGGAAGTAGAAGTACTCCAGCTCCGGACCCACGTAGAACTTGTACCCCTGTGCGGAGGCCTTCTCGAGCGCGCGGCGGAGAACCCAACGCGGGTCCCCGTCATAAGGCTCCCCGTCGGGCGTGGTTACGTCGCAGATCATGCGCGCCACCGCGTCCCCGTTTACGCGCCAGGGCATCATCGCGAAGGTGTCGGGAGCCGGGCGCGCGATCATGTCGCTTTCCTGGATCCGGGTGAATCCCTCGATCGAGGATCCGTCGAACCCCATACCCTCGTCGAGCGCGACCTCGAGCTCATGGAGCGTGATCGCGAAACTCTTGAGGAACCCGAGGATGTCGGTGAACCAGAGATACACGTACTTGACGTCGTGTTTCTTGACGAGCTCCATCACCTTGTCGCGATCCATGCGTCCTCCCGAGGAAACGGCGGTTGCGCTCCAGAGAAATAAGCGGGCTGCACAAAGAGATCGGTACAAAAAAAAGACCGCGGCGGAGATTAGGAACCCTCCACCCCGGTCTTTTACACCCCGTGGTGTAGCCCGGGCCGCGCCCGGGCCTGTAACGCTCGGATCCGCCGTCGGCGCCCGTCGCGGGACGCCCGGCGGAAACCCTAGTTACACTCCCTAACGGCATCATATTCTAGGGTCCGACCGGCGGCTGTCAAGCGCGAAGAAGAGGTTCATGTGGAGCTGATTCGAAGGGAGCGGGTGACGTGGGCGGAGCGGGCCGCATGGGTGGGGTTGGTCCTGGGTTGCGTGACGCCGCTCGTCCTGCAACCGACCCCCGAGGCGGTGGCGCGGGCCTACGTGGAGGCGGTCGACCGAGGGGACGTGGACGCTGCGCTGGATCTGACCACCACGGACTTTGTCCTTCGGTCATTGGGAGGGGGCTACTACTACCGGCGCGAGAGGGCACGACCCGTCCTCGAATACCGGGCGGCTCTCCACGAGCGGTGGCGGGTGGTCACGTGGGAATACGACCCCGCGGCTCATGCGGCCTACGCCGGGATCGAGGTGACGAACGACGCCTGGGATCTCGTGGGCATACGACCCCGACTGGAGCTCGTCCTCGTCCTCCGGGGCCCGCGTCTGATCCTGGAGCAGCCGCGTGCCGATCCGAAGGAACTCCGCCGCGCGCTCGACCCGTTTCTCGCCTGGGCCGCCGCGGAGCGGCCCGCGGAGCTGGCACGGGTCTGGGCTCGCGGCGAGCCGCTGCAGCGGGCGGATGCCGCCCGGGCGCTCGTCGCCCTCCTCGAGGCCTGGCGGGCCGAGGGGATGCCGGCCCCGGAGGGAAAACCGGTTGCGGAGCGACGCGAAGGTCGGCAGCCTTAGGGGCCATGACGACCGTCTACGACCTCCGCAGCGACACCGTGACCCGCCCCACTCCGGACATGAAGCGGGCGATGGTCGAAGCGCCCCTCGGGGACGATGTCCTCGGAGACGACCCCACGGTCAAGCGTTTCGAGGCGATGATCGCGGAGCTGGCGGGGAAGGAAAAGGGCCTCTTCTTCCCGAGCGGGACCCAGGCGAACGAGACCGCCGTCCAGGTCCTGACCTCGCCGGGCGACGAGGTCCTGATCGAGCGCCGGGCCCACATCTTCAACTACGAAGCGGCCGGTCCGGCCGCCCTCTCGGGCGTCCAGCTCAACCCGGTGGATACCGCCGACGGAGCCCTGCGGGTCTCCGACCTCGTGAGCCGCGTTCGGCCGCTGGACCCGCACTTCGCCCCGACGCGGCTCGTGTGTCTCGAGAACACGCACAACGGACACGGCGGCCGCATCTACCCCATCGCCGAGATGGAGGCGGTCTCGCGCTGGGCTCGCGAGCGAGGACTCTCCGTTCACCTGGACGGCGCGCGCCTGTTCAACGCCGCGGTCGCCAGCGGCGTGCCGATCGACCGCTGGGCGAAGTGCGCGGACACCGTCTCGATGTGCCTCTCCAAGGGCCTCGGTGCGCCCGTCGGCACGTGCCTGGTGGGAAGCGCCGAGACGATCGCCCGCGCGCGCCGGGTACGGAAACGACTGGGCGGCGGCATGCGCCAGGCGGGGATCCTGGCCGCGGCCGGAATCTACGCGCTCGAACACAACGTCGAGCGACTGGCGGATGATCACATCCTGGCGAAGGAGATCGCTGCCGGGCTTTCGGTCCTCGACGAGATCGACGTCGACGTGGGGCATGTGGAGACGAACATGATCCTGGTGCGGACGGCCGCCCGGGGCCTGACCGCCCGCGCACTCGTGGAAGCCGCCGAGGAGATGGGTGTCCGTACATTCGACGTCTCGCCCACGGAGATTCGACTCGTCACCCACATGGACGTTCCTGCCGACGCCATTCGCGAGGTTCCCCGACGGTTCCGGGAAGCGCTCCGCTCGGTGCTCGTTTCGGACGGTCGTGGGAAGGCCGGCTCGAGTTGAAGGTCGTTGTCATCGGAGGGGGAGAGGTGGGGTACCACCTCGCCGCCCGGCTGTCGGTCGAGCAGCACGACGTCACGGTGGTCGAGCGCAACCCCGACCTGGCCGGGCGGATCCAGTCTCAGCTGGACGTGCTCGTCGTCGAGGGCAACGGCGCCAGCCTGACCTGCCTCGAGAAGGCGGGGATCCGGGGCGCGGACCTGCTCCTGGCGGTTACGAACTTCGACGAGGTGAACCTCATCGCCTGCCTGATCGCGGCCCAGTTCCAGGTCGAACTCAAGGTCGCGCGTGTCAGCAATCCCGAGTACTCCGAGCGGCGGGGGATCCTCGAAGAGAAGCGGTTCGGGGCCGATCTGCTGATCAACCCCGAGCAGGAGTGCGCGCGGGAGATCTTCAAGCTGTTCCATCGCCTGGCGGCAACCGACGTGGCGGAGTTTGCCGGCGGTCGCGTGGTGCTGCTGGCTCTGCCCGTGGGAAGCGCGGCGCCCGCGGTGGGCCGATCGCTCGAGGAGATCGGTCGCGCACTCGAGGGCCGCCACTTCCTGACCGTGGCGATCGATCGGGACAATGAGTCGATCATCCCCGATGGAGCTACCCGGATCCAGGCGGGGGACACGATCTACCTCATCTCCGAAGCGGAGTATCTGCCCGAGGCTTATCGGCTGCTGGGCCTCGAGGGGGAGCGGATCCGACGCGCGATGCTGCTCGGCGGGGGGCGCGTCGGGACCCACCTGGCAACCATGCTCGAGCGCGAAGGCGTGCAGCCGACCGTGATCGAGCAGGACCGTGACCGATGCGTGGCGCTGGCGGAGAAGCTGGAAAGCGGCCTCGTGCTCCACGGCGACGCCACCGACTTGGACCTTCTGTCCCAGGAGGGAATTGCGGAGACGGACGGGCTGGCGGCAGTCACGAGCGAGGACGAGACGAATCTCCTGGCTTCGCTGCTCGCCAAGCACCTCGGCGCGAAGAAGGTCATCACGCTGCTCAAGCGCTCCGAGTACATCCCGCTCGTGACCAGGATCGGAATCGACGCCGCGGTGAGCCCCCGACTCTCGACCGCCAACCGGATCCTGCAGCACGTGCGCGGCGGACGGATCCTTTCGATGGCGGTCATGGAGCGCAATCAGGCGGAGGCGATGGAGTACGAAGTGCTGCCGGGCTCGCGCGTCGAGGGCAAGCGAATCGCGGACCTTCATCTGCCGCAAGGCACGATTCTGGGTTCCATCGAGCGCGGAGATCAGGTCATCATCCCTCGCGGAGACACCCGGGTCGAACAGGGCGACCGTGTCGTCGTGTTCGCCCTGCCGGCAGCGATCGACGAGACGACGGACTTCTTCCGCTGATGCGAAAGCGGACGGTGTTGAACGTCGTCGGCGCGCTGACGGCGTTCGCGGGGCTGTCGATGCTACTCCCGGCGGCGGTGGCCGCTTTCCATGGCGAGGCCGCGGCGTTTCATATCCTGGCAGCCGCGATCCTGACCTCGACCTCCGGTTGGCTGGCTCATCGCGCGGGCGGGAAGATCGAGGAGATGACGGTCCGCGATGGCTTCGCGATCGTCACGCTGGGCTGGATCTCCGTGGCGGCTTTCTCCAGCCTCCCCTACCTGTTGACCGGCTCCATCCCCTCGATCGCCGGGGCGTTCTTCGAGTCGGTGTCGGGCCTCACCACGACGGGCGCCACGGTGGTCCCCGACATCGACGCGCTGCCCCGCGGAATCGTGTTCTGGCGCAGCCTCACGCACTGGATGGGCGGAATGGGGATCATCGTGCTCTCGGTGGCGATCCTCCCGCTCCTCGGCGTCGGAGGCATGCAGCTCATGCAGGCGGAGATCCCGGGCCTGTCCGCCGACCGGCTCCGCCCTCGGGTCCGGCAGACGGCGACGGTGCTCTGGGGTACGTACACGATCCTGACGATCGTCCAGACGGTGCTCCTTTGGGTCGGGGGGATGACGCTGTTTCAGGCGGTGAATCACGCGTTCGCGACGATGGCGACCGGAGGATTCTCGACCGAAGACACGTCGCTGTCCGGCTTCGGACCCTTCATCCAGTACGTGACCGCCGCCTTCATGTTCCTGGCCGGAATGAACTTCACCCTTCACTACAGCTGGATGGCCGGCCGCTGGAAGCCGTTGCTGCGAAACCAGGAGCTCCGGGTCTACGCGCTCATCGTCGCCGCTTCGACCTTCATGATCACGCTGATCCTGTGGTTACCGGGGACGATGGCCGGAATCGAGGAGAGCTTCCGGGCCGCCCTCTTTCAGACGATCTCGATCATCACCACCACCGGCTTCGTGAGCGCGGACTACGAGCTCTGGCTTCCATCCGGGCAGGTCCTGATCCTGCTCCTCATGCTGATCGGCGGGTGCACCGGATCGACGTCCGGGTCGATCAAGGTCCTGCGGCACATGATCGTGGCGAAGGAAGCGCGGATCTCCATGCGGAAGCTCCTTCATCCCCGCGGCGTGTTCATCTACAAGGTGGAGGGAACCCCGGTCTCGCCGGACACGCTGGCCAGCGTCGGCGGGTTCCTGCTCCTCTACCTCCTGACCCTGGCCGCGGGCATCCTGAGCCTCACCCTCCTCGGGCTCGACGCCCCCACCTCCCTGGGAGCGGCGACGACCACGCTGGGGAACACGGGGCCCGGCTTCGGGCTCGTGGGCCCCAGCGAGACCTACGCTCCGATCCCGGCTCCCGCGCTCTGGGTCATGTCCGCGCTCATGCTCTTGGGGAGGCTCGAGCTGTACACGATGCTGATCCTCCTGACCCGCGGGTACTGGCGTCGGTAGACTCCGTTCGAGCTTCCCGCAACCCGGCGGGCCTAGCCGGTGTCCCACACCACATGCCGTCCGGCTTGACAATCCCCGACGAAGTGCTAGAATTCCAGCAGCTGCTAGATTTCTAGCATTCACGACCGTTACAGGGAGAGAATCGTGGTCCGGATCTCGAGAATGGCAATCGCGCTGGTCGTGGGGACAGCGGGCATGGGAGCCAGGAACGCGCTGGTCGCGCAGACGCCGACGCCGGCCGCGACCGTGACGGAATGGAGCCCCCAGGACCGACCCGTCCTGGACGTTCGCCGAGCGCCTGGAGCCATCGCGATCGACGGGTCGCTCGACGATCCGGGCTGGGTTGGCGCCGCCCGCGCGACCGGCTTCAGCGAGAACTTCCCCGACATCCGCGCCGCCCCGCCGGTCGAGAGCGAGGTCCTCGTCACGTACGACGACCGGAATCTGTACCTGGGCTTCGTCGCTTACGACGAGCCGGGGCAGATCCGGACCCGGATCAGCGACCGGGACCAGATGTGGCAGGACGACTACTTCGGGATCCTGCTCGACACCTACGGGGACGCGTCGTGGGCGTACTTCCTGTTCGCGAACCCGTCGGGCGTGCAGGGAGACTCGCGGTTCGCCGAGGCGGCGGGGGAAGACGACGGGTTCGACATCGTCTTCCAGTCGGAGGGTCGGATCACCGACGACGGATACGTCGTCGAGATGGAGATCCCCTTCGAGAGCCTGCGCTTCCCCGATCGTGCCGAGCAGGAGTGGCGGGCGACGTTCTGGCGCACGCGGCCACGCGGCAGCCGGGATACGTACACGTGGGCCGCCACGACCCGCGGGGAGCAGTGCTTCCTGTGCCAGTTCGGGACCCTGCGGGGGATCCAGGGAGTGCGATCCGGGGGCGCGCTCGAGCTGTTTCCGGCCGTCACCGCCTCGACGACCGGCGAGCTCGCCGACGGCGGGGACCCCGACGGGGGGTTCGGGGACTACGACGAGGACGCACAGGCATCGCTCGGCCTGCGCTACGCGTTCCCCGCGGGCCTCACGGCGGAGGCCACGCTGAACCCGGATTTCAGCCAGGTGGAGTCCGACGTCGCCCAGGTCGACGCGAACACGACCTTCGCGCTCTTCTTCCCCGAGCGCCGACCGTTCTTCCAGGAGGGAAGCGACCTCTTCGAGACCTATTTCAGCACCGTTTATACGCGGCAAATCAATGATCCCACCGTGGCCGGGAAGCTGATCGGCCGGATGGGCCGCACCAGCCTGGCTTACCTCGGCGCGCGCGACGACAACACCCCGATCCTCCTGCCGTTCGAAGAAAAGAGCTTCGTCGACCAGACCGGGCCGAGCGTTTCGAACATCCTGCGCGCGCGGCAGACCTATGGGGAGAACTCCTATATCGGCGGACTGCTGACCGACCGCCGGTTCGAGGACGGAGGGGGTTCAGGGACGAACTGGGGGGTGGATGGTGTGCAGCGGTTCCTGGGAGACTGGCGGCTCGAGTACCAGCTGCTGGGAAGCCACACCGTGGAACCGGACGAGGCGGGGCCGACGGGCGATCTCGGAGACGAGACGTTCGACGACGGGGAGTACACGTCGATCTTCGACGGCGAGTCGTTCGGAGGCTTCGCCCAGTACACGAGCCTCGAGCACACCGGCCGGCGCTGGTTCTCCGACATCGACTACTGGACGACGAGTCCCACGTACCGCTCGGACAACGGATTCGAGACCCAGAACGACTACCGGCGCCTGATCGTTTTCCAGGAGCTGAACTTCTATCCCGAACGCGACTGGTTGGACCAGTTCACGATCGATGTGCGCGCCGAACGGAACTGGACCTACGACATGGGGGATCGCAAGGGAGACTACATCAACCCGACGATCGAGCTGAGCCTGAAGGGCCAGACGTTCATCGAGGCGGGATACACGTGGGAGCGGGAGCAGTTTCAGGACATCGACTTCGGCGGGCTCCGGACCTGGTCCCTGTTCGCGCGCACGAACGCGAGCGACTTCATGCAGGGCGGATTTTACACGGAGGGTGGGCGCGAGATCTCGCGGAACTCCGATCCGCCGATCCTGGGGGATGCGTACTATCTCGAGCTCTTCGGCACCATGAAGCCGCACTCCCGCCTCACGCTGGAGCCGTCGTGGATCTACTCCCGGCTGGACGAGACGGACGGCGGCGAGGAGATTTTCGGCGGCTGGATCGCCCGCGTCCGTGGCACCTTCAGCTTGACCCGACAGCTCTTCGTGCGGCTCGTGCTCCAGTACGACGACTTCGACGCGCAGTTCAATGTCGAGCCGCTCCTGACCCTCAAGCTCAACCCATTCACGCTGTTCTACGTCGGCTCGAACCAGGTCTTCCACGAGTTCGAACCGCCGGATGACGAGTTGACGGCCGTCGAGCGGCAGTACTTCGCGAAGTTCCAGTACCTGTTCCGGTACTGATCGCGACCGGAACGCGTGCTGGAATTCGCGTTCAGCGCCCCACGATCGTAGCCCCGCCCAGCAGGCGGTCGCGGTCGTAGAACACGACGGACTGCCCGGGCGCGATCGCCCGCTGCGGTTTCTCGAACCGGACACGAGCGGTGCGGTCGGGTCCGGGCACGATCTCGGCGGGCGCCGCGGGCGAGCGATAGCGGATCTGGGCCGACGCCCGGAACGGGGCGCGCGGCGGCTCGACGAGCCAGTTCACGTCCTCGGCCTCGAGCCCGTCGGCTAGGAGATCGTCATCGCTGCCGACGACCAGCGTGTTGTCCGAGGCCACCGCGGTCACATACAGCGCTCGATCGCCGGCCACGCCCAGGCCACGCCGCTGCCCGACGGTGAAGAACGCGCTGCCGGGGTGTGTCCCCAGTCGGTCCCCTGAGGCGGTGACTACCGGGCCGGGGGCGAACCGATCCGAGGCGAGTTCCTGCCCGGCGCGGTTTCGCTCGAGGAAGCCGCGGAGGTCTCCGTCCGGAATGAAGCAGATGTCCTGGCTCTCCGGCCGCGCGGCCACGCCGAGCCCGAGCGCACGCGCATGAGCTCGCACCGCGTCCTTCGTCAGCCCGCCGAGCGGGAAGATCGCGCGCTCGAGGAAGGGTCGACCGAGCCCCCAGAGGTAGAACGTCTGATCCTTCGTGCGGTCGGCTGGTCGCAGAAGGCGCACCTCTCCGTGGCCGCCGCCGTCCTCGGTGCCTTCCCGGATGTCGTCGCCGCCCCGAACCGCGCGGGCGTAGTGGCCGGTGGCAACGAACGCGGCGCCCAGGAGCCGGGCCTTCCGCCACAGTTGCGGGAAGCGCACGAACCGGTTGCAGCGGACGCAGGGGTTCGGCGTGCGGCCGGCCGCGTACTCCGCCACGAAGGGATCGATCACCGCCTCCCGGAACGAGCCCTCGAAGTCCATCACGGAGTGACGGATCCCGAGCCGTCGCGCGACCCCGCGCGCGTCCTCGATCGCCTCCAGCGAGCAACACGCCGCCGCAGCACGCTCCTCAGGAACGTCCGCGTAGCAGAAGTTCTTCATCGTGATCCCGACCACGTCGCAGCCGCGCTCGACCAGGAGCGCCGCCGCGACGCTAGAATCCACGCCGCCGCTCATCGCGACCACTACGCGCGTGCCGGGGCGCACCTCGGTCCAGGTGTCGATCGTCATGCGAGGAAGATACCCCTCCTAGAGGGTGGACGTGCCGGGGGCCGACGCGGTCGCACGGGCCGTCCGGACCTGATCCCGCTCGACTTTCCCGTCCAGCAGGAAGACCTCGCGATGGGCGTGGGCCGCGATGTCGGCCTCGTGCGTGACGAGAATGATCGTGTTGCCGGCGGCATGCAGCTGGTCGAAGACGCTCATGATCTCCGAGCTAGTCTTGGAGTCGAGGTTCCCCGTCGGCTCGTCGGCCAGGATGATGGAGGGGTCGGTCACGAGCGCGCGTGCGATGGCGACGCGCTGGCGCTGGCCGCCGGACAGCTCGTTCGGCTTGTGCGAGGCCCGATCTTCTAGGTCGACCGCGCGCAGCGCCGCGCGCGCGCGCTCCAGTCGCTCCACCGAGCTCGCCCCGCCGTACACCAGCGG
>JAICNR010000225.1 GCA_025931135.1 Gemmatimonadota bacterium | reverse complement strand
GGCGAGATGGAGGGGGGTCGCCCGATCCTCGAGGGGATGGGTGAAGACCAGCCCTTCGAGCTCGCGGCCGGTCAGCGTGCGCACCACGCGCGCCCGCGTGAACAGTTTCGCCAGCTCCTCGTGTCGGTCGGCCGCGTAGAGGAGCGTGCCGCGATCGGTCTCCACCACCGCGTATGCGACGTCCGGATGGACGACGACGGCCCGGTTGGCGGGGAGCGTCCAGGGCGTCGTGGTCCAGATCAGAACTCCCGGGGACTCCGCGGCCGCCCCGAAGACCCCCTTCGGATCCGCGCGCAGGTCGAACTTGACCGTGATCGAGGGCGACTTCTTGTCCGCGTACTCGATCTCGGCCTCGGCCAGCGCGGTCTGGCAGACCGTGCACCAGTGGATGGGCCTCAGGCCCCGGTACACGTACCCGCCCTCGACCAGATCGGCGAAGACCTCGACGATGTCGGCCTCGTACTCGTTCGACATCGTCAGGTACGGATCGTCCCATGCGCCCCAGCCCCCGAGCCGGCGGAATTCCGCCCGCTGCGTGGCCACCCACTCGGCGGCGTACTCGCGGCAGCGCGCCCGCAGCTCCAGGAGCCCCGGCTGCTCGCCCCGTTCCTGGAACTCGCGCTGAACGTTGATCTCGATCGGCATGCCGTGACAGTCCCAGCCCGGCACGTAGGGCGTGTCGTAGCCCATCATCGAGCGGCTGCGGACGATGATGTCCTTCTGGATCTTGTCCACGGCGTGGCCGAGGTGGATGTGCCCGTTCGCGTACGGGGGCCCATCGTGTAGCACCCACCGCTGGCGGTCGGCGCGCCGCCGGCGCAGCTCGGCGTACAGGTCGCGCTCCAGCCAGCGCGCGAGCGTGTCGGGCTCCCGCTGCGGCAGGTTGGCGCGCATGGGGAACGCCGTGCGCGGCAGGTTCAGCGTCTCCTTATAGTCCCGCTGGCGCGTCGCGTCGGACACTCAGCCCACCTCCAGCGGCGCCAGCCGTTCCGCCTCGTCGAGGCGCCCTATCGTCTCGCGGATGATCCGCGTCATACGAGGCTCGGCCTCGCCGGCCACGCGAATGATCGTCTCCACGTCGACGGGCTCGAGCGCGTCCGGGAAGCACTCGTCGGTAACGATCGAGATGCCCAGCACGCGCATGCCGCCGTGCCGTGCGACGATCACCTCGGGCACGGTGCTCATGCCGACCACGTCCGCTCCGATCATGCGCAGGAACCGGTATTCGGCGCGCGTCTCGAGATTGGGGCCCGCGACCGCGACGTAGACTCCCACGTGCAGCCGGATCCCCGCTTCCAGAGCCACCCGGTCGGCCAGCGCTCCGAGGCCCCGGTCGTACGGCTCGCTCATGTCGGGGAAGCGTGGCCCCAGCGCGTCGAGGTTCGGACCCCGCAGGGGATTGTCTCCGATCAAATTGATGTGGTCGTCGATCCGCATGAGGTCGCCGCGGCGATAGCTCGGATGCATCCCCCCGCAGGCGTTGGAGACGACCAGCGTGTCCACCCCCATTCGCTGCATGACCCGGATCGGGAAGGTCACCTGCTCCATCGAGTATCCCTCGTAGTAGTGGAACCGGCCCTGCATCGCCATGACCTGCCGGCCCTCGAGCCGGCCCACGACGAGCCGGCCGCTGTGGCTCTCCACCGTCGAGACCGGGAAGTGCGGGATCTCGGAGTACTCGATCGTCTCGTCGACCTCGATGTCGCGGATGAGGGCTCCGAGCCCGGTGCCGAGAACGACCCCCACCTCGGGCCTGCGCTCCGTCCGTCCGCGGATGCGGGCCACGGCCTCGTCGATCCGCTGTATCAGGCTATCGCTCACGAGTTCCTTTCGTTCGTGGTCCGGCATCGCTGTCGGCGAGCAGCGGGTGCGCCTCCAGAGTCCGGCGGTGCTCGTCCAGGAACGCCTTCAGGCGGTTCAGGAAGGCCCGCTCGCCGGCCTGGAGCTCCCCGATCCGCTGCTCCAGCGACTCCCGCCGGCGTTCGGCATCGGCGACCATCTTCTCCGACTCCATCTTCGCTTCGCGCTTGAGGAGCTCTCCCTCCCGTGCGGCCGCCTCCTTCGCTTCATGCGCCTGGCGCTGGGCGCCGGCCATCGTC